>CACHVZ010000027.1 GCA_902583445.1 uncultured Bacteroidota bacterium | reverse complement strand
ATCTTGTTAAACGGAAAATCTGTTGATGCGCTTTCTTCTCTAATCCATACAGACAATGCGCAAAGAGTTGGAAGAAAAATGTGCGAAAAACTAAGAGAGTTAATACCAAGACAGCAGTTTGACATTCCTGTTCAGGCAGCTATTGGTGCTAAAATTATTTCTAGAGAAACAATAAAGGCTTATAGAAAAGATGTAACAGCAAAGCTTTATGGGGGTGATGTAACAAGGAAAAGAAAGCTTCTTGAAAAACAAAAAAAGGGAAAGAAAAAAATGAGAATGGTTGGGAGTGTAGAAATTCCCCAACAAGCATTTATGGCTGTTTTAAAAATTAACGACTAATGAAGCTGCACTCAATAGAGACTGGTAATTTTAAACTTGATGGAGGTGCCATGTTTGGTGTTGTGCCTAAGGTTCTGTGGGAAAAAACCAATCCTGCAGATTCTCAAAACAGAATAGAGATGAGCGCTCGCTGTCTATTAATTGAGGATGGTGAAAAGCTTATACTTATAGATGCTGGTCTTGGAAACAAACAAAGCGAAAAGTTTTTCTCTCACTACGCTAGATCCGGAGACATGTCGCTTGAAAGCTCTTTAGCTTCTTGCGGGTTTAGTGTTGACGACGTTACTGATGTGTTTATCACACACCTTCATTTTGACCATTGTGGTGGTGCAACCAAAAGAGAGGGTGGTAAAATTATTCCTGTTTTTAAAAATGCAAAGTTTTGGTGCTCTAAAAGCCATTGGGTGTGGGCAAGTATTAGCCCAAACCCCAGAGAAAAGGCTTCTTTTTTAGAGGAAAATCTTTTACCATTAAAGGATTCGGGGCAGTTAAATCTTTTTGACAGTGCTGTAGATGGTTTTTGTTCTGAGCTTGGCTTTGATCTTTTGTTAGTAAATGGTCATACTGAAAAAATGGCTTTGCCAAAAATTCAATATAAAGGAAAAACAATTCTGTTTGCTTCTGATCTTGTACCCACTGCTGGTCACATCCCCATACCTTATCTTATGGGGTATGATGTGAGGCCTCTTATTACAATGGAGGAGAAAACAAGAATTTTAAACAACTTAGTAGAAAACAATTCTTTAATCTTTCTTCAACATGACCCTGTTAACGAGGTTGTGTTTTTAAAGAAAACTGAAAAGGGTGTTAGGTTTGACAGATCTTCTACGCTTAAAGATCTTTTTTAAAATGAAGCCTCTAAAAGGAAATAAAAAAATAGATTTTCTTTTTGATAAAGGGGTCGGGGTGTCCTCTAAGTTTGTGCGTTGTGTTTTTTTGAAGCAGGAAATAGATGAAATTTTTTATGTTGTTTCTGTGCCTAAAAAATCTTTTCCTCGCGCTGTGGACAGAAACAAAATAAAAAGGCAGCTTCGAGAAGTTTTAAGAAAGAATGAGGGTGCTATCAAGAACAACGGGTTTGGTTCGTATATGATTATATACACTCACTCTTCTTTTGTTGGCTTTGAAGCTCTTAATAAAGATGTTTTTTCTCTTTTTTAAATTATGGTCTCATAAACATTGCGCAGTGAGGAATTCCGTCTTCTATGTACCCTTCGCCTCTTCTTTCAAATCCTAAATCAATATAAAATTTTTCTAAATAAGCTTGGGCTGAAATTTTAATTTCCTTTTTCTCAAAATTTTTTTCACAAACCCCTACACACATCTTAACAAGGTCTTTCCCTAGCCCCTTTCCTCTTTCTTTTTCTATTACTGCAACCCTCCCAAAGCCGGGGTGGTCTTCATAGTAATCCCCTTTATCAAAGATTCTTGCATAAGCAACCAGCTCTTTATTTATAAACCCACTTAAATGAATTGCCTTATAGTCTTTTCTATCAAAATCGTTGTATAGTATTTCTTGTTCTACTACAAAAACTTTAGACCTTAGTCTTGATATTTCATATAATTCTTTTGTAGTAAGTTCCTGGAATCTTTGTTCTTTCCACTCAGTCATTTTTATCTATTTTTTTTATTCTTCTCACGTGTCTTCCCCCTTCAAACTCCTCTTTAATAAAAACATCTACTATGTTTAATATTTTGTCACTACTTAAAAATCTAGACGGTATGCTTATTATGTTTGCGTTGTTGTGTTGTTTGGCTAGAGCTGCTATTTCTTCACTCCAGCAAACTGCTGCCCTTATTCCTTTGTGTTTGTTTGCCGTCATTGCTGCTCCGTTTCCACTTCCGCAAACTATAACCCCTATGTCTGCTCTCCTTTCCTTTACTTCTTTTGATACTGGGTGAATATAATCTGGATAATCTACACTTTCAATTCCATCATACCCCTTGTTGATAACAGTGTGTCCTTTTTTGGTGAGGTGCTCTTTTATTTCTTCTTTAACACCTACGCCAGCGTGATCGTTTCCTATTGCAATTTTCATTTTTATTAAATTAATAATTCCTTTATTATTTTTTTATATGTTGTTAATAGTTGTTTTCTTATTCTTGATAACTATTTTTCTTTTTTATTTAT
>CACHVZ010000026.1 GCA_902583445.1 uncultured Bacteroidota bacterium | reverse complement strand
CAGAAATTATAGAGTATGAAATGGTAGTTACCTATTATGAGGCAAATATTGAATTTGGCGTGTTTAGGGAAAATGAAATTGTGAAAGATGAAGAACTAAGGAAATTTCTTGAAGATGTTTTTTTAGATTATATGCTTAACAATTCAATCCCCTCACTGGATTAAACATTATTGGCTTTTCTCCACTTTTCATATTTTATATATACTTCTTCATCGGTTGTAATCCCATGTATATCCTTTTCTCCAAATCCAAAGAAAAAAATACTTATGAAACTTAATATTGATAAATTATTATTACTATAAATTAAATAAGTACAGCCAATAATTGATGCTATAAGACCAATAAAATGGGTAATAGTATTCCAAAATTCTTCTTCTCTTAGTAGTTGCATATTTATCAATTAGTTAATAATAGATTCTCCATCAAGGTTTGTTGTAAGAATTTCTGACATATAATCAAAAAATGGTCTGATAGAAATAAAGTAATTAACTAGATTTTTCCGAAAGTTTTCATCTAGGATTTCTTCATCTTTTAATTTTTTAATAAATATGAATTGTTTCTTTTTTATCAAATCTACGTGTCGATGATCTGCATTAAAGCCTTTTGGTGATGTTTTAACCTCTTGTCCTTTAATCTCTCCCCAAACATCTTTTATTTTATTATGATTTATTACACTTTTAAACTCATGACCATCTACTTCTATTTCTTTTCTAATTCTAAGAAGATCTTCTTTATTAGGATTCCAAAAGCCAACTGCTATAAAACTTTCATCTGCAGATATTTCAAGGTAATAACCACCTCTAAGCTCAGGTTTAGCTCTGTGAAATGCCATACCAATATTTTTCTTATAAGGTGTTTTGTCTTTTGAAAACCTCAAATCTCTGTAAATTCTAAATATTTTTAACTTTTCAATATCATCTGATTTTTTTAGAGATTCATTGACTTCATTTGCAAATTCTTTAACTTCACTTTGAATGGAATTAAATCTTTGTTTATTTTTATTAAACCAATCTCTATTATTGTTTAGCTTTAGCTCTCTTAAAAAACTAATTGTGTCTTTTGGTATTACCTTCATTGATGTAATTTAAAAAACCCCCAATCACTTGAGGGTTATATAACATTTGTTTTATGTAATTAAATTAGTTATAGTCATTTATCTTAACTCTTGTCCATGATTGTATAAAATCAGAGACTTGATCTGTAACCTCAAAAAATTCTGCAAAAGCTTGAGCTTCTTGTTCATTTTTTGGCCCAAAAGTAAATGCAGAATTTAAATCAGGATAGGTACCATAAATAAGTATATTTTCTCCATCACTAATCCCATGAGTTACCTGTGCTAAACCAACAAATCCAGGAGAATCATAAGTTTCCATAAGCTTAGTAAATGCATTTGCAAAGGCCGGAAGATTCTTACTACTCACTTTAAAGCCCCAAACCTGACCAATTCCATGAAATTCTTCAGGTTTATATACAAGTAATGCATTACCTGCAGAAGCTCTAAAACCATCTATATATGGCCTAACTACTTCAACATAGTTTTCCCAATCTTCACCTGTTAGCGAAGCCCTTAAATTAGCTAAGGATTGAGATGAAGGACTCACGAAACTTAAAATATGAGTTTCTTCATACCCTTTTCCTTTCAATGGGATTGAAGAAAAGGTCATTGTGACATCAGCAGGAAAATCTACAGATGAATAATAATTATCTACAGCTTCTTCAAATTGAACTGTATCCTCACCGTTAACCTCAAGTATTACATCATACCAATAGAGTTGTTGTGAAAATAAAGATGCTGAAAATAAAAATGATAATAGTAAAAATAAATTTTTCATAGTTTATAAATTAATTTATGTAAAGTAAATAATTAATGCATTAGAATCATCTAATTTATCCCACTTTCTGAAAGTAATATTAATAAAGCTAACTGAATAGACTTATATCCATCTTTATTTAACCACCACTCATCAAGTGAATGAGCACCACCCCCTACACCACCTCTTCCAATTGTAACTGCTGGAAGACCTAGAGATATAGGAATATTTGAATCAGTTGAACCAATTGTTAAACGTGGTTCAACACCCATATATTGAGTAGCAGCAATAGTTTTTTGAATCAATGGAACTGATTCATCAACTTTTCCAGAGGGTCTATTACCGATTTTATTTATAGTAAGTTTTAAATCAGGACCACTTCTTTTAATTGCATTTTGTTCATCCAATGCCTTGTTCATGGAATTAAATAATATTTCTTCCATATCATTAAGCCTGTTAGGATCAATTGATCTGATATCAATCTGCATTGATGATTTAAAAGGAATTGAATTTATTGATGTACCTCCACTAATAATACCCACATTATAGGATGTTTTAGGTCCATTATCTGTATATATATCAGCTTTTTCTACAAAATTTTTTATGCCTGCTCCTAATGCATGATGAGGATTAACAAGTCCAAATGCCCCCCATGAATGTCCTCCTGGTCCATCAAAAACAACTTCATATCTGTATGATCCTAGAGCTTGATTATTAACCCTTCCAATCGATCCTCCATCAATAGCAATCCAAGAATCAATTTTTGGTTCATTATTTTTAAATAAATACCTAACACCTCTTAAGTCTCCTAAACCTTCCTCACCTACTGTTCCAATAAAAAGTATATTATCAACAGGCTTAATGTCACTCTTTATTATTGTTTCAGCAATTGTTAGAATCATTGCAAGACCTCTAGTATCATCTCCTATTCCAGGAGCAAAAAGAGTATCATTTTTAATTCTAACTTGTACATCGGTACCTTCTGGAAAAACCGTGTCAAGATGAGCATCAATTGCTATATTTTTATTACCAATTGAACCTTCTAAAAAAC
>CACHVZ010000025.1 GCA_902583445.1 uncultured Bacteroidota bacterium | reverse complement strand
ATTAACAACATCCTCAGCCATAAATTTTCCAGCAACTACATGATACGTTAGAATTGACTGAAGTGTTTCTTTATTTTCTGGCATTAAAAGAGTTTCTAATGTTCCATCAGGAAGATTATTAAATGCGTCATTTGTAGGCGCAAATACAGTAAATGGGCCTTCTGATGATAATGCATCAACTAAATCGCCTGCTTGGACAGCTGCAACTAAAGTTGAAAAGTTTTCGTTTGAAACAGCTGTTTCAACGATATTTAGAGTAGGATTTGAAGAAAGAACAAAACCTAAGATTGAATACTTTACATAGTTTATTAACATAATATTTTTTTAAATTAGAAAGCAAAAGTCTTAATATTGTTCACACTAAAAAAATTGTTAGATAGTTTAACTTTTAATTAATAAATGTTTTAACATAATTTTAGAAAATACTCTATGATTCACATGATTATTCGATCTGTTTCATTTTTTTTATTATCATTTATAATTTCTTGTTCTAGCATTACTACAAATGATGGTTTTGAATATGATTTTTCAGATGGAAATTTTAAAACTCTTGGAAGTGATGGGCCATATTTTTATGGTGAACAATACTCTGGAAGAAATAATTATATTAATTATTATCCTGGAAATATTCCAGTAATTCTTAGTATTCCTCATGGTGGTGAATTAGTCCCACTAGAGATATCTGATAGAACATATGGAGTTTCAGTTACAGACTCAAATACAATTGAGCTTGGTACATCAATTAGTGATTATATGTATGAGAATTTTAACATTAGACCTTATCTAATCATAAACAATTTAAAAAGAACAAAAATGGACGCTAATAGGGATAAAGTGGAGGCTGCACAAAATAATGTTTTTGCTGAAAGAGCATTCGATGAATTTCATTATTATATCTCATCTGCAAGAGAAGATATTATTCAAAATTTTGGTACTGGAATACTTTTCGATATACACGGTCATGGTCCAAACCCGGATGGATTTGTTGATCTTAGAACATGGATAGGATATTTATTAAGTGGAAATGAATTAGATCAAAATGATAAAGACCTAGATTTTAATATTTCATCCAATGATACAAGTATTTTTAATATTTTAAACTCATCTAATCATTTATTATCTGATGTTATTAGAGGAACTAATAGTCTAGGTTCACTATTTGAAATTTATGGATACTCTGCTTTACCAAGTTCTATGAGTCCAAGTCCAGAGGGTATGAGATATTTTAGTGGAGGTTATAATACAGTAATTTATGGAACTGATAGTGATTATAATTTTAATGCTATACAACTTGAATTTCCATATCCAACAATTAGAGATAATCAAAATTCAATAAATACATTTGCAGAAGCATTTGCAAGTGTAATTCATGACTATTTTATTACTTATTTTAATGTAGATCTTTTTTAGTATGATTATATTTATTCAATAAAACTTGTTGTAATGGATGTAAAAGAAATTTTTACTGCAAGTATGATACTATTTGCGGTAATTGATATAATAGGAGCCACGCCAATAGTAATTTCACTAAGAAAAAAAGTTGGTAAAATTCAATCTGAGAAAGCTACTTTAGTTTCTATGTTAATTATGATTGGATTTCTCTTTGTTGGTGAAGAGATTCTAAATTTAATTGGTATAGATATTAATTCTTTTGCTGTAGCAGGTTCAATTGTAATTTTCTTTATTGCTCTTGAAATGGTTCTTGGTGTCACTATCTTTCAGGGTGATGAACCAGAAACTGCATCAATAGTCCCAATTGCATTTCCCATAATAGCAGGAGCAGGAACACTAACAACACTACTATCTCTTCGTGCTGAATATGAATTAATCAATGTAATAATTGCCATTGTAATTAATTCAATATTTGTATATGTGATTTTAAAATCATCAAATAGAATTGAAAGGCTTTTAGGTAATAATGGTATTGCTATAATTAGAAGAGTTTTTGGAATAATCTTACTATCAATATCAGTTAAGCTATTTTCTACTAATATTAGCCTGATAGTTTAATGAAATTATTTAAAATTATTACAATTTATATAATGTCATTTGGATATACATATGTCGGTGTAAGACATTTTATTGATCCTGATTTTTTCTTACATATAATGCCTAATTATCTTGAATATCATTTGGAATTAGTTTACTTAACTGGAGTTGCTGAAATAATTTTTGGAATAATGCTAATCTTTAATCAAACAAGGAAAATTGGATCAATTGGACTTATTATTCTATTAATTCTAGTCTTTCCAGCTAATATTCATTTAGTTCAAAGTGATCTCTCACAATCAATGCTTAATGTTACAAAAAACCAATCTATATTAAGACTTCCATTTCAAGGAGTTTTTATATTAATAGCCTATTGGCACTCAAAAAAATAATACAATGAAGAATTTTTTCAAATGGCACGAGAGAATGATTGATAAGATATCAAAAGAATATAATATTACTAAATATCAAATGTTTTTATTGACTTGGTTGGAGGGAATATTAATTGGTGTAATTATTTGTAGATTCATTTTCTAGATTACAAAGCTACCCTTAAATACTTCTTGTGCAGGTCCAATATGAGTAATTTTAGAGTACTCTTTATCTTTTTCATGGAATTTAATAATTAAATCACCACCAAGACATTTCATCTTTATTTCATTTTTAGTGGTTTTACCTAAATAGTTCATACATAATGCAGATGCAGTGGAACCGGTTCCACATGCCATTGTCTCATATTCAACACCTCTTTCGTAAGTTCTTATTTTAAAAACCTCATCTGATATTTTTTGAACATAATTTACGTTTACACCATTCTCCCTAAAATTATCACTGTATCTTATTAATCTAGCTTCTTTTTCAACATCGATATCATCAGTATTTGAAGTTTCAATTATCAAATGAGGAGAACCAGTATCAACCCATAACCCATAATCATTTTTAGTTATTTTTGAATTAATTTTCATTTGCATTTCTATTAATTCATCATCAACAACAGATGCATTGTGGACACCATCATAAGCCTCAAAAATTGTGTCAATTTTAATAATTTTTTTTTTATAGGCATGTGCGATAGCAGATCTTGTTCCATTTCCACATAGAGAGCCTAGATTGCCGTCAGGCGTATAATGAACAACCTCAAAATCATACTTTTCTGATTTATTTA
>CACHVZ010000024.1 GCA_902583445.1 uncultured Bacteroidota bacterium | reverse complement strand
TTTTTAGGTTTTAAGAATTGTTTTTCCATACTTTTACTTAATGGAGAAAAGAAATCCTCTAAAAATATATGAAAGTGAAAATCAACAGATTGTAAGTCTATCAGATGGTAAAATACCACCACAGGCTATTGATTTAGAGGAGGCTGTTATTGGGGCAATGCTAATTGATGAAAAAGGAGTTAATGAAGTAATAGACATTCTATCTCCAGAAATTTTTTATAAAAAATCTCATCAGCTCATTTTTGAGTCAATTCAAAGACTATTTAGAGAGTCGGAGCCAATAGATTTATTGACTGTTTCTGCTGATCTTAAAAAGAATAAAAATTTTGAGATTATTGGTGGGGATTTTTATCTAATTAACCTTTCGCAAAAGGTTTCCTCCTCCGCTCATATTGAGTATCATTCTAGGATTATTCAGCAAAAATTTATTCAAAGAAAATTAATATCAATATCTAATGAAATTATCCAAAAATCTTATAATGAAAGTACGGATGTATTAGATTTATTAGATGAGGCTGAGTCAAAATTATACGACATTGCTCAAAATAATATAAAAGGATCATCTGAAACTGCTCAGAATCTTGTAATCCAGGCAAAAAATAGAATCGAAGAAATAGGAAACAGAGAAGGTTCTCTTAGTGGAATATCAACTGGGTTTGAAAAACTAGATAGATTAACATCAGGTTGGCAGCCAAGTGATTTAATTATTGTCGCAGCTAGGCCAGGTATGGGTAAAACAGCTTTAGCATTATCAATGGCTAGAAACATATCTGTTCAAAAGAAAATTCCAGTAGCATTTTTCTCTCTTGAGATGTCTTCAGTTCAGCTTATAACTAGACTTATCTCTGCTGAGACTGGTCTCTCGTCTGATAAATTAAGAACTGGTAAGCTTGCAGATCATGAGTGGCAACAATTAAATGTAAAAGTATCAGATCTTGAATCAGCTCCTCTATATATTGATGACAGTGCTGCGCTAACTATTTTTGAGCTGAGAGCTAAAGCTAGAAGGCTTGCATCGGCTCATGATATTAAGTTAATTGTAATAGATTATCTTCAATTAATGAATCTAGGGTCTTCTAATAAAGCAGGTAATAGAGAACAGGAAATATCCACAATTTCTAGAAATCTTAAAGCATTAGCAAAAGAATTAAATATTCCTGTTATTGCTTTGTCTCAGCTTTCAAGGGCAGTAGAGACTAGAGGTGGTACTAAAAGACCTATACTTTCCGATCTTAGGGAATCAGGAGCAATTGAACAAGATGCTGATATTGTATCATTCTTATATAGACCCGAATATTATGGAATTACTGAATGGGATGATGATATGAAAACACCATCTGAGGGTCAAGGGGAGTTTATTGTAGCAAAGCATAGAAATGGTGCTTTAGATTCAATAAAACTTAAATTTATCGCTAACCTTGGAAAATTTGAAGATATTGATAGCTTTGATTCTCCTTTTGAATTTCAATCAAAGCTTAACACAGATAATAAATTAAGTGACTTTAGTGAGCCGTCAAATAAAGATGACGATGAGGATATTCCATTCTAATTAACTTCCTTTTAAAAGAAATGACTTTAAGAAATCATTAAGGTCTCCGTCAAGAACTGCCTCTGTATTGCCTGACTCATGACCTGTCCTTACATCCTTTATAATTTTATATGGGTGTAATACATAATTTCTAATTTGTGATCCCCATTCAATTTTTTTCTTAGAATCTTCAATTTTTTTTCTTTCTTCATTGTTTTTTTGAATCTCAATCTCATGGAGCTGAGATTTAAGAAGTATGAGTGCTTTTTGCTTGTTATCTAATTGTGATCTTGTTTCTGAGTTTTCAACAGTAATTCCAGTTGGTTTGTGTTTAAGTCTTACGGCAGTTTCAAGTTTATTAACACTTTGACCTCCAGCTCCACCTGCTCTCATAGTCTCCCAAATCAAATCAGAGGGGTTAATTTTAATTTCTATTGAGTCATCAACAAGTGGGTATACATATACAGAAGCAAAAGAGGTGTGTCTTTTTGCATTACTATCAAAAGGTGAAATTCTTACTAATCTATGAACACCGTTTTCACCCTTCAACCATCCGTAAGCATAGTCTCCATCAATTTGAATTGTAGCAGTTTTTATTCCAGCTACATCACCAGGTTGATTATTTAGTTCTTTAATTTTAAAATTGTTTTTTTCACCCCACATCAAATACATTCTTAATAGCATTTCAGCCCAATCACAAGATTCAGTTCCACCTGCTCCAGAAGTAATCTGAAGAATTGCTGACATAGAATCTTCTTTTTCGCTAAGCATCATTTTAAATTCCATGTCTTCAATCAGATTCTCTAACTCATAATATGATTCGTTAATCTCACTTTCACTAATCTCTTTATTTAAAAAAAAATCACCTAGGACTGTTATATCATCATACTTGCTAATTAAAACATCAAATTCAGAGATTAAGGATTTAATTTGTTGTATTTCTTTGACAATTTTTTCTGCATCTTTAGAATTCGACCAGAAATTAGGGTCAGAAGCTTTGGTTTCTAAATTGGAAAGAATGGACTTTTTAGACTCTAAGTCAAAGAAACCCCCTTAACGTATCAATACGTTTTTTAATTCCCTTTAAATTTTCTTTAGAAAACATGGTTCAAATTAATTATATGATTTCGAAAAAAAAAATTATATTTCTAAAAAATTAACCATGAAAAAAACACTATTTCTTACGCTTATATTTTCAAATCTTATTTTTTCTCAAAACATTGATTTTGAAGGATTTATGAATTTCTCTTACAGTAATAATTCAGGGGAAATACATCTTGAGGTAAATAATCTTGATAAAGAATTTTTATATATAAATTCATTAAGTAGAGGTATTGGTAATAATGATCTTGGGTTAGATAGAGGTCAGCTAGGTAATACCAGAATAGTCTTTTTTACTAAAAGAGGAAATAAAATATTAATGGTTCAGCCGAATACTAGATATGTTTCTAATTCTGATAATTATCTTGAAAATAAGGCTGTTGAGGAAGCTTTTGCTAGATCTGTTTTATTTTCATTTGAAATAATTGAAGAAAAAAATAATAATTACATAATAGACTTAACTCCTCTTCTAATGAATGATGCTCATGGTGTTTCGCAAAGATTAAGGTTTTCTAATTCTGGTAATTATTCTTTAAATAAATCAATGTCTGCAATTGAACTTGGCAGAACAAAAGCCTTTCCAAAAAATATAGAATTTGATGTAATCTTAACTTTCACTGGCAACCCTATGGGAAATCTTGTTAGAAGTGTTACTCCAACTGCATCAAATATTACTGTCAATCAACATCATTCTTTTGTTGAACTTCCTGATAAAAATTATAAAAAAAGAAAATTTGATCCGAGAAGTGGGAGCAATCCTTTCATAGTTTATGACTATT
>CACHVZ010000023.1 GCA_902583445.1 uncultured Bacteroidota bacterium | reverse complement strand
TCATTGGTAAAAATGGTATCGGAAAAACCAATATAATTGACTCTATATATCATCTAGCATTTACAAAAAGCTATTTTAATCCATCCACATCACAAAATGTTAAAATTGGTCAAGATTATTTTTCAATTAACGGAGATTTTGAAATTAACAACAGAGGTGAAAATGTCCATTGTTACTTTAAAAATGGAGAAAAGAAAGTTATTAAAAGAAATAGCAAGTTATATAAAAGAATTTCTGATCATATCGGCTTAGTAAATTTAATTATTATTTCACCTCATGATCGTAATCTCATAACAGAGGGTAGTGAAATGAGAAGGAAATTTATAGATTCAGTTATAGGTCAGGTTGACAAGATATATCTGCAGAGAGTTATAGATTATGGAAAAGTTATTACTCAAAGAAATTCCTTATTGAAGTACTTCTTTATTAACAGGAAATTTGACAAGGATACGATTGACTCATATGACCAACAACTAATTAGTCTTGGAACTCCAATTTTTAAAGAAAGAACTAACTTTTTAAAAACTTTTATACCAATATTTAAAAAATATTACTCTAATATAAGTTCTGAAAATGAATCTGTTGACATAAATTATAAAAGTGATTTAAATTCTGGAAGTTTTTCAGAGATTTTAAATGAAAGTTTATCTAAAGATAGATTTCTGCAATATAGTTCAAAAGGCATACATAGAGATGACTTAAACTTTATAATTGAAAATAACAAGATCAAAAATTTCGGAAGTCAAGGACAGCAGAAATCATTTCTTATTGCTTTAAAGCTTGCTCAATTTGATTATTATAAAACAAAATTTGGCAATTCACCAATTGTATTACTCGATGATATTTTTGATAAACTTGACCAAGAACGAGTCAGACAAATAGTACAAATACTAGAAAAGAAAGATTTTAGTCAGATATTTATAACAGATACTCATATTGATAGAGTAAAAGATGCTTTATCTGGACTGAAAAATAAAGAAGAAATATTTGATTTAGAAAAAATATACTCAAATGAATAGAAGAGGAGAGATTAAAAAAATTTCTAAAGTTTTAGACGAAGTTGTTTCACAAAAACACTTTAAAATTGGAATTGACAATGTAAGAGTTCAAGATGCATGGGTTAAGGCTATGGGAGAAAACATTCAAAAATATATATACAATGTAAAATATAAAAGGGGTATACTTTTTATTAAACTAAAATCCTCAGTACTTAAAGAAGAATTAATTTTTGAAAAGAATAAGGTAATTAAACTTATAAATCAGGAATTAGGAAAAGAATATGTAAAAGAGTTAGTCCTTAACTAAAAATTTCGCTATCGCTAAAGTGAAAGCTTATTTCCATAGAAGCATTCTCATCACTGTCTGATCCATGTACTGCATTTTCTCCTATAGATTTAGCATATCTTTTTCTAATTGTGCCCTCCTTAGCTTCTTTGGGGTCAGTAGAACCAATAAGTTTTCTAAAGTCAACAACTGCATTACTCTTTTCTAATGCTGCTGCAACTATTGGACCTCTTGTCATGAACTGAATTAAATCTTTAAAAAAAGGCTTATCTGAGTGAACTGAGTAGAATTGTTCAGCTTCTTCTTTAGTCATTTTTTTGTACTTCAGTGCAATTATTTTAAACCCAGCTTCTTTTATTATGTTTAGAATTGAAAGCATGTACCCCTGCTCTATTGAGTCAGGCTTAAGCATAGTAAATGTTCTATTTGAATTCATGCGGCAAATTTAATAATATCTGACATTAATCAAAGTTTTAGTAATTAGTTTATTTTAATTTTCAATATAATATTATATTAGTCGACTCATGGATAAGAAGATTCTTGAAAGTATTAAAAGTATTCTATCTACAAATAAGAAAATCATTTTAATACCACATAGTAGTCCTGATGCTGATGCACTTGGAAGTTGTCTTGCTTTGTTTCATTTTTTAAAAAATGACCATAGTGTAAGTATTATTTCACCAAATGAATTTACTGAGATACTTAACTTTCTTCCTGGTTCAGAAAATGTCATAGTTTACGAATCTCAGAAAGAGAAATCAGATATTTTATTTGATAATGCTGAAGTTATTTTTACACTAGATTTTAATAGTTTAGGAAGAGCTAAAAATGTTTCTTATAAAATATCAAAATCATCTGCAAAAGTTATTATGATTGATCATCATGAGAACCCAGATGATTATGCTGACTTTATGATTTCTAATTCTAAAATGAGTTCAACAAGTGAGATGATTTATGATTTCATAGCTTACATAGATTCAAATAAAATTGATAATAACATTGCAACATGTCTTTATACTGGAATAGTTGCAGATACTGGTTCTTTTCGTTTTCCTTCAACAACTTCTAGAACACTTCTTGTTGGCTCCAAATTAATTGATCATGGTGTAGATGTTACTCACATTTTTGAAAAATTGCATAATAATTTTCAATTTGATAGACTTAAACTCCTTGGAACCACAATAAATAACTTTAAAAGAATTGATGATTTACCTGTATTGTACACTTTAATAACTGACGAAGATCAAAAGTCTAGTAATTTTAAGAAAGGAGATAGCGAGGGTTTTGTAAATTATGGACTTAGTGTTGAAGGAATTTTGTGTTCTGTTTTATTTATAGAAAAAAAAGAGGATGAATTAATTAAAATTTCATTTAGGTCTAAAGGTGATTTTAAAGTTAATATATTTGCTTCAAGATATTTTAATGGTGGAGGCCATATTTATGCTGCTGGTGGAATCTCAAAATTAAATTTAATAGATACTGAAAAGAAATTTATCAGTGATATTAAACAATACTTAAAAGAATATTATGATTAAAAAATCTATCATATTTATAACAACAATACTAATCTTAAACTCATGTAATATGAATGATTACTCTGAACTAAATGAAGGAATATACGCAAGCTTAGAAACCTCAAAAGGTGATATATTACTAGAACTATTTTTTAAGCAGACGCCATTAACTGTATCTAATTTTGTTGCATTATCTGAAGGAAACCACCCTGCAGCAGATGAACAATTTTCGAAAAAACCATATTATGATGGTCTAAAATTTCACAGAGTGATTGACAATTTTATGATTCAAGGTGGTGACCCGACTGGAACTGGCTCTGGTGGACCAGGCTTTCAGTTTGATGATGAATTTAATGAAGAATTAAAACATACAGGCCCAGGTATCTTATCGATGGCTAATGCCGGACCAGGAACAAATGGAAGCCAATTCTTTATTACTCATGTAGAGACTCCATGGCTTGATGGAAAGCATTCTATATTTGGAAAAGTTAACTCTGGCCAAGATGTTGTTGATAATATTGCTCAAGATGATCTTATTAAAACCGTAAAGATCATAAGAATTGGTAAAGATGCAGAGAAATTTGATGCTCCTAAGATATTTGAAGACTATATAACAAATAAGAGTCAAGCAGATATTTTAAAAGCTGAGGAAGAAGCTAAACTTCTAGATGATTTAACTTCAGGAATGATTGAAACTGAAAGTGGATTAAAATATGAAGTTTCAAAAAAAGGAAGTGGTCCTAATGCAAAGATCGATGATGTCCTTTCAGTTCATTACTCTCTTAAACTTGTTGACGGGTCAGAAATTGATTCATCTTTTACTAGAGGAGAACCAATTGAGTTCACTTGTGGTGTTGGACAAGTTATTAAGGGGTGGGATGAAGCTA
>CACHVZ010000022.1 GCA_902583445.1 uncultured Bacteroidota bacterium | reverse complement strand
TATTCGTTTAGCAATAGATAACTTTAATAATGAATAAATTCCTAAAAAAAGGCTTTATTCAAGTTTTTACAGGTATTTCGCTTTGCTTTATTGGGCCTGTACTAGTTTCTCAAGCATTTAATAATCAAGATCACCCCCTTTTTATTGTTGTCCTTATAACTGGTGTCATTCTTCTTGTTTTAGCTATTTATTTCGGGTACAGAGGAATAAGTAATATATTAAATGGAACTTTAGGACCAAAGAATAAATTAAATTGAATTATTTTTGAAAATTGATACAATACTATGATTAATGTTAGTTTTCCAGATAAATCAGTAAAAAAGTTTGAAAAAGGAACTAAAGTTATTGATGTAGCTAAAAGCATAAGTGAAGGATTAGCCAGAAAAGTTATATCAGCATCATATAATGATGAAATAGTTGAAACAGAATCACCAATTAACGAACATGGTTCAATCAAATTTTTCACTTGGGATGATAATGAGGGTAAACAAGCCTTTTGGCATTCATCTGCACATATTCTGGCTCAAACAATCAAATCTTTTTACCCTAAATCTAAACTTACTATAGGTCCATCAATTGAAAATGGATTCTATTATGACGTTGATTTTGGCGAAGATGTTTTTTCTGAAAAAGATTTTAATAGAGTTGAATCAAAATTTTTAGAGCTGGCAAGAGAAGATCATAGTTTTATCATGAAGTCTGTATCAAAAACAGAAGCACTAGATTTCTATAAGTTAGAGAATAATGAATATAAAGTTGAATTAATTGAGGGTCTTGAGGATGGATCAATAACATTTTGTGATCATTCTAATTTCTCGGATCTGTGTAAAGGAGGACACATTCCTTCAACTGGTAAAGTTAAAGCGGTTAAACTTCTAAATGTTGCTGGGGCTTACTGGAGAGGAGATGAAAAAAACAATCAATTGACAAGAATCTACGGAATATCCTTTCCAAAACAAAAACTTCTAACTGAATATCTTGAACTTGTTGAAAAGGCTAAAGAAAGAGATCACAGAAAACTAGGTAAGGAATTAGAACTATTCACTTTTTCAAAAAAGGTTGGTCAGGGTTTACCTCTTTGGCTACCTAAAGGAACAGAGCTGAGAGATAGGCTCCAAAATTTTCTTGAAGACGCTCAAAGAAGAGCAGGATACAAAAAAGTAATGTCACCTCATATAGGTTCCAAGGAATTGTATATTACCTCAGGGCATTATGAAAAGTATGGTGAAGATAGTTTTCAGCCTATACTTACTCCAAATGATAGCGAAATATTTATGCTTAGACCAATGAATTGCCCACATCATTGTGAAATATTTAATTCTAAACCACTAAGTTACAGAGATTTACCATACAGGATGGCAGAATTTGGAACAGTATACAGATATGAACAAAGTGGAGAATTACATGGATTAAGCAGGGTAAGAGGATTTACTGTTGATGATGCTCATATTTTTTGTACAACTGACCAGGTTGATTCAGAATTTAAAAATACTATTGACTTAGTTTTATATGTATTTAAATCATTAGGGTTCAGTGATTTTTATGCTCAAGTTTCATTAAGAGATCCAGATAACCCAGATAAATACATAGGAACAGATGAAAACTGGGAAATTGCTGAACAAGCAATTTTAAATTCAGCAAAAGAAAAGGACTTAAATTATAAAGTTGAATATGGAGAAGCTGCTTTTTATGGACCTAAGCTTGATTTTATGGTTAAAGATGCACTTGGCAGAAGCTGGCAATTAGGTACTATACAGGTAGATTACAACCTACCTGAAAGGTTCGATCTCACATATAAAGGAAAAAATAATGAAGATCTTAGACCTGTTATGCTTCATAGAGCTCCATTTGGTAGCATGGAAAGATTTGTTGCAATTCTTTTAGAACATACAGGCGGATTATTTCCACTATGGCTTGCATCAACTCAGGTGGAGATCCTAATTGTAAGTGAGAACTTTAAAAATTATGGCCAAAAAGTTTTAAATATCTTAGAAAATCACGAAATTCGCGCGCACTTAGATGATAGAAATGAGACTGTTGGAAAGAAAATTAGAGAATCTGAGATAAATAAGGTTCCTTTTATGATTATTGTTGGGGAAAATGAAGTAATAAATGAATCAATCTCTATAAGAAGACATCATGGAGAAGACCTAGGTGAATTGAAGATTGAAAAATTTGTAGATATAATTAAGAAAGAGATTTCAGATTGTATTCCAAAATTTAATATTAACTAAAAATAATTGTTATAGCTATAAGAAGAAGAAAATCAAACAGGAGATTCCAAAGAGTAATTAAAGAAGATCCTCATAAAATCAACACAAAGATTACAGCATTTGAAGTTAGATTAGTTGGTGATAACGTTGATGTAGGTGTATATTCTACAAGTGAGGCACTAAGAATTGCTAGAGATTTAGAACTAGATTTAGTAGAAATTTCTCCAAAAGCTTCTCCACCTGTATGTAAAGTTCTTGAATACAAGAAATTCTTATATGAGCAGAAAAAGAGGGACAAATCACTTAAGTCAAAGGCAACTAAAATTGTTGTAAAGGAAATAAGATTTGGACCACAAACAGATGAACATGATTATCAGTTTAAAAAGAAACATGCAGAAAAATTTTTAAATGAAGGTGCTAAATTAAAAGCATTTGTATTTTTTAAAGGACGATCAATTATTTTTAAGGAACAAGGTCAAATTTTGTTATTAAGATTAGCTCAAGACCTGGAAGAAATTGGAAAAGTCGAACAGATGCCAGAGTTAGAAGGAAAGAGGATGATAATGTATATAACACCAAAAAAGAATTAAAAAAGAGGAACTATGCCTAAAATGAAAACAAAATCCAGTGCTAAGAAAAGGTTTAAAGTAACTGGATCAGGAAAAATTAAAAGGAAACACGCTTTTAAAAATCATATTTTGACAAAAAAGTCAAAAAAAAGAAAACTAAGGCTTACTCATTTTGGCCTAGTTCATGAAAGTGATGAAAATAATATTAAAAGACAGTTAAGATTAAAATAATTAGCAATGCCAAGATCAGTAAATTCAGTAGCTTCAAGAGCTAGAAGAAAAAAAATACTAAAACAAGCCAAAGGATACTTTGGTAGAAGAAAAAATGTTTGGACAGTTGCAAAGAATGCTGTTGAGAAAGCATTATTATACGCCTATAGAGATAGAAAGACAAAGAAAAGAAATTTCAAATCTTTATGGATTATGAGAATTAATGCAGCTGCTCATCAACATGGAATAACTTACAGTGAATTTATGTATAAACTTAAGACTAATAACATTTCTTTAAATAGAAAAGTTTTAGCTGATTTAGCTATGAATAATCCAAATGCTTTTGAAGCTATAGTTAAATCTCTTAAATAATATTCCCAACTCCTACCTCAACTTTTTATTTTTTTCTAGGTCTAAAAAGAAAAATATAGATTGAAAGAAGGTGCTTTACTCAAATTATTAAAGAATCCTGATTCAAAAGACAAAGGATTTAGACTTCTTGTAGATTTATATCAAGAAAAAATATATTGGATGATTAGAAAAATGGTATTATCTCATGACTCAGCTAATGACGTGTTACAAGAAACTTATATTAGAGTTTTTAATGGGATTGATAATTTCAAAGAAAAAAGCAAACTAAGTACTTGGATATATAGAATTACTTATAATGAGTCAATTCGTTTTTTGAATAAAGAATCAAAAATGAAAAAAATTGAACTAGATTCTAAAGATTATAATTCAAAAAAATTATTTGCAGATACATTTTTTGATGCAGATAATCTATCACTAAAACTTCATCAAATATTATCAGAGCTTTCTATTAGGCAAAGAAATATTTTTAACATGAAATATTTTGATGAACTTAAATTTGAGGAGATAGCTAGAATAACAGAAATAAATATTAATACTGTTAAATCAGTATACTATTCAGTAGAAAAAAAAATAAAAAAAGAAATAAATGAATCATCATTATAAAAAATTGGGACTCAAAGTTCCTAAAGATTATTTTAAAAGATCTAGAGAAGAAATTTTAGGTAAAATTAATCTCAAAGAGAAACAGTCGACTAAAAATTATAGCTACAGTTATTATTATCTATCAATAGCTGCTCTATTTATTGGAACATTGATTTTTTATAATTTTCC
>CACHVZ010000021.1 GCA_902583445.1 uncultured Bacteroidota bacterium | reverse complement strand
TAGTTGAAACCAAATTCATGGAATAGGTTATGAACATAAAACTCTAAAGGTCTCTTTTCCATAAGTTTTTCAATATTAACTTTAATAGAATTTGAATTGTTTTGAAAAAGTTGATTTTTTGTTTCTATCATTATTACATCTACAAATATCTTAGTTGATTGCAGGTTATTGATTGTTGTTTTGAACTTTAACATAACATTATTATCAAATTCCCTAAATGCTGGAAGCACAGAATTTCTAATCATATTTCTTTGATAATCTTCACTAGAATTAGATGAATCCTCTCTATACTCTACAGAATTTTTTTGTGCATAATCTAAAATATCAATTTTTAAAATATTAAGTAATGGCCTAAATATTTTTTTTGAACTTGATGCAATTCCTAATAATCCATTAATTCCTGATCCTCTTGAAGAATTTATAAGGTATGTCTCAATTTGATCATCTAAATGGTGAGCTGTAACTAAATAATCAAAGTTAAACTTAGATAAAAGATCATCAAACCAATTATATCTTAGTTTTCTTGCTCCCTCCTGAATACCCATTTTATTCTTTTTACAAAATTCAACTGTATTAAATTCATTGCTGTAACAATGAATTTTATGCTGTAAACTCCATTTTTTAACAAAATCATGATCTATATCACTCTCTTTTAATCTTAATTTAAAGTTACAGTGTGCAATAGAAAAGCTTAAATTATTTTTTAGAAAAAGATTTGCAAGAACCATGCTGTCAACTCCACCGCTTACCGCAATTAAAAAATTACATTTTTCAAATGTTTTGACCTTCTCTTTTAAAATTTTTTCAATTTTATGTTCCACTCTGTAAAAATAATTAAAGTTTATCCAAATAACTGCTTAATAATACTTTGCATTAAAAAAAAAATTCTGAACTTGTAACATATTTTCTAGATTGGAAGACACTAACAAAAAGATTTTACCTCTACAAATAGCGATTTTACCTCTAATCTTTTTGGTAACTCTATTATCTTTTAATCTATATGCTAACATATTTATTTATGATGCAGATCCATTAGCTGGTTCAAGTCAATTCATTCTTATACTAAGCGGAGCTTTTGCAGCTATGATTGGTAATAGATACAATGTTTCTTATAAAGATGTGATTAGTAGCATCTCAAATAGTATTAAATCAGTTACACCAGCACTAATTATATTATTATGGGTGGGAGCTTTAGCTGGTACATGGATGATTAGTGGAATTATTCCATCAATGGTATACTATGGATTAAAAATTCTTGACCCCAATATATTTTTACCGGCATGTATAGTTATATGTTCAATTATTTCAGTTGCAACTGGAAGCAGCTGGACAACATCAGCAACTGTTGGTATAGCCCTTGTAGGTATTGGAAAGGCTTTGGGAATACCTGCAGGAATGGTGGGTGGAGCAGTAATAGCTGGTGCTTATTTTGGAGATAAATTATCTCCCCTGAGTGATACTACAAATTTAGCTGCTGCAGTTTCAAAAGTAGATTTATTTAAACATATTAAATATTTGACACATACAACAATTCCAAGTATTTCAATTACTCTGATAGTCTTTATTATACTTGGTATTTATCAGACATCCAACGGAATAACTGACAATTCATTTTTAATTGAAACAATTGAAAACACTTTTAAAATTTCTTTAATACTATTTATTGTTCCAATTATTGTATTAATAATGATTATAAAAAAGACCCCACCAATAAAAGCACTTACATTAGGTACACTTTTAGGAGCATTATTTGCTATTTTGTTTCAACCACAAATAATTAACGAGCTCTCAGATTCCTCAAATAGCAAAATAATTGCTTCATACAAAGTAGTTATTGATACTATTACAAGTAATGTGTCTATCACTACTGAAAGTGAAATTTTAAATGAACTTTTTTCTACTGGTGGAATGATAGGTATGTTGAACACTATTTTTTTAGTTATGGCGACGATGATTTTTGGAGGTTCTATGGATGCAATTGGCGCTATTAAATCTATAAGCAAAGCGTTATTAAATTGGGCTGATAATATTTTTAAATTATTTGCTAGTACTGTAGCATCTTGTCTAGCATTAAACTTAACTGCCTCGGACCAGTATTTGTCTATTGTTGTTTCAGGTAAAATGTTTGAAAAAGCCTATAAGGATAAAAAGCTTGCACCTGAAAATTTAAGCAGAACTTTAGAGGATTCAGCTACTGTTACTTCTGCTTTAATTCCATGGAATTCGTGTGGTGCATATCACTCATCTGTTTTAGGAGTTAGTGTTGGTGAGTACTTTATATATGCAATATTTAATTGGATTAGTCCATTTATGACATTATTATTTGCAGCATTTAGAATAAAAATCAGGACTTTAGCTAACAAAAACTAATTATCTAATCTCATATTTGTATTTTTGTTAAATACAAAACTTGTATGAATAGCAAGAAAAAAGCTAATAAGAGTAAGTTTAAAGTTGTATTTGGATACATTTTATTATTCTCATCTCTAGTTCTGTTTACTTCATTCATTTCCTACATTTTTAATTGGAAAATAGACCAAAGTAATGTTGATATGATTTTTGATAGAGATGTTGAGGTTGAGAATATTTTGGGTAAAACTGGAGCTTATATAAGTCACCTCTTCATATATAAACTTTTTGGAATTTCGAGTTTTATACTTCCAATAATTCTATTTGTATCATCTTATTATATGTTATTTAACAAAAAAATATTTGATCTCTTCGGAAAGATTAATTGGCTTTTGTTGTTATTAATCTGGACTACAATCCTAAGTGGCTATTTAAGGAATTATTTCCCAGTTCAATCAGGACTTGCTGGATTTGAAGTTAATTTATTTTTGGAATCCTATATAGGAAGAGTCGGTATATTACTAATACTTATATTTTCATTTATAATTTCTATTGCTATATTATTTAATGTAACCCCTTCTGGCGCCTTGGATTCAATTAAAAATTTGTTGAAAGTTAAAGATTCTGAATTCTTAGATTCTGCAGCTAATGTAGAGGAAGATTATAACGAAGAAAATAAACCAAATGATAATTTAATTGAAGATGATACTCGTACTTATAATAATAGTAATAATAATATAGAATCTGAGGATATATCAATTGAAGTTGAGGAAATAAATGAAGAAGAAGTATCATCAAAAAATATTGATTTTTCCAGTGTTAATTCTAAAAAATTTGATCCTACTCTTGATTTGAGAAACTTCAAGAATCCCAATACTGAGCTTCTTAAAGACTATGGAGATGGAACAATTAAAATTGATCAGGAAGAATTAGAATCAAATAAGAATAGGATTGTTGATACACTCAAGAACTATAATATTGGCATTAAGCAAATTAAAGCTACAATTGGTCCTACAGTGACTCTTTATGAGATTATTCCAGATGCTGGAATTCGTATATCAAAGATTAAAAACCTAGAAGATGATATAGCATTATCACTCTCGGCTTTAGGAATTAGAATTATTGCACCAATTCCAGGTAAAGGCACTATTGGTATTGAGGTTCCAAATAAAAAAAAGTCGATTGTATCTATGAAGTCCCTATTGTCCTCAAAAAAATTCATTGAATCAGATATGGAACTTCCAATTACACTTGGTAAGACTATTAGCAATGAAACTTTCATTGTTGATTTAACAAAAATGCCTCATTTACTTATGGCAGGTGCTACTGGGCAGGGTAAATCTGTTGGAATAAATGCTATTATAACATCTATTCTTTACAAGAAACATCCAGCAGAGGTAAAGTTTGTTTTAGTTGATCCAAAAAAAATTGAACTATCAATTTTTAATAAAATTGAAAGACATTATTTAGCAAAACTTCCAGAGTCTGATGATGCTATTATAATTGAAAATGATAAAGTCATAAATACACTTAATTCACTTTGCAGAGAGATGGATAAAAGATATGAGCTACTTAAGGATGCTATGACAAGAAATATTAAAGAGTATAACGAGAAGTTTATTTCAAGAAAATTAAATCCTGAAAATGGTCATACTTTTTTACCATATATAGTTCTAGTTATTGATGAGTTTGCCGATTTAATTATGACAGCAGGTAAAGAGGTTGAGACACCACTTGCAAGACTAGCTCAGCTATCAAGAGCGGTTGGAATTCATTTAATTATTGCTACCCAAAGACCATCTGTAAATGTTATAACAGGACTAATTAAAGCCAATTTCCCAGCAAGAATAGCGTTTAGGGTAACCTCTAAAATTGACTCTAGAACAATTTTAGATACTGGAGGAGCTGAGCAACTAATTGGTAGAGGTGATCTTCTTTATTCACAATCAAATGATTTAACTAGAATACAATGTGGTTTTATCGATACTTCTGAGGTTGAAAAACTTTCTGAATATATAGGTTCACAAACTGGTTATGAATCCGCCTATATTCTACCTGAGTTTTCAAAGGATGACGGCAACGATTCTTCAAATATATCTATTGAAGATAGAGATTCTATGTTTGATGAAGCTGCTAGGGTAATTGTAACAAACCAACAGGGATCTGCTTCATTACTTCAAAGAAAGCTAAAACTTGGTTATAATAGGGCTGGAAGATTAATTGACCAAATGGAAGATGCTGGAATTGTTGGACCATTTGAAGGCAGCAAACCAAGACAAGTTTTAATTACAGATTTAAACTCTTTAGAGAACTTACTAAGTGAGATCAAGAAATAATTTAATTAATTTTCTACTATTAGGTTTATTTAGCTTTTCTAGTCTTAATGGACAAAATAATGGAATTAAAGTATTAGAGGAGGTAATGAATAATGCAATGAAAATTAAAGATGCTAATTATAGCTTTAAAATTGTATCAGAAAATGATAAAGATTTATTTCCAATAAGCGGTGAACTATATATTAAAAAAGAAAAGTATTTTATTGATACTGAAGAAATAGATCAGATTTTTGATGGCGATAAGCTTTATACTATTATTCATGAAAATGAAGAAATAATTGTTACATCTGACTCAAACACTTTTTTTAATTTCACTCCCAAACAAATTTTTAATTTTTTTAAAGATGACTTTGAAATAGAAATAGAAAAAAGTCAAGATTTTTACCTTAATTTGATTGCAAGAAATTTGATTCAAGAAGATTTAGTCTATAAAATAATTATTGATTCAAATTTGATGTCAATTAAAAGAATTGATATAAAAAATAGAGATAATCTGATTTTAAATAGTTTTTTAACAATAAGTTATAAATACAATTTATCTCTTCCATCTTCTTTATTTAAATTTGATAAAAATAAGTTTAACGATTACCTGTTAATTGAAAATTTTAGATAAATACATATTAAATTTTTACCTAACTAGATTCTTAGGTGTATTTGGAATTTGTTTTTTAATATTTATTATTCAAACATTCTGGTTATATATTGATGAACTTGCCGGTAAAGGTTTAGATATATTTACAATTGGAAAATTCTTTTTGTATTTTTCACCTAAACTTGTTCCATTAGTTCTACCTCTATCAATTCTCCTTGCGTCACTAACAACATATGGAACTCTTTCAGAAAATTATGAATTTATTGCAATGAAGTCTAATGGAATTTCAATTGTAAGAAGTATGGTAGCATTATTTATTTTTCATTTTTTTCTTGGAATTGGTTCTTTTTATTTTTCAGATAACATCGTTACATATGGTGAATTAAAATCATATAATCTAAGGAAGAATCTAGCAAAACTTAAGCCAACACTGAGTATCAGAGAAGGAATTTTTAATGATATTGGTGATTTAAACATTAAAGTTGATAGAAAATATGG
>CACHVZ010000020.1 GCA_902583445.1 uncultured Bacteroidota bacterium | reverse complement strand
AAATGCTCAGGATATTGAACCGGTAGAGTGGCAATATGATGTAAATAAAATCAATGATACGGAATATAATATTTCTTTTAGTGCGTCAATATTAGAAGGCTGGAAATTATATTCTCAATTTTCTCCTAATGAAGGTGCTCTTCCAACCTCATTTAGCTTCATTAAGAATATTTCAGGCTTTGAGGCAAGCGAATTATTTAATGAGGATGAAATTAATCGTATAGTTATTAAGGCAGAGAGTGGTGAAGTCAGAAATTTAGATGAAAATTATCTCCAATTAATCTTGAATAATGGTAATAGGTATGAAGATATAAATGCAATTAATGCAGCTGACAAACAGAAATATCCATTTACTAAAGCCTCTTTTGAAGAGTACATTCTCAATATTGATATATCTGATTTTAACAATATTAATCTTAACGAAGAAAATTACAAGTCTACTTATAAAATGCAGAAGATTAATGAGTTAAAGAGTAATTCTGATACTTTATCAAAAAAATTTGAAGATGATAAAATAGTTTTTGGAAAAAGTTTCATAAATAATCACACATTAAAAAAACTTAAAAATATTTCTACTGACCCTAGTGAATTTATTGACATAGATGGGGTTTCTTTTTTAAATATGCTAGACTCTCCTAAACCATATGAACTTAATGGTGTTTTGACTAAAGCAGAAAACGAAATTGATATTTATATTAGACAATTAGAAAATAAAAAGAAAACATTTTTTCTACAACAAAAACTTATAAATCTTCACAAACTAACAATAAATGAGAGATATAGTTTAATGCTTGCTTGTATACTTCTCTTTTTAGTCGGTGCCTCCTTAGGTTCAATTATAAGAAAGGGAGGACTTGGGTTACCTCTTGTTCTTTCTATTATAATCTTCTTAACGTATCATTATATTGGTGTATTTGGAAGAAATGCTGCTGAGGATAATTCAATAAGTCCATTTATTGGAAGTTGGTTATCTACAATGATTTTATTTCCATTTGCATTTTATTTAACTAGAATTGTATCTATGGATAAAACTTTAAGTTTTAATATTCCTGATAGTTTATTCAATTTATTTAAACTTAAAAATAACAATGAAAAAAATTAAACTAAATAAAATAGAAGAAGCAATTGAATCTATTAAAAAAGGAGAAATTATAATTGTTGTCGATGATGAGAATCGAGAAAATGAAGGAGACTTTATCACTGCTGCTGAAACTATAGATTCTCAAAAAATAAATTTTATGGCAAAATATGGGAGGGGTCTAATTTGTGTTCCAATGTCAGAAAGTTTATGTTCTAAATTGAATCTTGAAAAAATGGTACCTAATAATACTGACCCTCTTGAGACTGCATTTACTGTTTCAGTCGATCTTAAAGGCAACGGTGTTACATCAGGAATATCAGCTTCAGATAGAGCTAAAACAGTAAAAGCACTTGTTAATAATAATACAAAACCTGATGATCTTCAAAGACCAGGACATGTCTTTCCATTAATTGCAAAAGATGGTGGAGTTTTAAGAAGAACTGGACATACTGAAGCAGCAATAGATTTTGCTAGACTATCAGGATTTAAGTCAGCAGGAGTAATTGTTGAAATAATGAATGATGATGGGTCAATGTCAAGACTTCCTGAACTCTATAAAGTTGCTGAAAAGTTTAACCTCAAGATTGTATCAATAGAGGATCTTGTTGCTTACAGAATGAAGAATGATAGTCTAATTGATAAAATATTTGATGAAAACATTAAATCAAGCTTTGGTGAATATAGGTTAAGAGCATTTAAACAAATAAATAATAACCAAGTTCATATTGCTCTTACTCTTGGAGATTGGGAATCAAATGAAACTATTTTAACGAGGATAAATTCATCTATGAGCGATAACAATGTTACCAAAATCTTAAAAGGAACAAATGAGATTAAGTATGATGAAATTTTTAAAAAAATTAAAACTGAAGGTAAAGGCGCAATTATTTTTATAAATCAGAGTCAAACTCCAAAAAATATACTTGATAAATTAAAGTCTTTAATTGATTCTTCTGAAAAACCTAAAGTTGACTTTAGAGATTTTGGAATAGGTGCTCAAATACTTCATGAAATTGGAATTTCAAAAATTGATTTACTCACTAATTCAAGACAAAAACCAAGAATAGGTTTATCAGGATATGGGCTTAGTATAGAAAGTTATTCTAAGTATTAAATGTGTCAAGCCAAAGCTTTACTGCCATATACGAGACCATAATTAGAAGTGTAAATCTTATTAATTTATCACCTTTCTTTACAGACCATCTACTTGATAACCATGCTCCTGTAACTGAACCAAGAACCATCCATAAACCAACAATCCATAAAATTTTTCCATCAATAGCAAAAATTAAAACTGCTGCAATAGAATAAATAAATACTGAAAAAGCTTTAACTGAATTCGTTCTTAATAAGTTCATTCTATTTATTTGAGTTAATAACAGCATTATCACAATACCTACACCTGCTTGAAGAAATCCACCGTAAACACCTATAAAAAAAAATCCTATTAAGCCTCCAATAAGATACTTACCAGACAGCCTTTCTGGAAGATCTAGAGACGCAATTGATTTAGATCTAAATACAATTATGAGTCCAACCGAAATCATAATAATTGCAAGAAATCTCTTAAATGTATCTCCATCAATATCAATAGCAATTCTTGCTCCAATGATTGCACCGAAAGTTGCTACTATTCCAAAATATAACCCCCATGGGTGAGTAGTAATTCCTTTGCTTCTGTAACCATAACTTGCAACCAAAGCTGCAGTTATTACCATAAGCCTATTTGTCCCATTAGCAGTAGCTTCATCGAGTCCTAAAAAAAGAATCAAGACAGGTAAAGTAACCAAAGATCCACCACCTGCAAGTGTATTAACAACACCAGCAAAAAGACCGATACCAACTAAAATTAAAATTGAATTTATATCTAAAAACATGATATAACTAACAAGATAATTCTTTTTTATTTACATAAAGTTTTAAAATTTTTTTATTCTCAAAATCATGTATATTTGCAACTCAATTGGAGAAATGGCAGAGTGGTCGAATGCGGCAGTCTTGAAAACTGTTGAGGGTCATACCTCCGGGGGTTCGAATCCCTCTTTCTCCGCAAAACCTTGAAGGTGTTTCGCTTTCAAGGTTTTTTATTTAAATAGGTGAAGATTTCAGAACCTATTTCAGTTAAATATTCTCCCGCATTATTAATAGAATCTTTTAAAGAATTTGCTCTATCATGAATAGCAAATACTTTTTTAATTCCTAATTTATTGGAAATGTTTTTTTCTTCATAACCGCAAACTGCTATAACGGGTTTATGATATTTTTTTGCAATTTTACAAATCCCACTTATGACTTTTCCTTTATTAGTTTGAGAGTCTAATTTCCCCTCTCCAGTAATAATTAAATCACAATTATTAATAAGTTTCTCTAATTGAACAACCCTAATGATTTTATCAATTCCAGAGACTAATTTTGCGTCTAAAAAGGCAATTGATCCTCCTCCAACTCCTCCAGCGGCACCAGAACCAGGAATATCTGAAATTTTTTTATAATCATTTTCTGTAAGTTTTGCTACTAAATTTTTTAATCCCTCGTCTAAGAGTTTAACTTGACTTTGAGTTGCTCCTTTTTGAGCAGCATAAATAAATGAAGCACCCTCACTCCCATACATTAAATTGTTAACATCACAAAAAACTTCAATATTACAATATTTAAGATTACTTGTTACTCTTCTTGAATCTATAGTGTCAATTTTTATCAAATTTTTTCCTACAGGAGACAATGGATTACTCAGAGTGTCATAAAAACGATAACCTAATGCATGCGCAATACCGATTGCACCGTCATTAGTTGCACTTCCTCCAATGAACAAATTGATGTTTTTAAATCCTTTATCTATTGCGTCTTGTATTAATTCACCGGTACCTATAGATGAAGTTAACATTGGATTTCGATCACTCGGATTTAGTAAAACTAGGCCAGATGCTGATGACATTTCAATAAATGCAGTATTATTAGAAACATAGTAAGTTGATTTCACAGGTCTGAACAAGGGATCATTTACAATTAACTCTATAGGTTCCAAATCAAGATAATAGTTTAGAATTTCTAACGAGCCTTCTCCTCCGTCAGCCATAGGGCATGAGATATAATCAAAATTAGAATATATTTTAGAAAGGCCTTCTATAAGATTATCACAAACTTCAATTGCACTTAGTGAATCTTTAAATTTATCAGGTGCAATAACAATCTTCATTATTAAATATAAATTATTAAGTTAGAATCTAATTAGTTTAATTTATGCTAAAAATAAGAGTTTTAAGAAGAAATAGATTATTTTTAAAATTAAGGTATGAAACTAAACTCTAAAAATATTGGCCTAATTTCAGGTCCTTTAGCATTTGTTTTAATTCTTTCGTTTTTTCATCCTGAAGGTTTGAATTCTAAGGCTAACGCAGTGTTAGCATCAACAATTTGGATAGCAATTTGGTGGATAACTGAGGCAATACCTATTGCAGTTACAGCTCTTATACCAATTGTTCTATTTCCGTTAACAGGAGGATTAGGATTATCTGAAACTACAGCCTCTTTTGGCCACAAATATGTTTTCTTATATGTAGGTGGGTTTGTGATAGCTATAGCAATTCAAAAATGGAACTTGCATAAAAGAATTGCTCTTAACATAATAAATATTATTGGCACTAGTGTAGTTAAAATTATTCTTGGATTTATGGTAGCAACAGCTTTCATGTCTATGTGGATTTCTAATACTGCAACAGCTGTTATGATGCTGCCTATTGCTTTGGCAATTGTTTCTCAGCTAAAAGATAATCCTGAGACTGATGATAATGAAAATAAGATCTTTGGCAAAGCTTTAATGCTAGGTATTGCTTACAGTGCATCAATAGGTGGTGTTGCAACTTTAATTGGAACTCCTCCTAATTTAGTTTTAGCAGGAGTAGTTCAAGAATCATTTGGATACGAAATAACTTTTGCTCAATGGTTTAAATTTGGTCTACCTATTTCAATAATACTCTTATTTTTATGCTGGAAGTACTTGACAAATTTTGCATTTAAATTTAAACAAAAAGCTTTTCCAGGAGGCCGAGAAGAGATATCAAGACAATTAAATAAGTTAGGTAAAATTTCATATGAAGAGAAACTAGTAGCAATAGTTTTTGCCTTAACAGCTTTTGCATGGGTTACAAGGGATAATTTACTAAAGATTGTAGTTCCAGTTATTGATGATACAATTATAGCAATGATTAGTGCCGTTATAATTTTTTTACTTCCAACAAAAAATAAAAAAAGAAGACTTCTCAACTGGGAAGAGGCAGTCAAACTTCCATGGGGGATTCTACTATTATTTGGAGGAGGAATGGCCCTAGCAGCTGGATTCAAAGATAGTGGATTGGCATTATGGATTGGTACTCAAATGTCTTTATTAGATGGTGTATCTCTTTTTTTATTAGTTTTCATATTAATAGCATCTGTAAATTTCCTTACTGAGATAACATCCAATTTAGCAACGACTGCAATGCTTTTACCAGTTTTATATCCTATGGCAATGACAATTGATGTCCATCCATTTATTTTAATGGTTTCTGCAACTGTAGCAGCTTCATGTGCATTTATGCTACCTGTTGCCACTCCACCCAATGCAGTAGTCTTTGGTTCAGGATATTTAAGAATTCCTGATATGGTTCGCGTTGGAATTTGGATGAATATTTTATCAATTATCCTGTTAACCTTTTTTGTATATTTTGTTCTTCCATATATATGGG
>CACHVZ010000019.1 GCA_902583445.1 uncultured Bacteroidota bacterium | reverse complement strand
ATATGGATGCTTGGTGTCCCAAAAATTCAAGCGATAAATATGGCCAGACAAGAAACTTAAAAAATGCTTTAGCAAACTCAATTAATACAATTAGTGCAAGATTAATGGATCAAGTTGGTCCTAAACCTGTTGTGACTTTAATGAAGAAAATGGGGATTAAATCTTATTTACCAGAAGTTCCATCAATAGCTTTAGGAACACCAGATATAAGTTTATATGAGATGGTAGGAGCCTACAGCACATTTATAAATAAGGGTATATACATAGAACCAATTTTTATAACAAGAATTGAAGATAAAAATGGAGTTCCTTTATTTGAGGTCATTCCTCAAACTACTGACGTACTTAGTGAAGAGGCAGCATATGTTACTCTTAATCTAATGGAGGGTGTAACAAAATATGGATCCGGAGGTAGACTAAGACATTCAGGTCTTGAAGAAACAAATTATATATATAAAAACTTAATAACAGGTTATCCTTATGCATTTGAGAATTCAATTGCTGGCAAAACAGGTACAACTCAAAATCAAAGTGATGGATGGTTTATGGGTATGGTTCCTAATCTTGTAACTGGAGTTTGGGTTGGTGGTGAAGACAGATCTATTCACTTTGAGGATATAGCTTTTGGTCAAGGGGCTACAATGGCTTTACCAATATGGGCTCAGTATATGAAAAACGCATATCTAAACCCTGATCTTGGAGTTTCTGCAGAAGACTTTCCAGTCCCTGAAATTGTAAATATTCCATTAGATTGCGAAAACTTAAACATTGAGAGCTCAAAAAAGAAAAAAGATCTTGAAGAGCTAGGATTTTAATCTACAAGTTTTTCATAGCAGTGAAAAGGAAATTCACTTTGTCTAGGAAAATAAACATCATCTAATTTATTATAACCTCTTGATTTATAAAACTTATTATTTCTTGGGTTTTGACTAAATGTATCTAATCTTACAGATATACAGTTATTAGATTTTGCAAAATCTTCAGCAAAATCCATCATTTTTCTTGCTATACCTCTTTTTTGAAAAATAGGGTCAACTGCTAACCTATGAATGTATAAATTATATTCATCTTCTGTAATCCAATTAACAGTCTTGTAAACATCATCTTTGCGGAATGAGAACATAATACATCCAACTACTTCTTGATTAATCTTTGATACATACAAAGATTTATTTTTAATATCTTCTTTAAATATTTCTCTACTAGGGTATTTATCATTCCATTGAAAAATATTATTCTCAATCATATTTTTAGCACAAGCCTCAGCGATTTCCTTAACTCTATCTAATTCATTCAGCGTTGCCAATTCAATTTTAATCATAGAATATTTTAAAATATTAAATTAGAGTAAAATTAATTTAATTGAAAAAACTTATTCTTTCATTTTTAACAATTTTATTCTGCTTATTACCTAACGATGCTATTTCACAAAAGCAGATAAATTTGGATGTTGACAATGATCTGTACTTTGATAGAGATTTTTACTATTCTAGCGGAATCTTCCTAACCCTTATGACTCCAAATGCCAAAAATGATAAAAGCTCATTAAATAAATTAAAAATTGGACAGTTAATTTATACGCCATCTATGAGGTATGAGCCTGATCCAAATAAATATGATTATCCTTATAGTGGCTATTTATACCTTGAGTATCAAAATCAAAAAAAATTAACCAATTATTCAAGCTATTCCCTAGGAGGTCAAATTGGTATTACAGGAGATGCTTCATTAGCAAGAGGTATCCAAAATTTATATCATGACCTAGTTTTAAATCTACCTCATCTTAAATGGGAATCTCAGATGCCTCAGGAACTTCAGCTAAATTTTTCAGTAAGTTATTTTAAAGGATTTAATATTAAGGACAATATTAGTATTACATCTGAATTATACTCTAGACTTGGGACATACCAAATGATGTCAGGGTTAGAGGTAGGACTATTTATTGGAGACCTATCATGGTTTGGATTCTCTGATAATTTTATCATTAATGGTGACTCAAAGTTTTCTTTTTTTATAGGCACAAAGCAGGAATACTTTTTCCATGATTTTAAACTTGAAGGAAGTCTGTTTAACGATAAGGCAAACTTAGTGATGGATTCGAATAACTTTAGAAATTTATTCTTAATCGGGTTGAAAAAAAATTTCAAAGATTTACAAATACTTACCTCTTATAATTCAATGTCAAAAGACACAAACAATCAAAGAACTAAAAGACACCCTTTCTTAAAAATTAGTTTGACCTATAATCTTAAATAATTTTAACTTTTCTTTAAAAAAATACCTTAGATAATAAAGCTAAATTTGTGATGTTGATTCACAAACGCTCCTAAGTCATTTTTAGTCCTTTTTTAGCTAGGTTAATTTTGAATTTTTGTTAATTGGTTTTGTTAGGAGCGTTTTTTTCTACTTTATTTCTAACTTATACATATACGGGTTTCCAATTCCTTCATCTTCTGAAGTAACCCAAAATAATTTTTCACTAATAATTTTCACAGCTTCTATTTGAGCTCTTTCTATAGGAATACTATATTTTTTATATGAGTTATTGCGTGGGTTATCAATATTAAAATCTTCAAATAAAATTAAATATTGCTCACCTCTAGATGAGTAGCTAACTAAAGCTAGAATACCAGTATCACTATCATAGTCTCCACCAGTTATTAATGAATTGACATTAAAATTTGCGACGCTCGATAATTCTTGTTTTTCTTTTACCGTGTCATCAATTAAATAAAGATCAGTATTTAGGGAGTCTCTATCTTTTGAAAAAAGAGCAATTTTATCTTCTATTATCAATAAAGCTTCTGCATCATATTTATGTTTTGAAGACGGGAAAAAGGACTCTTGATCAGAATAAAAAAAATCAATTTTACTATCTACACTAAAATTACTTATATTGACTTTTATAATACTTAGGTTGTCTCTTGTTCCAAAATTATTTCCTGTGTCGGCAATGTATATAAAATCTTCATCAGCTGTAATATCTTCCCAGTCATTATTATAAATTTCCCAAAAAGATTCTTCTTCCAGTTTTTTAGAACCTGTAATCTCACCATTAAAATTAAAAAAATACAAACTTGGTTCTCCCCCGGAATCATTATGAGTTACAAAGACGTCATTTAAAATTTCTAATCCAGAGGTTTCATTTATAATTTTTGGCAAAACAACCGTCTCGATAATTTCTGCTGAATCAAAATTTTGATCTTCTGGGGTGTCTGAACAACTAAATATTATTAGTAATATTAGAAAGAAATAATTTTTCAAACTTTAGATGTCTGTGGAACTTAATTTTACTGTCTTCAATTGATTATTTTCATTTTCAAAAACAGTCCAGACAACAAATATTTCGTCATTCAGTATTTCCAATTGCGGGACCCCGGTATTACGTCCACTATCAATTTTAGCAATTGTAATTGGCTTTGAAACTTGTCCATTCGTAGAAACTTTTTTTAATCTTAAATATGTATCAAAATCATCTTCCTCCATATAACTAACTAGCACTTCCTTATCATTTATGAAAACCACATCTACTCTACCAATAGCATTATCATCATTAATTTGTATTGGAGAATTAAAAGAAGACCCATAAGACTCTGAAAAAGAAAGATTAACTCTTGGTTTTCCATCATAAACAGTAAACCAGCTTACGGCGATATTATTAGAATTAGACACTACTTTAGGACCATTTACTGGACATCCATATATTACCCATCCATCATTATGGACTGCAGTAGGAGCCTCCCATTTATCATCTATGTTTCTTGTTACGTATATATCTCGAATTTCTTTCTCACTTCTATCTCTATATACAACTAACGGACCATTATCAGTATTTGTTATTGATGTCTGACAACAATCACAAACGGAAGCATCTAGTTCATCTTCATTAATTATTTCCCCATTATTTGTGATTTCAGCAAATCGAATGGTCATAGGTTTATGATTTCCGTCCGTATCTTTCTCTACTGTATTTCTTCCATCTAACCAGGTAATTAGAAACCCTTCATCATTTTTTGCAACTATGCTAACAAAACCATGTTCAGCTTTGAAACCATCGGTATTTAAAATAAAATCTTCTTTTACTTTTTCTCCTGATAAATTATGTAGGCTTAAGAAGACATCATAGGTGTATGATCCACCAGCAGATTTCTTTAGGTAGCTTGTTATAACTTGATCTCCACTAATTGCATGAGTTGGAAAGTCAGCCCAATTAATAAACCAGTCAGATCCAACAGCTAATGTCATAGGATTAAGCCAATCACCATCTTTAAACTGACGGAAATTTAACTCAGCATTCATGTCCTCATCAGAGGAAATCCAAGTCAATGACAATGAGCCATTATTTGAAACTAAACTAGGCTGAGCATTACTGTTATTATGTGAAAAAGATATTTCTTCTATAGGAATTTCTTTTGATGTACAAGATAATATACCCAATAAAGAAAAAATTAAAATAGATTTTTTCATATTAAAGTGTCTTTAATTTATTTATCATTTCTTCAGAATCCCACTCTACTACCCCCACAATAGTTTCAACTATTTCTCCATTTTCGTTAAAGATATATGATGTAGGCATAGCATAAACTCCAATGGTTTCAAAAGATTTATTTGATTTCAAAAAATTGAAGTTAAAATTCATTTCGCTTTTAAAACTAGATATTTTAGAAATTGTTTCATCTGAAACTAATAAAAAAGTATATCCGTAATCTGTTAGTATTTCTTCAGCTCTCTTCATACTAGGCATTTCCTTTATACACGGCGCGCACCATGTGGCCCAATAGCTAATTACAATTTTTCCATCATTAAATACTGAAAGGTCTAGATTGTTCTCATCTAAATCTATAAAAGAAGTTTTAAGTTGTAAGGATTCTAAGTCAGATATATTATTATCTATAGAATTACACCCTATCAATAAAAAAAAACTTAAACAATAAAAGGTTATATTTTTCAAATTTAATTTTTGATTAATTTACAAAATTTAGAATTTATTTGAGTTATAATCATTCTTATTCTTTTTCTTTATTTCATTTATAAAAAATTAAAGTATGTAAATTTATAGCCTAATTATTTAATTTTTAGATAAATAGAGTTAATTTTTTTATTAACTTTAGGTTCTGTCAAAAAATTTGACCTAAACCAATTTCAAAATGAACAGGAATTATTTAGACTTGGAGCATCTTAATAACTTTCCAAAAGGAGTAAGGTCCGTTTTTGTAAACGGTAAAAGAGTTAAAAAAGAGGATGTTGAAATCGAGAGGAGTTTCCTTGAGGTTTCTTCTTCAAACTATGATGTTGCTAACATTCCGGATCATATTAATTATCTTCCAAAAAAACAAGCAGCTGAATATTTAGGCATTAGTGAAAGCACATTAACTAGGTACCACCTTAAGGGTAGGCTTAAATGGATAACAAGAAGAAATAGAACTCCAATCTACAAGAGAGAAACACTTGATAATTTTAAGGAAAAAAATAAAGGAAAACTGTTATCTTAGATTATCATTTTCTGTTTAGATGATAGTTAATTTTCACAAAGTAAATCTCAAAAAAAAACATCCTCTGCAAATAAGTAGAGGAATTCACAGTAAATCTCAAAATTTATTTGTTGAAATCATAAAGCATGGAATTACTGGATGGGGAGAATCAGCTCCAGGCAAAACTGAGGGTGCGTCTAATGCTGATGAAGTAGAAACATGTTTATCGAAGCTTATTGATCAAGGCATTGATTCACTTTCTATATATGAAATATATCAGAGAAGTAAAGAGCTTAATATCCCTCCATGTGCATATGCCGCATTAGATATAGCTCTATGGGATTGGAAAGCAAAAAAAGCAGGATTACCTCTAAGAAGTCTGTTAGGACTTCCTGTTCCATCAACCCCAACTTCATTAACAGTAGGAATAAATCCACCTGAAATAATAAAAGAGAGAGTAGAAATGCTTCTATCTAATCCTCAGATTAAAGCATTAAAAATAAAATTGGGGTCCACAGACGGAATAGAATATGATAAAGCTATATATTCCCAATTATTGGAATCAACAAAAAAATCTAATATCTCTATTAGAGTTGATGCTAATGGAGGATGGAGTTTAGATGAAGCTAAGTTAATGATGAAATGGCTTGCTGATAGGAAAGCTGAATATATTGAACAACCTCTTGTTGAAGGGGAAGAAGATAAATTAAAGTATTTATTTAAAAGCAGACCCTTGCCGATTTTTATTGATGAATCATGTAGGTTTTCTGAAGATGTAGCAAGACACTATGAGTATGTTGATGGAGTTAATCTAAAACTAATGAAGTGTGGAGGAATAACAGAAGCATTAAGAATTTTAAATGTAGCCAAATCTCATAATTTAAAAACCATGATAGGTTGTATGAGTGAATCATCAATAAGTATATCAGCTGGCGCTTCAATATCTGGTATAATAGATTATGTAGATCTAGATTCTCACTATAATTTAGATCCAGATCCTAGTGAAGGGGCTACAATGATTGATGGAATTACTATGAATGATAATAAACCTGGGCATGGATCAAAATTAAAAACTGAAAATTATGCTTAAATCAAGTGATAAGATTGCAATTTGGATGGAATCCAGCTTAGACGATGACTTTGGTAAAATGGGTATTAGCGCTCTAAGATATTTAAATAATGAAATTGTCTGTGTTATAGACTCAGTTTTTGCCGGAAAGAAAATATCTGAGGTATCAATTATAAAGAAAGATATACCAATTGTTAGTTCCATTAAGGATTCAAGGGACATGGGAGCTAACGTCATGCTTTTAGGAGTACTAACATCTGGAGGTATTAGACCAAAATCTTGGGATTCAGTTATCAAAGAATCAATAGAAATGGGAATGTCTATAATAAATGGACTTCATGATGAGATTAATCCAGAATTTGCAAAATATAAAATAAATGATAAGCAATGGATTTGGGATACAAGAGTTCCACAATTCATCCCTAAAATAGGTACATCTTCGGCATCTCAATTGTCAAATAAACGAGTACTTATGATTGGAACTGATATGGCAGCAGGTAAAATGACTGTTGGTCTTGAACTTTATTCATATTTAAGAAATAAAAATGTAAATGTTGGATTTGTTGCTACTGGTCAAGTAGGAATCACAGTTACAGGAGCAGGGATCCCCTTAGATGCATATAAGTTAGATCATGCATGTGGTGCTGTAGAATCTGCTGTAATAGATCAAAAAGATAAAGATATAGTAATAGTAGAGGGACAGGGATCAATTCTTCATCCTGGAAGCTCTGCGACATTACCTTTAATGAGAGGGTCTTGTCCAACTCATATGATCTTATGTCATATCGCTAGAAACAATTTTCTTAGATCTTTAGAAAATATAAAAATT
>CACHVZ010000018.1 GCA_902583445.1 uncultured Bacteroidota bacterium | reverse complement strand
GGAGTTGATACTTACCACCATACTTTTTTTGAGATGTTAGGTAATTGGAGTTTCGATGATTATTTCAAAAAAGATATAATTGATTGGTCATTTGATCTAATCACTAATATATATGGAATTAAAAAAGAGGATATATATGTTTCTGTATTTAAGGGATCAAAAGAGGATAACCTAGAATTTGATAAAGAAGCTTTTGATGAATGGAAAAAGTTTTTTAGCGAAGAAAGGATCATAAGTGGTAACAAAAAAGATAATTTTTGGGAGATGGGAGATGTAGGACCTTGTGGGCCATGTTCTGAAATTCACATTGATTTAAGACCAGAATCAGAAAAGAAAAAAATTAAAGGAGCTGATCTTGTAAATAAAGATCATCCACAAGTTGTTGAAATCTGGAATTTAGTATTTATTCAATACAACAGAAAGAAAGATGGATCCTTAATAAAACTTGATAAGCAATATGTAGATACTGGAATGGGACTCGAAAGACTCTGTATGGCACTACAGAAAAAAGAGTCTACTTATGACACGGATTTATTTGAAGATATTATCAAGAAAATTGAAGATATTTCAAATAAAAAATATTTGTCAGGTGATGAAAATATTGATATTGCTATAAGAGTCATCTCTGATCATATTAGATCCTTAGTATTCACAATTTCAGATGGTCAAATACCAAGCAATAATGGACCTGGATATGTTATCAGGAGAATTCTAAGAAGAGCTATAAGATATGGATATACAAATCTTGATATAAATACTCCATTCATCTATGAACTTGTTGATGTAGTAATCTCACAATATCTGACTATTTATCCTGACTTAAAAAATCAGAGTGAATACATTACCTCATTAATTCATGAGGAAGAAAAAGGTTTCCTTAAAACATTAAATCAAGGTCTCTACCTAATAAATCAAATTATTAATTCTAATCCAAATGATAAGAAAATCAGCGGTGAAGATTCTTTCAAGCTTTATGATACATATGGATTTCCTATTGATCTTACGTCATTAATTGCAAGCGAAAATGATTTTCAAGTTGATATAGATGGATTTAATGAACATATGAAGGTTCAAAAAAGCAGATCAAATTCAACAAGCAATGAAGAGTTTAAAGAATGGGTTATTGTAAATGAGAGTTCATCTATAAATGTATTTAAAGGCTACGATGATTACGAACTTGAAACAAAAGTTTTCAAGTATCGAGAATGTATAACCAGTGAAGAAGAAACTCAATACCATATTGTTACTAATGAAACCCCTTTTTATCCTGAGGGAGGTGGACAAATTGGAGATACTGGAGAAATTATTTCAAACTCAGTAACTATAGCTGTAAAAAATACTTTTAGAGAAGGTGAGGACATAATTCATCTCGTAGATGATATACCAGAAAAACTAGATGAATCTTTAGTAATGAAAATTAATAAAGATAGAAGGGTATCTATTAAGAAAAATCATACTTCAACGCACCTACTACAATTTGCACTAAAAAAAATATTAGGAAACCATATAGAGCAGAGAGGTTCCATGCTTACTGAAGATATTTTTAGATTTGATTTTTCACATCAATCTAAACTATCAGATAAAGAATTAAATGATGTTGAAGAACTTGTTAAAAGTCTAATTAAAGATGAAATTCAGTGTATTGAAGATAGGCAGGCAAATTATCATGATGCAATTAATGCAGGAGCTATTGGTCTATTTTCAGAAAAATATGGGGATGTTGTAAGAACAATAAAGTTTGGTGAATCTTATGAACTATGTGGAGGTACTCATGTAGATAATACAAAAGAGATTGAAGATTTTAAAATAATTTCTGAGGGTTCTCAGGCATTTGGTATTAGAAGAATTACAGCATCGAGTAATAAAACTAGAATTAAGGAAGAACAGTTAAAAGATCAAGCACTTAAAGAAAAAGCTGAAAGTGAAAAAGCAAATAAACTTCTTCAAAAAGAAATAGATTCTCAAAATAAGGTAAAAATTCAATCAATAAAAGAATTAATTATCAATGAGATTAAAGAAGTTAATGGATTAAATGCATTCACGGGGAAATTAGAACTAAACAATAAATCAATCAAAGAATTATGCTTCTCACTCTCTAATGAAATAGATAATTTATTTATGATTGTTTTATCTAGTAGTGATGAAAAAGTATTTATTTCATGTTTTATTTCAAAGAATTTAATAGCTGAAAGGAATTTTAATGCTTCAAATATTATAAAACAGTTAGCTCCAATAATTGATGGTAGCGGTGGAGGTCAGCCTTTCTTTGCTACTGGAGGTGGAAAAAATATTAATGCTATAGATAAAGCCTTAGCTGAGTCTGAAAAAATAATTAGTCAGCTGTAGGAGGGAATTTTTCAAGTATACTTTCAACAAAATTGCCAATCATCTTATCTCTATCTTTTGAGTATTCATTTAACACACCTATACCCTTACCTTGCCAAACAAGTTGTTGGTTTTTACTATCAATAAAATTGATATAAAGTGTACCTTGAACTGATGAGTAAGCAGATGAATATGGATATCTATAGAAAAATGGGTTCCATCCGTATGAAAAATAATTGTTCATATAAACCCTTTCTTTAGAGTGAGTCTCAAATGTTACCAAAATATCAGGATCATTTGACCTTTTCAGCCCTTTTGATTTTAACCCTATATCTAATGATTTTAAGATTCTCTTTTTATCAAGATCAGAGATTTCAACCTTTTCAATATCTGACTCATAGAATGAATATGAGTTGTAATTATTAAAATTAACATCAGAGTCATAATCAAATTGAACATATACTCCACATGAATTTATTATTAGAAGTAATGTGAATAATATTATTTTCTGAGAGGATAATTTTTTTATAATTTCCATTATTATAAAGTTATGAAAAAATTATTATTGTTTTTAATATTCATATTTCTTTCTTCATGTTCATCATTTAGGCCTTTATCAGAAAGTAATTTGTCTGTTGATGATCAGATAAACTTATATATCAAGAAATATGCTCCGGCTGCAACTAAAAACATGAGATTCTACAAAATACCTGCAAGTATAACGTTAGCTCAAGGAATTCTGGAATCGGGTCATGGTCAAAGTACTCTGGCAAAAAAAGCAAATAATCATTTTGGTATTAAGTGTCACAAAGGATGGAAAGGAAAATCAATTTTACATGATGATGATGCAAAAGGTGAATGTTTTAGGTCATATAAAAACCCTTTAAGATCTTATAAAGATCATTCTTTATTTCTTGTTGAAAGGGACAGATATAGCTCCTTGTTTAGATTAAACAGAAAAGATTTTAAAGCCTGGGCAATAGGGCTTAAAGCTGCTGGATACGCCACCGACCCAAAATATGCTGAGAAATTAATAAGTTTAATTAAAAGGTTTAAATTAAATAGGTTTGATGAATAAATTACCATCATCAGATTTAAAAATATCTACTAAATCATTCCCCCTAAGTTCTTTTAAAATTTTATCCCATTTCTTATTAGATAAATCAAATTCTGATTTAAAGTCAGCTAAAAGAATTTGTTCAACATTTTTAAGTCTATTGAAAATAACCTTTGCATCTTCAGAAATATCTGTTTCCTTTTTTGCTGGTTTCATTTGGGGAAATAATAGAACTTCTTGAATTGAAGTTTTATTAGTCATCAGCATAACAAGTCTATCAATTCCAATACCAATTCCAGATGTTGGAGGCATTCCATACTCAAGAGATTTAATAAAGTCAATATCAATAAACATTGCCTCATCATCACCTTTCTTACTTAATTCTAATTGATCTTCAAACCTTTTTAACTGGTCAATTGGGTCATTAAGCTCAGAGTAAGCATTCGCAATTTCCATTCCATTGACAATTAACTCAAATCTTTCGGTGAGATTAGGATTTGATCTATGCTCTTTTGTAAGAGGACTCATAGATTTAGGATAATCAGTTATAAATGTGGGATTGATAAAGTTTTTTTCACATTTATTGCCGAAGATTGCATCTATTAATTTTCCTTCTCCCATACTATCATCTATATCAATAGAAAGATCTTTACATATAGATCTCAATTCAATTTCACTTTTACCTGATATGTCATAACCAGTAAATTTAATAATAGCTTCAGTAATTGATATCCTTTCGTACGGTGCCTTAAAATCTATTGTTATGGAATCAAATTTAACTTTAGTTTTGTCATGAATTTCTAGACATACATTTTCAATTAATGATTCAGTAAGTTCCATCATCCAGAAATAATCTTTATAAGCAACATAAAGTTCAAGTATAGTAAATTCAGGATTGTGATTTTTGTCCATTCCTTCATTTCTAAAATCTCTTGAAAATTCATAAACAGCTTCAAACCCACCAACAATCAATTTTTTTAAAAACAATTCATCTGAAATTCTTAGATAGAGAGGTATATCTAATGCATTGTGATGAGTTATAAATGGCCTAGCTGTTGCTCCACCTGGAATTGGTTGTAAAATTGGAGTCTCTACCTCGAGATATTCTTTATTATTTAAAAAATTTCTTATTGAATTAATAATTTTTGTTCTCTTTATAAATGTTTTCTTTACACTTTGGTTTACTATAAGGTCAACATATCTTTGTCTGTATCTTTGTTCTAAATCAGTAAAACTATCATATTCTTTTCCTTGAGAATCAACTTTTGGTAGTGGAAGTGGTCGTAGTGATTTATTAAGAATTTTGAAATCTTTAACTAATACAGTGATTTCTCCAACTCTTGTTTTAAACAGTTCACCATGTATGCCAATTATATCTCCAATATCAAGTAACCTTTTGTAAACTATGTTATATTTAGTTTTATCATCTCCCTCACAAATCTCATCTCTATTAAAATATACTTGAATTCTACCTTTACTATCCAAAATTTCTGCAAAAGAAGCGTTTCCTTGAATTCGCCTAGACATAATTCTACCAGCAATTACCACTTGCTTTTTATCTTCATATTTGGAGATTAAATCTGAAGAAAAATTTGTTACAGGATAAAGTTCAGCTGGATAAGGATCAATTCCAAGCTTTTTTAGCTCTTCAAGTTTTTCTCTCCTAATTTTTTCTTGTTCGGTCACTATATGTTGTTTAAACAAAGATAAGTTTTATAAAATAATCATTGAAGTACAAATTTCTATATTTGGATAATCAATGAAAAATAAAAAAATAATAGTTAAAGATATAGGTAAGACTTCCTTTTTTGATGCCTGGAAATATCAAGAAGAGGTTTTTCAAAAAATAATTGAACAAAAAGTTCAAAATAGGACTTTAGAAAAAAAACTAAAAACCAATAATTATCTAATTTTTACAGAACACAATCCAGTTTATACAATAGGAAAAAGTGGAGATACATCAAATCTTCTTTTAACTGAGAGTCAGTTAGAGGATAAAGAAATTGAATTTTTTAAAATTAATAGAGGAGGAGATATTACATTTCATGGTCCAGGACAAATAATGGGTTACCCTATACTTGACTTAGATAATTTTTTTACTGATATAAATCTTTATTTAAGATCTCTTGAAAATACTATTATAGATACTCTAAGTTTTTACGACATTTTAGGATTTACAATTAAAGGAGAAACTGGTGTCTGGGTTAAAAATCAAAATGAATTTAAAAAAATATGTGCATTTGGTATTAGAGCAAGTAGATGGGTAACTATGCATGGATTCTCATTGAATGTAAATTCTGACTTAAATTATTTTAACAATATTATACCATGTGGAATAAAGGATAAAGGTGTCACCTCTATCAAGGATATTTTAAATCAAGAAGTAGACATACTAGAACTAAAGGAGAAGATTATTGAAAATTTTCAGAAAAATTTTGATGCAAATTTAGTTTATGATAATTAATTTATCTCATACGATACAATTGAAAAATTATCGATTTTGGAAATTATCTCAAGCTTACCATCCATATCTGAATCAATTAAATCATAGGACGAGCTTCCTTTTAGAGGGAATCCTTTAACTAACTTTCCACTGTCGTTAAATAGATAGATATTATTATCATTTAAATCAGTAGTACCAACAAAGAAATTTCTGGAGATATTAAAAATCTTAGGTTTAGAATATCTACCAACAGGAAGCTTTACATCAATACCCTTAATTGATAAAATGTCCTCGCTTATATATATAAGTTTATCATCAAAAATATTAATCATACTATTCTCGGATAGGTTTAGATTATTTCTTTTAAAATTTCCATTAGTGTCAATCTGAATCAGATTTCCTTGGTTATCAGAAGTTGTAAATGAGCCTAGATATGAATATACAGTATTGTCATTATACTGAATTTTATTCTCAACAACTATTCTGTCTTCACCTCTTCTATTAAGAATTTTTAAATCACCATTTTTTAGTTGAACAATAATATAATCTTTACGATCAATTCTAATATGAACTGGACTTTTAATTATATCTGATGAAAAATTATCAGGACTAAAACCATTTACAATTTTTCCCTTTGCATCATACATTTTTATTTGGTTATCGTATGAAACTACAACTCTATAATTTCTATTCCTTTCATAATCAAAAACTGAAATTGGATTTATGTTGTCTGCTAATTCTAAATCGAAACTTAAGTCGTTAACCTGATTTCCATTCCTGTCAATAAGATATAATCTATCTTCTGTTCTGAAGAGCATTTGGAGTCTACCATTTTTATATGTATCAATTTGTTTTATATCTCCGATGATTCTGCTAGATAGATTTCTTCTCCAAATAAGATTACCCTTATTTGAATAATAATGTAATACGTTTTCAATGTCTTGAAATACAAAGTCATATTCGTTAGTATTGTGATTTTTTATCCAAATTGGATCCGAAATTATTTCACTATCCGATGAAATAAGAAATTCTGTATACGCTTCACCTTGCTGAGAGAAAGTATTTATTTTTTTAAAATCAAAATTTAAAAGTGCTATATCTTGACTAAATTTAACACCAAATGATATAAAAGGATATGAATCAGAATCTAAAGAATTCATTATACTTGAATTCATTTTATTCTTTGTATTTACAACCCAGTTGAAATTATTGTTAGAGGATATATTCTTCTTATAATTTGTGTAAACAGAATTAAAACCTAATACATCATTGATTTTATTTGAATTAATTACATTTCTTAATTGAGAAACAGATTTACCAATAATTAAAAAATTATTAATTAAAGTTGAATAGCTTATTTTTGGATCATAACTAAAAGATTGTAATAATAATTTTAAGCCTTCATCAAGGTTTATAAAATTTATATCTGTGTAGTTGCTTTCTTGAAAATTAAAATATTCTTCAATCTGATCTGTATTTTTTAAACTAATAACTAAAAATTTTTCTTGATCATCAACTATACTTATATCATTGATAAGATTCATAGATTTAAAACTATAATCATCAGCAGCAATATTATTTGATTTAAAGTAATTTTTAAGATTGTATATAAACCTTTCAGAATCTCCTACATTAAAAGAAAAAAGTGATCTAAATGTATTAGGAATAACATTATCAGATATAATACCTTTAGAGGAAATATTTTTTAAAATTGAAATTTTAGAACTAAGTGAGTCACTTAGTTTAGTTACACCTGAAAGCTCGACAATATCAGTTGAGTTTGCAAAATCATATCCAATCCATGAAGTTTTAACTTTAGGTAATAGGGGTAAATTATATGTTCTGTAATCACCAGAATTTGAACCATCTGATTTAATAAAAAAATTGAATGGATCATCCCTGTCTATAGTTTTTGAAATTTTTAATAAATCAGAATTTATTTTTT
>CACHVZ010000017.1 GCA_902583445.1 uncultured Bacteroidota bacterium | reverse complement strand
AAGAAAAATGATTAGACTTTTTTAACAAAACGTTGGGTTTGCGTTCAACCTTATTAAAATACATTTGCCGTACCAAACAAAACTTACATGAAAAATCTATTCAAATTATTTCTAATACTATCTACTACATCATTAATTTCACAGCAATCTGGAGGTACTAATTACCAGCAATATCAAAATATGCGATTTAATGTTTCCGGATCTGTAGTTGACTCTGAAACTGATGAAGTCCTTGAGTATGCGACAATTACCTTAAAGAATATAAGGAATCCTGAAAATGTCTTTGGAGATATAACTGGAGAAGATGGTAAATTTTCTATTGAGGTATCACCAGGCATGTATGATGTTAGTATTGAATATATTTCATTTGAGTCATATACTAGTAATAACCTATTAGTTAGAGAAAATACTGATTTAGGAACTATTTCTTTGAATCTAGATGTATCAGTTCTCGAAGAAGTTGAGGTTAGAGCTGAGAAGACTCAGGTTGAAGTTAGACTAGACAAAAAAATATACAATGTTGGACAAGACATTACTGTTAGAGGTGGAAATGTATCTGATGTTTTAGCTAACATACCATCGATCGATGTTGACTTTGATGGTAATATTTCATTAAGAGGAAATAATAATGTAAGAATATTGATTAATGGTAAGCCATCAGGTCTAGTTGGTCTATCAGGGCCACAAGGGCTTAGGTCAATTCCCTCAGAGTCTATTGAAAAAGTTGAAGTTGTTACATCTCCATCTGCTAGATATTCAGCTGAAGGTACCGCAGGTATTTTAAATATTATTTTAAAGAAACAAGATTTACTAGGTTTTAACGGTAATGTTAATGGAAGTATTGGATCCCCAAAAAATAGCAGCGGTTCTGGAACGTTCAACCTTAGAAATGATAAAATAAATATATTCAATACTACTACATATAAGGACTCTGACAATAGCGGAAACTTTTTCTCGGAAACAGAATACTTTAGAAACAATCTGGAAATCGAGAGCTCAAACATAAGTACTAGGAATGAAAAAAACATTTTCTTAAATCTAGGTTTAGAATATTACTTTGATGACAAGACCTCACTTACATTAAGTGGGTTTTACAGAAAAGGAGATGAACTTAGCAACTCAAGGAACATTGTAAATGATATAACCAGTGGTATCTTATCTGCTACTAATGAAAGAGTTGCAAATGATGAAGAACTTGAAGAGTCGTTTGAATATGCAGTTGATTTTTATAAAGACTTTGGTAAGGAGGGTCATACTCTTAGTGCAAGAATATCTTATGAAGAATCTGATGAAAATTCAATTGATAATATAGAAGATTTTTCAACACTTCCTTTTGTATCTGAATCTGAATTTGAAAGAACAACAAATATAGATTTTCAAAATAGACTTCTTGCCCAAATGGATTACGTTTATCCAATTGATGAAAACACTGAAATAGAATTTGGATATAGGGGTAGATTCCTAGAGAGGGAAACTGATTATGACGTATCTTTCCTTAAAGGGACCTCATATATGTCAGATAGTGGGTTATCAAATGTATTTAACTACACAGAAAATATTAATTCTCTTTACGGTCAATTTGGTAAAAAGTTTAATAAATTTTCTACTTTACTAGGTTTAAGATTTGAAAATTCAAAGCAAGAGATTAATCAAAAAACTACTGGTCAGTTTGAAATAAAGAAGTATTCAGACTTATTTCCAACTTTAAATTTAGCTTACGAAATTTCTGAACTTGAGTCATTAACATTAGGATATAGTAAAAGAATAAGAAGACCAAGAGGATGGGATATTAATCCTTTCCCAAGAAGAAACTCTATTACACAATACAGAAGAGGAAATCCATTCTTAGACCCCACATTTTCATCTGCTTATGAAATTGATTATTTAAAAAGATTTAAAAAAATAACAATTAACACATCCCTATTCTTCAGGCAATCAGATGGTAATGTTGAGAGAATTCAGCAAGAAACTGGTCAACTTATTGACTTGATAGTTGATTCAAGTAATGATAATCCTGTATTACAAGTTCCTGTACTAGAGTATTATCCAATTAACTTATCGACAAATAAAAGAATTGGATCTGAACTAAGTATTACCTATACCCCATCAAGGTCAATTAGACTTAACGGTAGTTTTACACTTAATTCTACAAAGATTAGAGGTAGTTATCAAAATCAAAACTTTGATTCAGATGACACAAATTGGAGTGCTAGATTTAATGGATTTATTAGGCTTCCAAAAGATTATAGTATTCAATTCTTTGGATTTTTAAGAGGTCCAAGTGAAACTGCTTTTTCTAAAAGAAAGTCATTTGGATTTACAACAGCAGCAATTCAAAAAAATATTCTTGATAGAAAAGGTAACATATCCCTTAGATATTCTGATTTATTTAATACTGGAAGATGGAGATCTACTACAACAAGAGAAACTTTCAGGTCTGAATCTGAAGGGCAATGGAGAGAGCCTACACTAATACTTACGTTTTCATATATTATTAGTGAAGATAAGAACAATATGAGAAAGAGAAGGACTCAAAGAGATCAACAGAACTATAGTGAAGGTGGTAATGATGGACCTATCTTTAACAACTAGGATTTTAATTTCTTAGATATAAAATCTTTTATCTTTTGGAATACATATGATGAAGCCCAATATGGTGCTACAATCGCTAAAAAAATCATGAGCCAAAAGCCCATTGTGAATATTGCTAAAAAAGCTAAAAAACCGAGGTATTGTTGAAACTCCATATATTTGTAAATGCTAAACAAAAGTAATTTTTTTTAAGTAAATTACAAAGGATCATGGACTACAGAATAGAAAAAGATACACTTGGAGAGGTAAAGGTTCCTAAAGACTCGCTTTGGGGTGCTCAAACCGAGAGATCAAAAAAAAACTTCAAAATTGGAAACCCATCCTCAATGCCCATTGAGATAATTCACGCTTATGCTATTTTAAAAAAATCAGCAGCAGCTACTAACCATGAATTGGGAGTCTTGTCAAAAGAAAAGTCTGAACTTATCCAAACAGTATGTGATGAAATTATTTCAAATAAACATAATGAACAATTTCCTTTAGTTATTTGGCAAACTGGCTCTGGAACTCAAACTAATATGAATATAAATGAAGTAATTTCAAACAGAGCCCATATAATTGAAGGAAAAAAACTTGGAGAATCAGAAAAAACTCTATCACCTAATGATGATGTTAATCTTTCACAATCGTCAAATGACACTTTTCCTACAGCAATAAACATTGCTGCTATGAAGATAATTACAGATAATACATTAGTTAATTTAAAAATATTAAGAGATAGTCTAAATAAAAAGTCAAAGGAGTTTAACAAAATTATCAAAATTGGAAGAACTCACCTTATGGACGCTACTCCTATAACTCTTGGCCAAGAATTTTCAGGTTATGTAGCTCAAATTGATAATGGAATTAAATCTATTAAAAATGCAATGGATCACTTATCAGAGTTACCGATTGGAGGAACTGCTGTTGGGACTGGGCTAAACACTCCTAAAGGTTATTCAAAAAATGTTATTGAAAGTATTTCAAGAAACTCAGGCCTTAATTTTAAAGAATCCCCTAATAAATTTGAAGGTATTGCATCTAATGATTGTATTGTAGAGATGCACAGTGCAATAAAGACAGCCGCTACATCAATATATAAAATATCAAATGATATAAGGCTGATGGGATCTGGACCAAGATCTGGATTAGGTGAACTAAAATTACCTGCTAATGAGCCGGGAAGTTCTATAATGCCAGGAAAAGTTAATCCAACACAATGTGAAGCAATCTCAATGGTTTGTGCTCAAATAATAGGTAATGACATGGCTGTAAGTTTTGCTGGGGCTAATGGTCACTTTGAGTTAAATGTTTTTAAGCCTTTATTCGCATACAATATTATAGAGTCATCAAAAATACTAGGAGACGCATGTTTGAGTTTCTCAAAAAACTGTATTGAAGGTCTAAAACCAAATAAAAAGAAAATAGAAAGATTTTTAAAAGATTCTCTAATGCTTGTAACTACTTTAAACTCAAAAATTGGATACTACAAAGCAGCAGAAATAGCTAATAAAGCTTATAAAGAAAACATTACGCTTAAAGAAGCATGTATTCAACTAAATTATTTATCAGAAAAAGAGTTTGATAATTATGTCAATCCTGAAAGAATGACAAACAATGAAGGTTAAAATAGAATCTTACTCAGATAAATATTCTAAATACTTCTATGATCTAAATCACGATTGGTTAAGTGAATTTTTTTATGTTGAGGAATACGATGAAAAGGTGCTCAAAAACTGTAAAGAAGAAATAATCGATAAGGGTGGATACATTTTTTTTGCTCTTTATAATACTGAAGTCGTTGGGACTATGGCTCTAATTCCCAGAGGAAAAAGTATATATGAATTAAATAAAATGGCTGTAAAAAAAAATTTAAGAGGAAATGGAATAGGTCATCAATTAATACAATTTATAATTGATTATTCTGTAAAGAATAATTTTGAATCAGTAATACTTTACTCCAACACAGTTTTAAAAAATTCAATTCACCTTTATAATAAATTTGGATTTAAAGAAATAGATAATCCAGATGCACCCTATAAAAGGAGTAATATAAAAATGGAATTAAAATTATCTAACCTTAGAAAATAATTTTTCTTTCCAGTTTGTCCATGAATATTTCCTTGCAAAAAGAGGTATTACAATTAGATAAAGTGATAGTGAAATTAGTAAGTCAACTGTCCTTATTTCAGGATCAGCTGTATATTTTAAAATAGATTCTGTTTGAAGAACAGTCCAATCAGCAGTCAAAAGAAGAACACCTATAAGATTTTGAGCGGCATGTAAACCTATAGATAACTCAAGACCATCATCCATTAAGGCGATTATACCTAGTATAAACCCTGCACTGATATACTGCACTATAAATTTATTTCCTAAGGCATCAATTTCAGGATTTGAAAAGTGCAATAATCCAAATACAGTGGATGACAAGAATAATGCTATAAATCTACTGTTGAACCAATTACCAAAACCCTGCATCAAATATCCTCTAAATACAATTTCTTCAACACTAATTTGAATAGGAATAAGTGAAATAGCAATTATGAATAGAATAATAAATTCATTTATCTTAAAGTTAACTTGATAGTCATCTGGATTTAACGAATAATCTATAAATACAAGAGAGGAAATAGCAGTACCCCATATCATAAATGAATATAAAATTCTCTCAAAATCAATTTGTTTTCTACCAGTTAAAACTGATATAAAGGGCAAATCATGAAGTTTTGTGACTGTTAACCATATTCCGGGAACAGTAATAGCAAAACTAATGAGTAATAAGAATAGTCTTAAGTTAGAAGGTATTCCCTTTAGAATTTCCATTGGATTTGAACCTGGACTTGGTATCTCAGATGGTAAGAAAAACATTAATGGAATTTGACCAAGTGTACTAAACAGAATAATTATAAATGATCCTAAAATATAATACCAAAAATTCTTTAAATTATATGATTTATCCCAAAGAAACATTATTGGAAATTAGCTAAAATTACCATGTAAATAAAGGAGAATAACATATGAAAATAAATAGTATGAATATTATATTTAATCAAAGATCTGCTATTGTAGTGCTTAAATAATCCAGCAATTAAGTAATATGAATATATCATTGTTACAGGAATTAACAAATACAAGAACAAAGATCCTTGAGTTTGATTTAAAATATTTTCTGATATGTAGTAAAGAGAGCCTACAGCTATGGCTAAGTTAAGCGCATAAATCCATCTTGATGATTTTTTACCCAAAAGAACAACTAAGTGATTTTTACCAACTTTTTTATCTGATGCATAGTCAGGGTATTGATTTATAAAGAGAATATTAGTTGTCAATAGACCAATTGGAATTCCAAGTAAAATCAAATTGTAAAATTCATTTGAAAATAACTGAATTGTTTCATTAGCAATAGCAAATCCAGTACCTAATGTTAGTAGAGGTCCAAATGAAAGAAAAATTGAAAGTTCTCCTAAACCGTATCTAGAAGAGAGTCTTACTGGTTTAGCAGTATAAAAATATCCAACAAATACTCCAATTAAGGCGATTATTGCGGCATAAAATGCATTAAACGTAGATCCAGTATTTACATAACTTGTATATAAAATTCCAGCAGCAGTAAGTAGACCTAAAATAAACATAACATTAGCGAGGCTTTTAGTCCCCTTTAAAGTTATTAGACCAAGCTCTACTGCCCTACTACCTCCAGACAACTGAGCACCCTGAAGAATTGTTGAGTCCATTCCTGCATTAAAGTATTCCGTGTTAGCTTCATCTGTACCATGTGTAACATCAAAGTAATCATTATATAAGTTTGAAAATAGATGAAAGAATAATATTCCAAAAGTAGTCAGAATAAGAGATATTGGGCTAAATAGATTATCTCCAATTCCAGCATAATAACATCCAATTGCAAAAACTGGAAATAAAGAGGCAGAAGCAAAACCAACTCTAGTTATAGCAACACCTTTTATGATTTTTGTAATAAAGCTAATAGGTATATTAACTTCCTCATCAATTACTTCAGTAATACCACAATATCCTGTTTGTGGATTATTTTTTCCATTACCAAAATTTGGGGTTATTTTAATTTTTGCGGCAAATTTTGAACCATCTTTTCTTATAAAATTGGTTTTAGAAATATGTTCACCAGTCTGATTTGCATCTTTTAGCCAACCTAAAACGTTTTGAAGAACTATTTCTCCAGGTGAAAAAATTGAAACTCTTTTAATGCCAACTAATTCATCAGAAGGATAACCAAACATTTTAACAGCACCGTCGTTCATGTTTGTAATTAAGCCTTCCATGTCACATATAATAACACTTTTCATATAAATATTTTAATGTGTCAAATTTACATTTTGACAAATTAATATAAAAGTTTTTTTATGAGTTTTACTTATTAATTGTTAACGTGGTCAGTTTTGCGAACGAAATATCTTTACCTTCTTTGTTTTTAATAGATATTTTCCAAAGCTGCATTGTTCTTCCCATATGAATTGGTTCAGCTTTTGCAATAACGGTACCTTCACTTATTCCCCTAACATGATTAATAGACAATTCAACGCCTCTTAACATCTGGTTCTCTTTTTTTGAAAAAATTGCAGCAGCTGAACTTCCAACCGTTTCTGCTAGCGCAGCAGTAGCTCCACCATGAAGGACACCAGCAGGTTGATGAAGATTTGGGGTAACTTGCATTTCAGCAACTAAGAAGGTTTCTCCAACATCTGTAAAATTTATATCCAGAGTAGAAACAAGAGTACCCTTGCACCTATCGTTAGCTTCTTTAAGAATAAGCTTTTTTAATTTATTATCAATCAAGAACTATTCTTCTTTTACTTCTTCGAAATCAACATCCTGTACGTCATCACCTTTTGAATCAGTGTTTGTATTTTGGTTATCTGACGAAGGACCTTCTCCAGGTTGACCAGAACCACTTTCTGCTTGTGCTTTATACATCTCCTCTGAGGCATTTTTCCAAGCTTCATTTATAGCATTTAATGTCTCATCAATTTTTTCTAGATCTTTTGATTCATATGCTTTTTTCAAATCCTCAAAAGCAGACTCAATTGGTTTCTTTTTATCATCAGATAGTTTATCACCAAAGTCTTTAAGCTGTTTTTCAGTTTGGAATATCATTTGATCAGCACTGTTAAGTTTATCAACTTCTTCTTTAGCCTTTGAATCAGCTTCAGCATTAACCTCAGCATCTTTTTTCATTTTTTCAATCTCTTCTTCTGTTAGACCAGAAGAGGCTTCAATTCTAATATCCTGTGATTTGTTAGTAGCTTTATCCAGTGCACTTACATTAATTATTCCATTAGCATCAATATCAAATATAACTTCTATTTGAGGAACACCTCTTGGTGCAGGTGGAATTCCATCAAGATGAAATCTCCCAATAGTTTTATTGTCTTTAGCCATAGGTCGCTCACCTTGTAGAACATGAATTTCTACAGATGGCTGATTATCAGCTGCAGTAGAGAAAACTTGTGATTTTTTTGTTGGAATTGTTGTATTTGACTCAATAAGCTTGGTCATT
>CACHVZ010000016.1 GCA_902583445.1 uncultured Bacteroidota bacterium | reverse complement strand
ACTATATCATACGTGTCGTCTGTTTTTTTTATTTTTTTTAAAACAAATACAGTAGATTCAATTAATTTAGGAAGTCTAGCATTATCAACTTTTATAATTATTTGGTCATTAAGACTAGGAACATTTTTATTTCTAAGGATTAAAAAAGCAGGGAAAGACAGAAGGTTTAATGAGATAAAAAAATCTTTTTCATGGTTTTTTATGACATTTAGTCTATCAGGAATGTGGGTTACAATATGCTCAATTTGTGCATTGACAGGTATAGCTAATGGAATAATTTTTTCTAGTACAACAATTATTGGAATAATTATATTTACAATTGGATTTACAATAGAAATAATTGCTGATTCTCAGAAAACAAAGTTTAGAGCAATGGACGATAATAAAGATAAATTTATTTCAATTGGTCTATGGAAGTACTCAAGGCATCCAAACTATTTGGGTGAAATAATACTGTGGCTTGGAATCTCATTAATTAGTTTTTCATCACTTGAGGGGCTTCAATATATTACACTAATTTCTCCTATTTTCACATATTTACTTTTAGTTAATGTTAGTGGAATAAATCTTTTAGAAAAAAGTGGCGAAAAAAAATGGGGTCATCTTGATAGCTACAAGAGTTACAAAGAAAATACACCTAGATTGATAGGGTTTCTTTAATCTGATTTAGTCGATATTAATACTAATTCCTCCAGAAATAAAAAACATGTCGTTATTTATACCCTTACCTATAGATAGATCAAGCTGTTTTTTATTGTCTAACAGATATGTAATTCCTGAATCAAAATTAATGTTAGAACTATTTTTAGAATCATCCCCAAAGATTTCAAAAAATATTCCAAAAGAATCTAAGCTCCTTCCATAAACAACTGTATATATAAATTGTCCATCCATTTTTTTAAATTTATTATAGCCTAAATTATAGCCAATTTGAGATTCATTATTTAGGTCATGTGAAACATTTAATCTACTCAGAAGACCATAGACATTATTAGAAAATACTTCAATTGCACTAGGAATTGAAAGGTGATAAAGAAAAGCAACTTTTGTATTATTTTGATTTTTATCAAAGATTCTAAACTTAGCTCCTACCTCAAAATCGCTAAATGATGATTTTTTCATAAACGATAATTTATCATTTATTAAATAATTACTGTTAATTCTTATCTCAATTCCTTCAATTATACCAATCCTAAAAAGAGTATTAATATTAGACTGAGAATTTTCAATTGAAATGCCAGATTCAACCTGAATTTGACCTGAGGATAAAACAACTGCAGATTCAGTCTGATCTGGTCTATCAGTTGTAATTTGAGAAAAAACCAATGAACAGTTTAACAACAGAAACAAAAAAATTAAAAATCTTTTTTTCATGAAAAAATTTCTTTCGCAATATAATTACTTCCTGTTATTATGATCAAATCATTAGGTGAAGCACCACTTAATATATTACTATATATCATTCTTGGATTTTTGTTAAAATTAATATTTTCACCAATACTTTCTTCTATTTCATCATGATTCATAGACCTTGATATATTAGAAGAAGTAAAATAGATTAAAGATTTATTTGGAAGATAACTAATTAATTTTTTAACATTTTTTCCTTTAACAAAACTTAAAATAAAAAATAGTCTATCATATTCTAATAAACTTAATTGTTTAGACAAATGAATAAAACCTGACTCATTATGAGCGGAATCAAATATAATCTTTGGGGAATCATTTAAAACTGTCCACCTTCCATAAAAATCAGTATTTATATCAACATTTAAAATACCTTTTTCTATACTATTATCATTTATCTTTTCATCATTTAGACTCCTACAAACTTGGACAACTGTTTTAATATTTTTGTTAAAATATTCTATATCTGAATTTTCAAATTTTGATTTGTAATCAGACGCAAATATTATTTCTGCAAAGTTTTTTTTTGCTATATCAATAAAAACATTTTCTGTGTCTTTATCTCTTTCACCAATTATTACCTTAGTATTTTGTTTTATTATTCCAGCTTTTTCAAATGCAATTTTTTCTAATGTATCTCCTAATATTTCTGTATGATCATATGAAATATTTGTAATTACAGATAAAATTGGATTAATAATATTTGTAGCATCTAATCTTCCACCTAGCCCTACTTCAATTATTGCATAGTCTACATTTTTTTCAATATAATAGGATAGTGACATTCCAAATGAAAGCTCAAAAAAAGTAAGTTCCAGTTTTTCAATTATATCACGATTATTTATAATAAACTGTGAAATAAAATCCTTTTCGATTTTATTATTGTTTACTTTAATTCTCTCTCTATAATCAAAAAAATGAGGTGATGTGAATGTACCCGCCCTATATCCTGACTCTTGAATTATTGATGATAGATATGCACAGGTACTTCCCTTTCCATTTGTGCCTCCAACATGAATAAGCTTTATATCTTGAGTATTAATATTGAGATGGTCAACAAAAGATTTTATATTATCAAGACCTGGTTTATATGCTTTAGAACCTTGAGACTGATAAAATGGTAGACGATTTAAAATCCAATTCTCAGTTTGCTTATAATTCAATATTAGTGATTAAAGAATATATGCCTCAAATAATACAAATGTTATAAATCCAGCAAGGAACCCAAGGAATGCTAACCATCCTATATTTTTAAGATACCAGAAAAACTCAATTTTTTCCATCCCCATTGCAACAACTCCAGCTGCAGAACCAATTACAAGCACACTACCACCTGTACCTGCTGCATACGCAATTAAATGCCACAAAGAATCATCAACTGGTTGAGAAAACATACCTATTGATGCAGCTACTAAAGGAACATTATCAATTACTGCTGATCCAAGACCTAAGAAACCTGCAACTATTCTAATATCAGGAATAACAGTTTCTAAATATTGAGCAAACTCAAAAAGATATCCAATTGATTCTAGTGCTGCTACTGCCATCAAAATTCCTAAAAAGAATAAAATACTTGGAAGCTCAATCTTAGTTAATGCAGAATGAACAGGACTTTTACTATGCATAATACTATCTTCGTTAGGAGTAGAAATATTAAATTTAGTACCGCTGTATATTTCTGCAAATGTTGCAACTATAGCAAGTGAAAGCATCATACCTACATAAGGTTGAAGGCCAGTAAAAACTTTAAAAAATGGCACAAAAAGAATAGCTGATAATCCTAACCAAAGCATTCTAGTACCTATTTTAGTTATACTACTCTCATCATTATCTATTTTTTCTAAATTTCCTCTAAAAGGTTTAAGAAATGATGCAATATATACTGGTACTATCATACACACTACTGAAGGAATAAATACATAATACAATAACATTGGAACGGTAACTTTATCAGCTATCCATAACATTGTTGTAGTTACATCTCCAATTGGAGACCATGCTCCTCCTGCATTTGCTGCAATTACAATTAAACCTGCAAACCATAATCTTAAGTTTTTATCTCTAATAATTTTCTGAAGAATTGTAATTAGAACAATAGTAGCTGTCAAATTATCAATTATGGCAGATAAAACAAATGCTAAAATTGAAAATATCCACAATAATTTTTTCTTTGATTTAGTTCTTATGAATGATTTAATTTTTTCAAAACCATTATAGTAATCAATAATCTCAACAATAGTCATTGCACCTAAAAGAAAGATTAGAATCTCTGAAGTGTGAGATAAATGATATGCCATTATCTTCTTTATTTTTGTTGGTATTAGTTCCCGTAACTCAGTATCAACTTCAAATACCGGTATATTAAATATTGCAATCAATGCCCATAAAAAAGCCATCATTGCTAAAGCAGGTATAAGTTTGTCAATTTTTAAACTATGCTCTAGTGTTATTCCTAAATAACCTAGAATAAATATTCCTAATAATATTGTTTCCATTTAATTTAAATTTATTCCCATGATTGAAGCATAACCCTTGTAATACTCCTAGTATATTCTTCATCTTTTGTATCTTCTATCCATTTGGTAATAGCCTCTGCTTGATCTTTATTTTGGGCATTCCCAAAGTCCAAAGCAGAAATTAGATCAGGATAAGTTACGTATATATAATGAGTTTCACCATTTTCAACTCCATGAGTAGTCTGACCAATAGAAACATAGCCAGAATCATCATTAAAGGCAGACATTAAATTAGCAAAAGCAGTTAAAAACTTAATTGGATCTTTTATTTTCCATTGGTGTGATTGAGCAATCGGCTGTTGCCATTTATCTAGATTATATCTAACAAGAGTAACACCTGCTGTGACAGAAAATCCGTCACGACTAGTTAAAGAATTTAATTTTGACACATATGCATCCCATTCTGGAGTTAATTTTCTGGATTCAAATTCAGCCAGTGCCTCTTTTGAGCCAGCAAAATTTAAAACATGGGTAGCCTTTTCATTTGAGCCTTTATATTCAATACTCCATAGAGAAACTCTAACACCCTCAGGTATTTGAATATTAGAATAAAATCCATCAATTAGATTATATACAGAATCTGTATTTTCAAATGGAACATTTATATTAACATTCTGCCATGTAATATTTTGTGCACATATATTTAGCGAGATTAGAGATAAAATAAGTAGATATGTTTTTTTCATAAGTGTGATTTATGGTAAACAACTAATTTAATAAAAAAAAATTTCCAGAACAATGATCTTTTGATGCACCTGTAACTGAAGAATAACAATTATTGATATTTAAATGTCTCAAGACTCCTAAAAATCCAAAAATTAAAGCCTCTTTAAATTCAATTATATTTTTCGATGGAATTATGATTTCAGAATCTGTTTTTGATCTAATTATATCAATCAAATAATCATTATATGTTCCACCACCACTAACTAAAACTTTATCTATATCTTTCAAATTATTTGAAATTTGATTTGCAATGTGATTTGATAAGGTATTCAATAAATCTTCTATTGGATAATCAAAATATTTATTAATTAATGGAAATATATTCGCATCTACCCATTCAATTCCTAATGACTTAGGTGGACTTGATTTATAATACTCTAATTTTTCCAATTCCTCATAAAGATTTAAAATAAGTTTTCCCGACGAAGCAATAGATCCCTTATTGTCATAGTCTTTTCCAATTTTTTTTGATAGATTATTTAGTACGATGTTAACTGGACATATATCATAAGCAACCAAACTTTCCCCTACATGATTTGAAATATTAGCAAACCCTCCTAGATTTATAAATGAATCATATTCATGAAATAAATATTTTTCACCAACTGGAACAAGAGGAGCTCCCTGTCCACCTAGCTCTATATCTTGAACTCTAAAATCACAAATTACATTATGATTAGTTTGCTTAGATAAAATAGGTAAATTTCCAATTTGATATGTAAATGAATTAGAAGGATCATGAATTGCAGTGTGTCCATGAGAACTAATAAAATCAATTTTATTGATGGAAAATTCATCTATGAATTGGCTAATATATATTGCCAACTTCTTAGAATATTCAATATCAATTTTTTTAATCTCCTTAATACCCTTTTTAGATATATCAATCAGAAATTCAGTTATTGAGTCTTCATATTTATATGTTTTTGTGTTGATAATTTTAAAATTCCAAGTATCATTTTGAGTAAACTTGACATAAACAAAATCTACACCATCTAATGAAGTTCCTGACATTACCCCTATAACATAAAAATCTCTCATTTTTATTTTATTGAAAGAAATTCCAAACTAAACCTAATCTAACAGACATATCTCTGTATGGAGTAAAAGGGTCTGAGTAGTAATCATAACCACTGAAAGAACTGTTCAAATGTTCGACTTTTATAAAAACTCTTGTTTGCTGAATCTTGGCATTAAAGAATAAATCAAATCTTGGAAACTCACCTATTTCTGTATAATTTTGAACAACAAACTCAGATATAAGTGGATTATAGATATTTGCCCAAAATTTTGTAAAATAATTAAATGTCACTCCAGTTTGTATATCAAGAGATTTATTGAATAATTTAGAAGAATACATTATAGTATTTCTAGTTAACCATTCTGGAACATTAACTGCAGATAATTCTTCTAGCTCAACAACTTGATCTTTCTTTTGATATTGAGCTGTGTTTATAATTGAAAACTTTCCAATAGGAATATTACTATATAGTTTAACCTTATAATATTTAATTTCATTTATTGATTGATTAGGAATAGCTCTTCTAAAAAAATCAAATTCTCCTAATAATGGATTGGCTGATTCTCTAAAGAAAGTAAAATTGTCAATTATATTGTACTCACCACTTAAACTAACATAATTTTTATAAGAAATATCTAGAGATACTTTTGATATTTTTTCGTTACTCAAATTGGGATTATACCAATTATAACTTTCATATTGACTCCTATGTAAAATAAAATTGAAGTTTGGAGACCTTTCAAATTGTGTTCCAGATATTGCAAATTTGAAATTTTTTAAAAAATTAGATTCAATTCCTAATTCAATTTTATTTGACTTAAAAGAATCTTTTAGTGAGTTGTCAAAATCAAAATAGAAACTAAAAATTGATAAATCTTTTTTCCAATTAATTGAAATTTTAGATTGCTTAGGATTTAACATGTCAATTAAATCCAAATCACTTTCAATTTGATAACTGTTTTTCCATTTAATTTGTTTGAACTGCAAATGGATAATACCAATTTTATTCAAATTAGATTTTAGATAAAATATATTTTCATCCAAAATAAATCTGGACAAATCATTAATCGATTTATCTTCAGGGTCTACAGAAAAAAAATCACCAAAGAATCTACCACCTCTATTTTCTTTAAAATTGAGTTTTTTATACTCATGGGTATACTGATAACCAAAAATTAAAGATGTGTTTTTTCTAGCTTTATTTATAATTACTCTTGAGATGTCTGTAAAAAATCTTTTTGAATACAAACTTCCAGATGCAACTATATTAGGACCAAGTCTAGATCTGTCAAGGTATCCATCATAATATATCATTTCATAAGTTCCATCATCATTTTGAATTTGATTACCAGAATCATCTAGGACAAAATAATCTGGTGCTTGTTCAAAGAAATAAATACTATCAGGATCAAGTCCTCCATTTTCGTCATTAAAGAGGTTTTGAGAAGTAAAATGTAATTTAACTTTAGTTAAATCATTATTTGAGTTAAAAATTGATGAAAGCCTAAATTGATTACCTCTAGATTTAGTTGACACATACTTTCCAAGAGATTTATAACCTTTATGAGCAAGAGTAACGTTATAATTTGGATTAAAATTAATTGAAATTAATGCATCTAAAATTTGTCCTTGTTCAAAGGTAGATTTAGCAAATAATTCAGTGAATGGAGTTGGAACTTCGTAATAACCAATATCATCTTTTTCAAAATAATTAAAGTGTTTTCCTAACGCACCCATCTTAGGGTAATCATAATGACTAAAATTATATCCTAAATTATTATATGTATGGCCAACATTTGACATTTTAATTAATTCAAAGTTGTCCTTTCTTGTAAAGTTAAATTTGTAGTCTTTTGTTATCGAAAGAGATGTATCGACAGTTTCTATCCTTCCATCTATGTAATAAATTTTATAATATTCAGTGGTTAGAGTGTCTGTTTTTTTATTTGCTTCTTCCTCTATTTTTTTTTGTTTTACCTGAGCTTTAAATTTACCCTCAATATCATCAGTCTGGGCAATTAAAGTTATTGGAATTAAAAAAAAGCTTGTTACCAGAAAAAACTTCTGCATCTATTTTGTAATTTCATACTAAGGTAAGATTTCTTTTAAAATTTGATTTTATTAAAAATGTTAATGAATAAGTTTTCAAAATTTAAGTATGAAGCAGGAATTGACGAAGCAGGTAGAGGAAGTCTAGCAGGCCCTGTAACAGCTGCTGCTGTAATACTAGGAAAAGATTTAAAAAATAAAGATCTTAACGATTCAAAAAAGCTATCCCCAAAAAAAAGGCTAGAACTTAAAAAATATATTGAAAAAAATGCATTAGCATACTCAGTTGCATTTGTCAACTCATCACACATTGATAAAAAAAATATTTTAAACTCTACTTTTAAGGCAATGCATATGTCTTTAGAAGGCTTAGATATTGAACCTGATTTCATACTAGTTGATGGAAACTTATTTAAGCCATACAGAGATTTAAAACATAAGTGTATTATCAAAGGTGATCAAAAGTATCAAAATATTGCTGCAGCTTCTATATTAGCAAAAACATATAGAGATGAATATATGTCTAATTTACATATAAAGTTTCCCGAGTATGATTGGATAAAAAATAAGGGATATGGAACAAAATATCATATAGATATGATTAAGAAATATGGCAGAACAAAATATCACAGAAAATCATTTCAAATTAAGTCTAATCAACAAATTCTTCAACTCAACTAATGAAATTTCTAGTAAGAATAATATTATTTCTTTTCTTATTAATAACTGCATCATGTAGTAAAATTGAAAATTCTAATATTTCCGAATTAGATTTTATTCCTTTAGAGTCAGTTAAAATTTTCAACATAAATGATTTAAGTGTTACAAAAAATATTCTTGAAAACAATCAGCTAATTTCAAATCTTTATCCAAACTCTAAGGTAGTTTATAATAATTTGAATTTACTTTCAAATAGTTTCACTAAAAAAGGAGTTTTAAGTTTATCTCCATTTAGTAAAGATGAAACAGCCTATACATTTATTAGCAGAGTTGAATTAAGTGACTCAATATTTAATAATGATGACTTT
>CACHVZ010000015.1 GCA_902583445.1 uncultured Bacteroidota bacterium | reverse complement strand
TTACTTCTAAACTTATCAACTCTACCAGCAGTATCTACAAGTTTTGATTTACCTGTATAATAAGGATGAGATGTTCTTGAAATCTCTAATTTAAATAGTGGATACTCTACACCATCAATATTAGTAGTTTCTTTTGTCTCTACTGTTGATTTAGTAATAAATACATCATTATTAGACATATCTTTAAATGCGACTAACCTATAGTTTTCAGGATGTGTATTACTTTTCATAGCTCAAAAGTGAGTGCAAATTTAAAATTTTTTTCATATATCCTATCATTATAATTGCTTAATTTTGCTTTTCACATTTAACACAAACAAAATGATACAAACTAATGGGACATTAAAATCAGTAATAATTAATTATGGACTTCTTCTAGGGGGAGTTACAGTTGCATTTGCACTGATGTTATTCTTAATGGACATGCACATCGAACAAGGTTCTCTTCAGAATATTGTAGGCTTTATTCTAACTGTTGGAGCTATTGTATTTGGACAATTAGCTTTCAAAAAAGCAAATGAAGGCTTCATAAGCTTAGGAGAAGGATTTAAAATAGGACTTGGTATTTGTATGGTGGGGTCAATTGTTGGTCTTATATACGGAATTTTTCAGATGACAGTCCTTGATCCAGAAACTATGACTAAAGTAATGGAGTATTCAATTGATCAGGCAATTCAACAGAACCCTGAGCTTACAGATGAAATGATAGAAGCAATTGAGGGTAGTATTGAATTTTTCACTTCTCCTTCAATGATTGCTGTATTTGGTCTTGGATCAGCTTTATTTTTTGGTAGTATAATTTCATTAATAACCGGATTAGCACTTAAGAAAAATAAACCTGCTTAATTAAATTTATGGATGTTTCAATCATCATACCTCTTTTTAATGAATCTGAGTCACTAAAGGAACTTGATGATTGGATATCATTATCTTTTAAATATAAAGATTTAGATTATGAGGTTATTTACATTGATGATGGGAGCAATGACTCATCATGGGATGCAATTAAGAGTATAAGTCAAAATAATTCAAATCGAAAAGGAATTTCTTTCATCAAAAACTATGGAAAATCTCAAGCTTTGAGTGTTGGTTTTTCAGAAGCAAAAGGAAAGTATATCGCTACCTTGGATGCAGATCTTCAAGACTCGCCTGAAGAAATTCCATTAATGATAAAGAAGCTTATAGATAATGATCTTGATTTGATCTCTGGTTGGAAAAAGAAAAGACATGATTCCTTTATTACTAAAAGAATCCCTTCTTATTTTTTTAATCTGGTTGCCAGAGTTTTTTCAGGAATTAATCTAAATGACTTTAATTGTGGTATAAAAGTATATAAGAAGGAAGTTGCTAAGTCAATAAGTTTATATGCAGATATGCATAGGTTCATTCCTATACTTGCAAAGAATCAAGGATTTAATAGAATAGGTGAACATGTTGTAAAACACCAAGCTAGAAAATATGGTAAAACCAAATTTGGCAATGAGAGGTTTATAAGAGGGTTTCTTGATATAATTACTTTATGGTTTACTGAAAAATTTGGTAGAAGACCAATGCATTTTTTTGGGACTTTAGGCACTATAATGTTTTTAGTTGGTATTTTATTTACAATTTACCTTGGGTATAATAAACTTTTCATAGATACTTCCTCAAGACTAATAACATCAAGACCTGAGTTCTATATTGCTTTAATCACAGTAATATTAGGTGCCCAATTTTTTATAGCGGGATTTTTAGCTGAGATAATAATTAAATTTAATATTAGTAAAAATAAATACTCAATTAAAGAGAAAACTTTTTAAATGAATTACTTTACTAGAGTTCTAAAATATGGTCTAGATTACACTTATCATGGAGTATTAAACATTGTATTTAATATTCTCTATGCAATTTTTAGCGCTTTAGCTTTTGTATCGTTTATTCCAATGCTTGATGTACTTTTTAAACAAACTAGGGACGTTTACATAGAGCCAGAGTATTCTGGAATCAGTAACATTAGAGAATACTTAGAAGATTATTTTAACTATTATATATCAAGACAATTAGAGACTGATATATCATCAACACTAATTTTAGTTGTTGGGATTGTAATTTTCTTTTTTTTAATGAAAAATTTATTCAATTACTTGGCGCTCTATAATATAACTTTTTTAAAAAATGGTTTACTTAAAAACCTACGGGGTAAACTATACTCCAGAGTAATTTCCATGCCTATTTCCTATTTCTTAAACAAGAAAAAGGGCGATTTGATGTCCAGGATTACTGCAGATATACTAGAAATTCAGACTTCATATCTTTCTATTTTAGAGCTAATGGTTAGAGAACCTCTAACAATTTTGTTCACTTTGATTGTAATGTTTACAATTAGTCCTGAGTTGACTTTATTTGTAATCCTGTTTATTCCAATCTCAGGATTTATAATTTCAATAATTGGTAAAAAACTTAGAAAGGATTCCAAAGAGGTCCAACAACAACAAAGTAATTTTCTTTCTATGATTGATGAGACTATAAGTGGTCAAAAAGTTATTAAGTCTTTTCTTTCAGAATCATTTTTTAATCAAAAATTTAATAGTATAAATGAAAAGCTATACAAATTTTCTAATAAGGTAATAAACAGAAAAAACTTAGCAGGTCCATTTAGTGAATTTATGGGTATTCTAGTTATTGGAGTTCTTCTTTGGTTTGGAGGTAAAATGGTATTAATTGATGAAACAATTTCTGGAACAACATTTATTGTGTTTATGGGTCTTGCTTATAATATTTTAACTCCAGCTAAAAATTTGAGCAAATCTTTTTACAGTATAAAAAAGGGAAATGCTGCAGCTGAAAGGGTGTTTGAAATAATTGAATTTAAACCTGACAATGATTCAAATAGAGATCAATTACTTGAAACATTTAAAGATAAAATAGAATTTAAAAATGTTGATTTCTCATACGGACAATCAAAAATATTGGATAAGATTTCTTTCACAATCAAGAAAGGTCAGAGTGTTGCTTTGGTTGGTTCCTCTGGAAGTGGAAAGACGACTATTGCAAACTTATTAAATGGATTTTATAATTCTGACTCTGGATCAATAAGCATTGATGGGATGGAAATATCCTCTATCACTCGTGAGTCTTTATATAAAAAAATATCTATTGTTACTCAAGAATCAATCCTTTTCAATGATACAATTATGAACAATATAAGAATTGGAGATTTAGACTCTGTAGATGGAGATATTATAAATGCTGCAAAAGAAGCTAATGCTCACGAATTTATACTTGAACAAAGCGAAAAATATGACACTAATATAGGTGATTATGGAGGTAAGCTTTCAGGCGGACAGAAGCAAAGGCTAACAATTGCCAGGGCAATGCTCAAGAGTCCATCAATTTTGATTTTAGATGAAGCTACATCATCTTTAGATAGTGAATCAGAAAAGAAAATTCAAGATGCAATTGATAAGTTAATGGTAGACAAAACTTCATTAATAATTGCTCATAAGTTTTCAACAATTAAAAAATGTGATAAAATAATTTTAATTGATAAAGGCAGAATATTAGCAGAAGGAACACATGATGAACTTATTAACTCAAATTCTTCATATAAAAATATGAATGAACTTCAAATGTAATTTTAAATCAATTAAATTTACATCTTAATATTCTGAAATGATATTATTTTTTGGTGATTCAAAATCAAAAGTATTCGCTGTAGAAACCTCTGTAAAATTATCAGCTGACAATTTAGAAAAAATATCCTGGGCACTTAATTCGCCAATAATTAATAAAGATACAATTGAGGAAAAGTTTATTGGACCGAAGTCTTCAATGGTTTCTCCATGGAGTACAAATGCAGTTGAGATTTCAAAAAATATGGGAGTTGAATCTTTGATACGTATTGAAGAGTTCAATAATGTAATAATTAATAGATACTTCGACAGAATGATTCACCAGAAATATGATGAATTGAATCAAAAAGTTTTTGTAAACATTCTTAATCCTGAAAAAAAATTAATTATTGATAATATAAAAGATTACAATGATGAACAAGGATTAGCACTTGACGAGTTTGAAATTTCATATCTAGAAAAGTTATCAAAAAAAATAGGAAGAGCATTAACTGACTCTGAGGTTTATGGATTTTCACAGGTAAACTCTGAACATTGTAGGCACAAAATATTTAATGGAAAATTTATAATTGACGGAAAAGAAAAAAAAGAGAGCCTATTTGGTTTAATTAAAAACACTTCTGAGGCAAATAAAATTGGGATTGTCTCAGCATATTCTGATAATGTAGCATTTATTGAAGGCCCTAATATTGTTCAATTTCAACCTCAATTCCCTGATAAAAGTAGTTTCTATATTAATAAAGAGATAGATAGTATAATCTCACTAAAAGCAGAAACACATAACTTTCCAACAACAGTTGAACCATACAACGGAGCAGCTACAGGTTCAGGTGGAGAAATTAGAGATCGTGCTTCTGGTGGAACTGGTTCCATACCACTAATTGGATCAGCTGTATACATGACTCCATATTCGAGGTTAGATAATAATAAACCATGGGAAAAAAATATTTCAGAAAGAATTTGGAAGTATCAAACACCATTAGATATTTTAGTAAAAGCATCTAATGGTGCTTCTGACTTTGGTAATTGTTTTGGACAACCGCTTATAGTTGGTTCTTTATTTACATTTGAGCATAACGAAAACAATAATTTACAATCTTTTGACAAAGTCATAATGTTAGCAGGTGGTGTTGGGTTTGGGGAATTGAGTCAGGCAATGAAAAAAACTCCTAAAAAAGGGGATATCATAGTACTTCTTGGAGGTGATAATTACAGAATAGGTATGGGTGGCGCCTCTGTTTCATCTACAGATACTGGTAGCTATAATGATGCAATAGAATTAAATGCTGTTCAAAGATCTAACCCAGAAATGCAGAAAAGAGTTACAAATACAATTAGATCTTTGTTTGAGATGGATGAAAATCCTATAATATCTATACATGATCATGGAGCAGGTGGACATCTTAATTGTTTTTCAGAGTTAGTTGAGGATATTGGAGGTGAAATATATTTAGATTCACTTCCTGTTGGAGACCCCTCTCTATCATACAAAGAAATAATTGGTAATGAATCTCAAGAGAGGATAGGTATAATAATTAAAGAGAAAGATTATGAATTTGTAAAAAAAATTGCTGATAGAGAAAGAGCTCCAATATTTAAGGTTGGAAAAATTACAGCTGATAAAAAATTTAGAGTAAAAGATTTATCAAATCATATTGAGACTATTGATCTTGATTTAGATAGTCTTTTTGGTGATGCACCAAAAAAAATTATGAGTGATTCATCAATAGAATCAAATTACATGGAAATTGAATATGAGTTAAAACTATTTAATGAGTACCTGGAAGATGTTTTAAGAATAGAGGCTGTTGCATGTAAAGATTGGCTTACAAATAAAGTTGATAGATGTGTAACTGGAAGAATTGCTCAACAACAAACAGTTGGAGAGATTCAACTTCCTCTTGCTAATTGTGGAGTTGTTGCGTTAGACTATACTGGTTATCATGGAATTGCATCATCAATCGGACATTCTCCAGTTTCCGGTTTAATAGATGCAAAAATTGGAAGTATAAATTCTATTGCTGAATCTTTGACAAATATTGTATGGGCTCCTCTTAAAGATAGAATAAATTCAGTTTCTCTATCTGCAAACTGGATGTGGCCATGCGGAAATGAGGGTGAGGATTCAAGATTATATGATGCTGTAGAAGCATGTTCAAATTTTGCAATATCATTAGGGATAAATATTCCAACTGGAAAAGATTCACTATCAATGGTTCAAAAATATGATGGGCAAAAAGTAAAATCTCCTGGTACCGTAATTATATCTGCATCTGCTCATTGCATTGATATTAGAAAAGTTATTAAACCAGTTCTTAGTAAACATAAAGGTGATATTTTTTATATAAATCTTTCTTCAGATGACTATAAATTAGGAGGATCATCTTTTGGTCAAACACTTAATAGAATTGGATCTGAATCCCCTACTATTAGAGATTCTAAGAAATTTAAAAGTTCATTTAATTTAATACAAGATTTAATAATTGATGATAAAATTCTATCAGGACATGATATATCATCTGGTGGATTAATTACCTCATTACTTGAGATGTGTTTTACCAGTGATAATGTTGGTATGAATATCAATCTTAATGAAGTAGATTGTAAAGATTCAATTAGATTACTTTTTTCTGAAAATCCAGGAGTTTTAATTCAATCAGAATTTGACTTAACTAAAGTTTTCTTTGGTATAGGTGTAAATTGTTTTAAAATTGGTAATGTAAACCTAAATGGTAAATTAAATATATTAAACCATGAGGATGAATTCTCTTTTGATATAGACAAATATAGGGACATATGGTATTCTACTTCTAAGGACTTTGACAAAAAACAGACACTAAAAAACAAATCCATTGAAAGGTTTAATAATTATAAAAAACAGCCTCTTAAGTTCTCGTTTCCTAAAAATTTTGATGGCTCATTACTCTCAAGTAACAGAAATAAAATTAATGCTGCTGTATTAAGAGAGAAAGGTAGTAATTCTGAGAGAGAAATGGCATTTATGATGAGTTCTGTAGGTTTCAATGTGAAAGACATACATATGACAGATATAATATCTGGTAGAGAGAATCTAGAAGATGTTCAACTTTTGGTTGCAGTTGGAGGGTTTTCTAATTCAGATGTTCTAGGATCAGCTAAGGGATGGGCTGGTTCATTTATTTTTAATCCCATTGCTAAAAAAGCTCTAGAAAATTTCTTTGATAGAGATGACACACTATCCCTTGGAGTATGCAATGGTTGTCAATTATTTATCGAACTTGGATTAATTAATAAAGACCACTCTGATAAACCTAAAATGTTACATAATGACTCAGGAAAATTTGAGTGCATATTTTCATCTGTTGAAATTAAAGAATCTTCTTCAATTATGTTAAGAGGAATGGAGGGCAGTAAACTAGGTGTATGGTCTGCACATGGTGAAGGAAAATTTAATCTTCCATACTCAGAGGATAAATATTCCATAGCTGGAAAATTTATTTACGATTCATATCCAGGAAATCCTAATGGTTCTGATTTCAATACAGCAATGCTAGTTTCAGATGATGGAAGACATCTTGTAATGATGCCGCATCTCGAAAGGTCAATTTATCCTCATAACTGGGCTTATTATCCTAAAGAAAGAAATGATAAGTTTTCTCCATGGATTAAAGTATTTGATAATAGTTATCAGTGGCTCTTAAATATTTAAAAATTATTTTATTTTATTTAGAAATAGTTTTTTTTTATTTATAAATCACTAATCAACAGTATTTTATAATTAATTTAATGCAATGAATATTGTAAATATTTAGTTATTTTAATGTGTCAAAAAATTAAAAAAACGAATTTTAGAAAAAAAAATATGCCCACAAAACATAAAACCATGCTTAAAGGGGGAGAATTTATTTTAAAGGAATCATTATCCGATGAGATTTTTACTCCTGAAGACTTTTCAGAAGAACAATTAATGATGAAAGAAACCATAATTGATTTTATGGACAGAGAAATATGGCCGGATAAAATGAAATATGAAGAGAAAAATTATGATTTAACTGTTCAAGCAATGAAGAAGATTGGAGAACTCGGTTTACTCGGTGTTTCTCTTGAAGAAAAGTATGGCGGTATGGGAATGGACTTTGTCTCAACTATGCTTGCTGTTGACTACGTGTCTGGAGTATCTGGATCTGTAGCAACTGCTTATGGCGCTCATACAGGCATAGCAATTCTTCCAATCTACTTATTTGGTAACGAAGATCAAAAGCAAAAATATTTACCAAAGTTGACATCTGGAGAATGGTTTGGTTCATATTGTTTAACTGAGCCTACAGCAGGTTCTGACGCAAATTCTGGTAAAACAAAAGCAGAACTTAGTGATGATGGTAAACATTATAAGATCAATGGTCAAAAAATGTGGATATCTAATGCTGGATTTGCAAATTTGTTTATAGTTTTTGCAAGAATTGAAGATGATAAAAATATTACTGCTTTTATAGTTCCTAATGATGCTAATAATGGAATTAAACTTGGTGAAGAAGAAAAGAAACTTGGTATTCACTCATCATCAACTAGACAAGTATTCTTTACAGATACAATTGTTCCTGTAGAAAATTTACTAGGTGAGAGAAATGGTGGATTTAAAATTGCCATGAATGCTCTTAATGTTGGTAGAATTAAATTGGGTGCAGGTAATTTAGATGGACAAAGAAGATCAATAAGTATTTCTACTGAATACGCAAATAATAGGGTACAGTTTAAACAACCTATCTCTAGCTTTGGAGCTATAAAAGAGAAGCTTGCATCAATGGCAACATCTTGTTATGCTGGAGAATCAGCATGTTATCGTGCAGCTAGTGATGTACAATCTAAGATAGATGAATATGAAGCTAGTGGTTTAACTAAACAAGAGTCTGAACTTAAAGGTGTAGAAGAATTCGCTGTTGAATGTTCTATACTTAAAGTTGCAATTTCTGAGGATATGCAGATATGTGCTGATGAAGGGGTTCAAATATTTGGAGGAATGGGCTTCTCAGCGGAAGCTCCAATTGAAAGTGCCTGGAGAGATGCAAGAATTGGAAGAATTTATGAAGGAACAAATGAAATAAACAGAATGCTAAGCATAGGAATGATTCTAAAGAAAGCTATGAAAGGAGAACTTGATATTATGTCTGCCTATCAAGATATAATTGAAAATAAATCTGAAGAAACTCTAGAAACTTCAGATGAACTAAATGATGAAATAACATTAGTTGAAAATATGAAAAAGGTTTTCTTACTATTATTAGGAAAATCTTTTGAAAAATTTGGTCCTGAGATTGATAAGAATCAGCAGGTACTTCTAAGTCTTTCTGATTTAGCTATTGAGACTTACATCTCTGAGTCAACTTTAAAAAGAACAGTAAAGAATATTAAAAG
>CACHVZ010000014.1 GCA_902583445.1 uncultured Bacteroidota bacterium | reverse complement strand
GGAAGAATTGACTTTAATTTTACATATTCAAGTAAAAGTGACACTAATTATTTACTTGAAGTATAATTTTTAATGAACTAAATATCAAATATTTACTATTTGTTTACAATAATTGTTGTAGGAGTATATAGGCCAAATGAAAAAATAGTAAATACTCCATCAAAAAAGGATTGTTTTATAATAATACTATAGTTGATTTCATCATTAATTTCATTAATTACAGGTGTTTTGTTTGAAATAAATCCTCCAATATAATTATGTTGTTTTAAAACTTTAGAATAGCCCTCTGAGGGTCCTTCACCAAATGTAAAAGTATGCACATTACAAGAAACTGTTAGAGCAAATAGAGTTAATAGAAGTATTATTTTTATTCTTGACATATAAGTATAAATTTAGGTAATTTTACACAATGAAAAGTATAATCCAAATATCTGGAATGACATGTGAAGGGTGCAAGTCATCAGTTGAGGACAAGCTAGGCTCTTTGAATGGAGTAGATAATGTTCAGATAGACCTAACTAGAGGAGAAGCAGTAATTTACTCCAAGGATCCCTTAAGCCTTTCACTAATAAAAGAAACTTTACCCCCAAAATACAGTTTAATTAACGAGGAAGGCATCGTTTTGGATACTCATGGTGACGTAACTATAAAAGAAAGTAAGATTAAACAACTTAAACCTTTATTTATAATTCTTGGATATATATTCATTGCTAGTATATTATTAAATTATAAAACCTGGAATTTAAGTAATGCAATGCTAGATTTTATGGGTCTTTTCTATATTATTTTTAGTTTTTTTAAAATTCTTGACATTAAAGGATTTTCAATGTCATTTAGGATGTATGACCCTTTTGCAAAAAAAGCCCCAATATATGCTTACATATACCCATTTATAGAAGTATTATTAGGTATAATGTTTTTAACTAGGTTCAAAGTTAATATTGCCTTGATACTAACTGTCTTAGTTCTCGGTGTTACAACTATTGGTGTAACTCAAACGCTTATAAACAATAGGGATATAAAGTGTGCCTGTCTTGGAACTACTCTCAACCTCCCAATGACTGAAGCAACTTTTATAGAAAATGCATTAATGATTATAATGGCTCTTATATTGATATCTTCATAAAAAAAGCCCCCTAAGGAGCTTTTTTATTCATTTAGTTTTTTGTAGTTAATTTAACCACATAATGTCTTGGACAATAACCTGAGCAGTCCAACCATCTGGATCATACTCATCCATTTTTGAACCTCTCGGCGGATTAAAGCTAGGGTCAATGTCAAGTGAATTTAGTGCCTCAGCTAATGATGAGTATCCATCCCACGTCATAACTGTTGAAAGATTATTACTCCTAGGATTTAGTTTGAGTCCAACTCCCCATGATATTCTTCCTGTATCATTACTTTCAAAAAATGGCTTCCATAAATTAATGTTTTCATTTATAAAACCACTCAAGTTTTTAGGATTTGCAAAATTCCATACAGTGACCTGACCATCTAACCTTTCTCCAGATTGAGGGATGGATGACTTAACAACCCAATGAAAATCAGCTTGATATGAAGATAAGGTTCCATTAGTAACAAGCGAAGATGAAAGATTTCCCGATGGTCCTATTCCAGGAGATGTCATTTTTTCTGCAGACTCATAGACATTTATAAAAGCATGAGTCCATGAATTATTAGGATTACCTCCAACTTTTCTTACTAATCCCCATGCAAGTTGATTTCCAGCATCAATATTTGCTTGTTTACCCTCTGCCCAGAATTCTGTCTCAATATTTACAAACTCCTCCTGATTTTCAGCAGGTACATTAACAAATGTAATCATGTAATATTGTGCATTTAACGAAACGCTAAATAAAAATGATAAAATAAAAATAGCTTTCTTCATTATTAATCAACCCACATAACAGTTTGAACAACTACTCTATTCATAAATCCATCTGGCATATACTCACCAACATTAGTATTGGATGGACCAGCACCTTCATTAGACTCTCCAGCTAATACTTTTATTGCATCTGCAGCTGATTCATAACCATCCCAAGTCATGACTGTTGCAGTTGATTGATTTGCTGGTAAAATTTTTGTTGCAATCCCCCAATTTAATCTACCGGTATTATTTTTTTCAAAATAAGGCTTCCAGTTTTCTATGTTATCTCCAACGAATCCACCAAGATTATCAGGCCTCCCATAGTTCCAAACAGAAAAGTCTGAATTTTCACCAACTATTTGGTCCTGAATTTTCCAATGATGTACTGCATATCCAGTATACATAGTGTTTGTAGCTATTTCACTTGCAGATATTCCTAGAACTTCTTCTGGATTCCATATTGTAAGGTTCATCATCTGATCTATTGATTCGTATACATTAACAAAAGCATGAGTCCATGTATCAGATGAACCGCCTACTCTTGCAAATAAACCCCATGCTGATTGATTACCAGCATCAATATTAGCTTGAGCTACCTTAGACCAATATTGAGTTTCCAATCTTGCCACTTCAGCTTGATCCTCAACAGGAACTTGAATGTATGATATTGAATAATATTGAGCGTTTAAAGCAAACCCAATAGTTAAAAATAAAATTGTAATAAAATTTTTCATAGTTAATTTATAATTTGTTTAAGTTTAAATGTATAAAGTATATGTTAATTGAATGTTATCTATGAGTTTTTTTAGACCATTTTTAATTTTAGTATTTATTGTGATGCTGTTTTCTATTTTCCTAAGCTTATTCTAATGACTGAGGAGTTTTTTTTTCAATGCCCTTATTGCTGGGAAGAAATATCAATGATATTTGATAAATCACTTTATGAAGACTCTTACATTGAAGATTGTGAGGTTTGTTGTAATCCAATAGAGATAAAATATCAATCTGATGGTAATGATATAACAAATTTTTCTGCAAACTCAATTGAACAATAATCTAAATACTTTATTTTTAACATTCATAAAACATAAATGAGAAAAGAAGAGATAATAAATATTCAAAAGGAATGGGCCTCAGGAATAATCAAAATGGGGAAACTATCAAATGATAGGGTATCTCTAGAGTCCTTTACTAGGGATTTTTTAGATAAAATTTATGACTTTCAGAATCAGGTTCTTTTTAAACCTACCAAAGCTGCCAATGAACAGTTCAGAAACACAAAAGATTCTGCTTTTTCCTACTTTATTGCAGGTGATAATAGAGTTTGTGAAGAAGATAATGGTTTTGCTTTATCAAACTGGTCAGAAATACTTTTTGATAACTCAAACATTATTGTCAATGAAAATATTGGAATTGCAATGGGTAATTATACTTTTAAAAATGAGACAAGCAACATTAAAGTAGAATATTCTTTTGTCTATAAAAAATATGGTGATGAAATAAAGGTTATCCTTCACCATTCATCACTACCCTATAAAACATGAATCTTTCAAGAATAATTTCGGGCACTATGAATTGGGGGTCTTGGGGGGCTAATTACTCATACAAAGAAATTTCAGAATTAATTAAGTGCGCCTATGAAAATGGAATTCATTCATTTGATCATGCTGACATTTATGGAGGCTACACTACTGAAGAAGCTTTTGGAAAAGCTTTTAAATTATCTGGAATCGATCGTGAAAAAGTGACATATATTTCAAAATGTGGTATTATGTATCCATGTGAGAAACTCAAAATTGATGTAAAACACTATGATTATTCAAAAAGTCATATAATTAAATCTGTAGAAAATTCGCTCAAGAACTTAAACACTGATTATCTTGATTCCCTATTGCTACATAGGCCAAGTCCAATAATGGATATTCAGGAAATAACTGATACAATAAATCACCTAATGGATAAAAAAATGGTAAGATCATTTGGAGTATCTAACTTCACGGTTTCTCAGATGTCACTAATAGAAAAACATCTAAAAATATCATTTAATCAAATTAATTTTTCTTTAACTAATTATCAACCTATGTTCGATGGGACTCTTGATTATATGCAGATAAATAATATTAAACCGATGGCATACAGTCCCTTAGGAAACTTTTTTTCTTCAAACAATAAGGTTCTATCCGAGAAAATTGAAAAAATGTGTTCTAAGTATTCATGTAGTCAAGATCAAATCTTGATAAATTGGATTCTTAGGCATGAATCAAAAATTTACCCTGTAATTGGGACTACAAAAAAAGAAAGAATAATAAAGTTATCTCAGGTCGAAGATTTTGAAATTGAGTTAATGGACTGGTTTGAATTATTAGAAGCAAGTATGGGAAAAAGATTACCCTAGTTTAATGAATTAATTTCCATATCCATCCAATCGAGTCTATCATCAATCCAGCTTTTAAGAAATTCAATTTCTTCCTCGTGAGTTGATCCAACAAAAAAATTAGGCCATATATATTGACCTAATACAGGCCATACATAGAAGTTTTGGTCAGTTATTTTATTTGACTTTAAATTTTCAGTGTAAGAGTCTATCGTATTTAAAATTGTAGAATTACTTAATGATGAAGATCTAAGTGAAAACCACCTATTCTTTAAAGCTGTTTTAAAAACTTCTTTCTGCATCAAATCTTCCCACCAAAATGGAACTTGCCAAATATCGTCAGGACAAATAGAATTGAAGTTATAAATCCATCCAACAGGATTTGCACCATCACAATAATCAACATTTGCATATGCTAGATTAAAATCCCAAATCGGACCCATCTTTAGTTTTCCATTGAAGTCTTTGTTCAAAAATGTGCTTAACCTATATCCATCAGGATTTTTTGAAAGTTCATTAATAATAAAGAAATCTATAAATGATTGAAGATCTATCAAATTTAGTAACTCTTCGTTGTTTTCAGATAATAAGACCGATTCAAACTCAAAAATTACTGATTGAATATAATCTTTTTGATCTTGAGAAATATCATCAGGTTTTGGATAATGATATATAAAAAAGATATTAGACTGATCTGAAATGTCTCCATTTGTATCATATCTAGAACTAAATGAGAATGAGTCATCATAACAAGTAGAACATGATTCACCATCTCCAGTTGGTTTATCAATTTTTATTATGAACCCTCCTTCAATTGAATCAGCTTCTAGTTTAGAAATATCAACCCTATTCTTATCTCTTTTAATTTTTTCCAAAAGAACATATAATCCTTTATTCTCGTTATTAATAAAAAGATTATAGAATTTTGTTCTACTAGCAGAATAGCCAATTGAATTTGATAAATCAAATGTTAATTTATTTCTAATTAATGATTTATCAGAATATGGACCATATAATATCCAATCTTCCTCTTCAGGAAAACCTCCTAGATTAACATCAATATCATCAGACCAATCAGAACTTCTAGTTTCAAATCCATAAGATTTTTTTGGAAACATTTGTGATGAACTACCCCTAATCTCAATTCCAATTTTATAATCTAATTCAATGTTATCCTCGATAACCTTTAATTCAGCATTAATTTTGGGTTCATCAAGAATTTCCTGATTATTTGTTGATATGAACATCTTCGGAAAGTTATTAGCTTCAGATAAATTATCATAAAAAGGGAAAGTATTAGAGTTGGTGCTTAATTCATCTTGGGAGTCAAATTTTGAACAGGAAATAAAAATTAAGAATACAAAAAAAGTTAATATTCTATAATTCATTTAACTAAACAATTCATTATAAGTTTCTTCAATAAAAGAGGCTAATAAGAGGTCAAGGTTAGTTATCCCACCTTCACTGTGAGTAGTAATTATAAATTCAATTTGATTAAAGTCTATGATCATTTTTGGATGATGATCAATTTGTTCTGATTTATCAGATACTAAATTTGCAAGACTCATTACTTCCATAAAGGAATCCAATTTATAAACCTTTGTAATTTGATTATCACTCAAAAGCCAATTATTTAGAAGTGATAATTCGTTTATAATTTCTTTATTAGAAAGTCTTTTCAATTTATTTAGATTTTAAATATTTCCAAATATAATATATAGGAACTATTATGACAGCAGATATTATTGCGTAAAATAGAAAATAAGCAATAAGTATTAATATTAAACAAATAAAAATCACTCTAACTATGACTGATAATAGTGGATTAGACATAATATCATAGTAAGCATTAATTAATAAATCTTTAATTTTTTCCATTACTACAAAAATAACATATTATGCATAAAAATATTTTTCTTCAATTGATTTCCATAATATTAATGATGCTACTGTCTTGTAGGGGGACCACTTATCAATTAATTTATTAACATGTTCGGTATTCTTAACATCAATTTGATAATTAATCTGCAAACTATTCATTAGTGCTAAATCACCTTTTGAAAAAATATTAATTCTGTAAAGAACAAATATTAAGAACATTTGTGCAGACCACAAACCAATACCTCTAATTTTAGTTAATTCTTTAATCACATCATCTTCAGATGATTTTTGAAAATTAAAATTTGATTTTTGAAAATACTCATAAACATTTTTAATATACTCTACTTTTCTGTAAGAAATTCCTATTGATTGTAAATCATCAGAATGAATTTGTAAGACTTCTAGATTATCAAGATTATTAATAATTTTTAAAAATCTTTCTTTAATTGTTATTGCAGCCTTAAAGCTTACTTGCTGCTCAATAATTAATAATGCCAAAGCTCTTGAATAATTACTATCATATCTCTCTGATATATTAATTTCCTCTGAAAATCTTTTTATTAAATAATCCAGGCATTTATCTTTTGATAAAAAATTATATGCTTTTTTTAACGTTACCTCATTAAGAATCATATTCAAAAAAGAACGATATTTGTATTATGAGAAAAATAGTTTTAATCTTAACTCTTCTGTTATCTGCTTGTGAGCAAGATACAAAAGAAAAATTAGTTGTATACCAATCCCCGACATGCGGTTGTTGTTCTGGATGGGTAACAAATATGGAACAAAATGGTTTTAATGTTGAATCAATTAAAACAAACGACATGTATTCAGCCAAGGTAAAAGCTGGTATTGATGTTACTCTTCAATCATGCCACACTGGATTTATAGATGGTTATTTTATTGAAGGTCATGTGCCTCACGATGCAGTTACTAAACTCTTAACTGAAAAACCTAATATTAAAGGTATAACTGTACCTGGTATGCCAGCTGGTATTAATGTACCTGGTATGGAGGTTACAACCGAAAGAGCAAAATTTGATGTTTTAGCTGTTAATGCTGATGGATCAACATTCATCTGGAAACAGTATGAATAAATGAGAATTTTTTATTTATTGACGTTAATACTTATTATTAATTCCTGCAGTAAGGACAATGAAAGTTGCTATACAATACAGGATAAAAAAATTATTTCTGGGGAATATTATTTTTTTGTTAATAATTCAATGGGATTTCAAACATCAAATAATAATCTAGGATCTGGTGTGCCAGATCCATACGGTTCAGGAAAAGTAGATGAAGAGACATATAATTCTCTTGGCATAGGTAATAAGTATTGTTTTTAAATAAAAAAACCTGCCTAAAAACCATAAAAAGGCAGGTTTGCAAATCAGATACTACATATAGTAGCGTAAATAAACTAGGTTAAATAAATAAAAGATTTACTTAATACAAACTAAATTTACCGTAACGCAAAATGATTTATTGATGTTGATTAAAATATTTTAACAGAATTATTAACTCGTAAAATTTTATTGCTAAATTTTAATAATTTGATTTTAAATCAATAAAAAAATAAGAATTTGAGAAAAATTAGTTTAAGTTAAATCTATATTATATCAAGGCTTATGAAGAAAAAGTTGTCAATCAGTATTATGCTAGTATTTATATCTTTACTGGTATCTTATTTGACAAATATTTGGCTACTCCTTCTTCTTATTCCTATTGGGTCACTAATTTTAAAAAAATAAATAATGGAATGGTACGAAAAAAACAGAAAGACAATTATTATATTATTCGCTTGCTATGTAGTATTTCGAGTAATACAAATGACTCTTCTCTAATGAGACTCTTACTGTCAATATTTATCTTTACAAGCTTATCAAACTCTCAAATCAATCCAAATAATATTGATATTGTAAGAGATGAATATGGTGTACCTCACATTTTTGCCAAAACAGACGCAGAGATTGCATACGGTCTTGCTTGGGCGAATGCTGAAGATGACTTTACCACTATTCAAGAGGCATATTTAGCAGGAAATGGTATGCTATCAAAATATATAGGGCTTGATGGAGCGCCAGCTGATTTTATTACACAGTTTATAGGGTCTAAAGAAATTATTGATGAAAAAATAGGAACAATTAGTGATGAATATTTTAATGTAATTTCTGGATACGCTCAAGGGTTAAATTCCTATGCAAAAAACCATCCAGATAAAGTATTGTATAAAAAACTTTTTCCAATCACTCCTAAAATGATGATGATGTATAGTCAGTTACAACTTTTCATTTCAAATCAAGGTGCCGACTGGGCAGGAAGAATTCTAAACAATGATACACAGGATGAGTTTTTAGATCAAAATCTTACAGGATCTAATGTTATCGCTATGAATAGTAATAAGACTGACAATAGCGAAGCCTTCCTTGCAATTAATACCCATCAACCCCTTGAAGGTCCTACATCATGGTATGAAGTTCATTTAAATAGCGAGGAGGGAACCAATATTATCGGTACTCTTTATCCAGGAACTCCTCATGTTTTAATAGGAGTAAATAAAAACTTAGGCTGGTCTCATACAGTTAATTATCCTGACAAAACTGACGTGTTCAAATTAAGGATGAAAAATAATAGAAAATATATTGTTGATGGGAAGGAATACAAATTAGAAAAATTAAAAGCTAAAATTAGCGTTAAAGTACTTGGTATTCCAATTACTATAAATCGAAAATATTTTAAAAGCATATATGGCCCAACTTTAAAAAATAAATCCGGTTACTACTCAATTAGAACCCCAACCCTATTCAATATTAGAGCACTTGAGCAATGGTGGAGAATGGGTAAATCTAAAAATTTTACAGAATTCTATAATAATTTAAAGATGAAGCAAATTCCAGGATTTAATATTGGATACGCTGACAAATACGATACGATATTTTATATATCTAATGGAATGATTCCTAAAAGAGCTGAGGGGTTCAACTGGAAAGGAATCGTGCCTGGAGATACTAAAAAAACTTTATGGACTGAATATTATGATATAGAAGACCTTCCACAAGTTATACAGCCTAAAGCTGGGTTTATATATGATGCAAACCACTCTCCATTTAAATCAACATCAGCTGATGAAAATCCTAAAGAAGAAGATTATAGTGAGAGAATGGGATATGAGAAATATGATAACAATAGATCTACTAGATTAATTGAATTAATTGAGAGTTATGATAAAGTTTCATACAATGATTTTAAGGATATCAAATACGATAATTCATTTCCATCAAAGTTTAACTATAATTTCATGGACATAAGTATAATTGAGACACTAAAAATTGATCCTGATAATGATTTATTTGAAATGTTAGATATAATTCAAAAATGGGATAGAAAGACAGATATAGATTCACAAGGTGCAGGAATTTATGGTGTTCTATATTATCAACTTGTATGGAGATATAGAAACGAAATACAAAAAAATAATAACACTGTTAGCAAAGAAACATTACTATCAGCTTTAGCAGATACCAAAGCATATTTCATTGATAATTTTGGTTCCATTAACAAAACTCTTGGAGACTTTCAAAAACTAGTTAGAGGTGATAAAGAGATTCCTATATGGGGGCTTCCAGATGTTATAACTGCAATGTCATCAAGGCCATATAATGATGGTAAACATAAAGTTACCCAAGGTGAATCATATATTGGACTTGTTAGGTTTAATAAAGAGGGTCCAGTTCTTGAAAGTATTATTTCATATGGAAATTCTGACAATCCTGACTCAGAACATTACACAGATCAAATGTATTTATATTCTAAATTTAAAACTAAGAAAATGACATTTGATAAAGAACAAATTTACAAGGAGGCTAAAAGTATTTACAACCCTAATTAAGATTTACTAATAGCTTTTTTATAAACATCTTCATACAAGGGAATTACTTTTTTGATATCGTATTTCTTTGCATTCTCAAAAGCCTGAGTCTTAAATTTCTTTTTTAAATTTTCATTAGATAGAATTTCTATAGCATTATTTGACATAGAATCTATATCGCCAACATCACTCGTGTAGCCTGAATTACCATTTATATTTAACTCTTTCAAACCTCCAACATTAGAGGAAATTACAGGAACTTTTAGAGCCATAGCCTCAAGAGCAGCCAAACCAAAACTCTCTTTTTCAGAAGGGAGCAAGAACAAATCTGATGAACATAGAATTTCATCAACCTCATTTGTCTTACCAAGAAAAATAACTTTATTTTTTAAATCGTTTTTTCTTAGAAAATCTTTTGCTTTTTTCTTATCAGGACCATCACCCACCATAATAAGTTTAGAGTTTATTTTTTGTGAGATTTTATCAAAAATTTTAATTACATCTATAATTCTTTTTAATGGTCTAAAATTACTTACATGAACTATTATCTTTTCTTCTCCCTCTGCAATCATGTTCCTTTCGCACAAATGATGTTTTTTATCATATTTATCTATGTCAATGAAGTTTGGGATTACTTCAATATCTCGTTTGATCCCAAAAAACTCTCTAGTATCATCTCTTAGACTATTGGACACACATGTTACAATATCTGACTTATTAATACTGAAAGTTACTGCTGGTTTATAAAAAGGATGGTTACCAACAAGGGTTATATCAGTTCCATGAAGAGTAGTAATTATAGGAATGTTAAATCCATTTTCATCAAGTATCTTTTTTGCCATATATGCTGCATATGCATGAGGTATCGCATAATGTACATGAAGAACATCAATCTTGTATTTAGAGATTACGTCATACAATTTACTTGACAGAGCTAGTTCATATGGTTCATATTTAAAAAGCGGGTAGTCAGGTACATTAACTTCATGATAATGAAGGTTTTTTGATAAAGCATCTAATCTTACAGGTTGACTGTATGTGATAAAATGTATTTCATGCCCTTTATTTGACAATTCAATCCCAAGTTCAGTAGCTACTACTCCTGAACCACCAAATGTAGGATAACAGACTATTCCAATTTTCATTTCGAATCAATTATTGATCTATAAACTATTTCCTGAGACCTTGTTCTAATATTACTTTTTTGAAGTAACGTATTTTTTCTAGTTGGAAAGGTTCTGTTTGAAAGGAATACAAAAATTATTTCTTCATCTGGGTCAGCCCAAGCCATTGAACCTGTATAACCATAGTGACCAAAACTATTCATTGAAACTTCACCAAAAGTTGAGCCATGATTACCCTCAATTTGAGGTTTATCAAACCCCACCCCACTTCTATTGTCATACGCACAGTAGTAGCATTTATTAAACACATCAAATGACTCTGAATTAAAAAGTCTTTGGTTATTGTAAGAACCTCCTTGAATCATAGCCTGAAGTATAACAGCAACTTCATAAGAATTAGAGAATAATCCAGCATGTCCAGATACCCCCCCCAGCATTGCTGCTCCCTCATCATGAACATAACCGTGTAGTTTTGAATATCTAAAAAAATCGTCTTCTTCAGATGGTACAATCTCATCTAAACTTAATTTTTTATATGGATTAAACATTGTCCTTTCAAGTTTAAGCTTATTAAAGATTCTTTCTTCTGCTAATATATCAAGTGGTTTACTATAAATGTCTTCAAACCAAAATTTTAAAAAATAAAAAGGAAGGTCCGAATATTTAAATTCAAGTTTTTCAATCAGCTCACTCTCTACAATTGATTTAAATATTTTTTCCTTATAATTTCTTTTTAGAAATAGATTTTCAGTAACAGGTGTTGAAAATGACGATCTTAAATTGGTTTTATAAAATCTTGTCTTAGGCTTTTCTTTTCTATTTAAAGTCTCTTCATAAAATGGGATCCATGGTCTAAACCTAGCGTAGTGAGATAACATTTCTATTAATGTAATTTCTCCTTTATCTGCAAGTTTTTTTTTTGGAAATAGCTGATTAAGTCTTGTATTTAATGAAAGATTCCCAGCCTCATATTCTTGAATAACTAAAGGCATAGTAGCTAGGATTTTAGTGATCGATGAAAGATCAAATACATGGTTATTCTCAAGTTTATTTATTTTTTTATATGTATGATATCCAAAACTTTTATTGTAAATAATTTTTCCTTTTTTTGACACCAACATTTGAATTCCTGGTGCCATCATTGAATCTATAGCAGATATTGCAATTGAATCTAAATATGAAAGTTTTTTTTGATCAAAACCTTCATAAGCAGGCCTTGAGTATCCAAGAATATTATTCTTACCAATTGATATACCATGATTTACTGGATAAAAATTATTTGAGACAGGTAGTTTTCCTTCAAAAGATCTTGTACCTGTCATTAAATCAGCCATTACTTCTTGAGAGATCATATTATTTTGATAACCTACAATAATTGAGTCAAAATGATCGATTTTTTCAAAAGAATTAAGACTGTATGGATTTAAAAATAAACTTAAAATTACACTATTGTTCTCCCCTATTTTTTCTATTATTTCAGATACATTTTGGGGGATTATATTTGAGGCATAAGGGCTAGAACTTGATCCGTGAT
>CACHVZ010000013.1 GCA_902583445.1 uncultured Bacteroidota bacterium | reverse complement strand
GTTGAAGAGTCTGCTTTCGAATCCTCAGAAGAAGAATCTGATTCTTAAAAATCCAAGTTTTGTCTTCAATAACCTTATCTTCTAAGTCTAAAAGAAAGATCTCCTCTGTTGCTATTTATACATTAGGTTGTAAATTAAACTTTTCTGAATCTTCATATATATCAAAATCTTTAAAAGAAAACGATTATAAAATTGTTGATTTTAACGATTATGCAGATGCATATGTTATTAATACATGCTCTGTGACTGAAAATGCAGATAAAAAATTCAAGTATTATGTAAAGCAGGTACAAAAAATCAATCCAGACGCATTTATTGCTGCTGTAGGATGTTACGCACAATTAAAACCTAAGGAGCTGCTTGATGTTGATGGAGTAGATTTAGTCCTTGGTGCATCAGATAAGTTTAACTTATTGGATTATTTAAAAAATATTGATAATGATCTCTCTAATAAAGTTCATTCATGTAATATAAATGAGGTTAACTTTTTTAAAGAAAGCTATTCATTAAATCATAGAACTAGAGCATTCCTAAAAGTACAGGATGGTTGTGACTATAAATGTAGCTTTTGTACAATCCCACTTGCACGAGGTAAATCGAGAAGTGGTACCATAGATAACGTTTTAAAAAACATAAAAAAAATTAATTCTCAAGAAATAAAAGAAATTGTACTAACAGGTATTAACATTGGTGATTTTGGTAAAAATAATGAGGGAAATGATAAGTATAATTTTTATAATTTAATTAAAGAAATTGAAAATCTAGAAATAAATATCAGGTTTAGAATATCATCAATTGAACCTAATTTATTGACTGATGAAATAATTGAATTTATTAGTAAAAGTGAAAAATTTGTTCCCCATTTTCATATTCCACTTCAAAGTGGAAGTGACTTTGTGCTCAAACTCATGAGAAGAAGATATGATTCAAGCTTATACAAGAGTAGAATCAAAATGATAAAGGAATTAATGCCTGAGGCTTCAATTGGAGTAGATGTAATCGTTGGTTTTCCTGGAGAAGACGATGATAAATTCCTAGAAAGCATGAATTTTATAGAGGCACTTGATGTGTCCTACCTACATGTATTTACGTATTCTGAAAGAGACAATACCCATGCAATAACTTTACCTGAAATTGTTAATCCAAACACTAGATCCAAAAGGAGTAAGCTTTTGAGGCTTCTATCAAGTAGAAAAAAATCTGATTTTTACAAAAGTAATATTGGTACTACAAATAATGTTTTATTTGAGTCTGAAAATAAGAATGGATATATAGAAGGTTTCTCTGAAAACTATCTTCGTTTTAGAACAATTTGGGATCCGAAATTGGCAGGAACCATTAAAAAAATAAAGTTTAATGAAATTGATCCAGAAGGATTTGCAATTTAACTAAAGCTTTATTCCTACAGGTAATAAGTGCTTAAAGGATTTGTTTTTTCTAACAAAACCTGCAATTCTAGGGGAGGTTGGTACAACCCTCAAGTTTTTACTATCAATAAATTCTAAAACCTTAATTATGAATTCTTCTTCAAAGGATTTATCCTTAATTGTATCAGGTATGTGAATTTTGGTTAGGAAAATTTTTCTTTCTTGTTCAGCGTATTCTATTGTTGCTAATGAATCTGAAACTTGGACTTCAAACTGCCTTAAAAACTCATTATTTTCAATAGTAATATTACTCATAAATAAAAAAGTCGGACAACAAAGATAAAAAAAAATCTATTTCTGATAAAAGAAACTTATAACTAAATTCTTTTCATCTGCTCTTGCATTAACTTTATTTGAGCAGTAAGCATATTGTGTTTATCGTAAGATTTTGCTTCAGTCAGTAATGATTGAGCCTCTCTTTTTCTCCTTTTTTGCATCATTATTCCAGCCAAACTTAGTTTAGCCATAGCAATATCATGATTCATACTTAAACCTAGCTTTAAAGCTTCACGGAAATGTTTTTCAGCAATTGTTAAATTTTTCTGAGATTGAATTAGGCCATTTAGATAATGATAGAAACCTTGCTGTTTAGTTACTAAAGCAGATTTTGGATTCTTAATTAGTTTTAATATTCTTTCAGTTTTATCAAAATCCTGTTTTCTTAAACTTAAAAAAGCGAATATTAAAACTTCATTCTTGAAATATAAAACTACTAGAAGAATTGAAAGAATAATTAGGAAAATACCATTTCCTAAAAATGTTTCTATAATTTGGTATACTCCGTATCCAAAAAGAAAAATAGCTGCTATAAGTTTAATAATTTTTGGTATCATATTTAGTACAAATTTACAATTTAAAAATATTTACATGAAGTTGAATAAAAAGATATTATATTTGCGTGCGATTAAATAGAAAATTGTGAAAAGGACTTATCAGCCATCTAAGAGAAAAAGAAGAAATAAGCATGGTTTCATGGATAGAATGTCTTCAGCAAATGGACGTAGAGTTCTTGCTAGCAGAAGAGCTAAAGGTAGAAAAAAACTATCTGTATCAGACGAATCTCGTCATAAGAAATAATTTTTAATAACTTTTTTTAGATGGTGCTTTTATGGCACCTTTTTTTTTATATTTTAGTGTGATTTTATGCCCAAGGATAAAAAAATTAAATCAATTCTTATAATTGGCTCAGGACCTATAATTATTGGTCAAGCTTGTGAATTTGATTATTCTGGTTCCCAGGCCTTAAGATCATTAAAGGAAGATGGGATTAAGACTATCCTCATAAATTCTAATCCTGCCACAATTATGACTGATCCTTCCATGGCAGATCATATATATTTAAAGCCTCTTACAACAAAATCCATAATTGAAATATTAGAAATTCATAATGATATTGATGCAGTTCTCCCAACAATGGGAGGTCAGACTGCTTTAAATCTTTGTATTGAAGCTCAAGAAAAAGAGATTTGGCCTAGATTCAATGTTGATATTATTGGTGTTGACATTGATGCAATCGAGATTACAGAGGATAGAGAAAAGTTTAGGACCTTATTAAACAAAATTAATATTCCAGTAGCTCCAGCCGAAAGTGCTTCATCTTTTTTAAAAGGTAAAGAAATTGCACAACGATTTGGTTTTCCACTGGTAATTAGACCTTCATTCACACTTGGAGGTACTGGTGCATCTATAGTATTTGAGGAAGAAAAATTTAATGATCTACTTACTAGAGGTCTTGAATCTTCTCCTATACACGAAGTATTAATCGACAAGGCTCTAATAGGTTGGAAAGAATATGAGTTAGAACTTCTAAGAGATAAAAATGACAATATTGTTATTATCTGTACAATTGAAAATATGGACCCAATGGGGATTCATACAGGTGATTCAATAACTGTAGCACCTGCTATGACATTATCTGATACAACATATCAAAGAATGAGAGATATGGCTATTAAAATGATGAAGAGTATCGGGGATTTTGCTGGTGGATGTAATGTTCAATTTGCTGTTAGTCCTGATGAAAAAGAAGATATAATTGCAATTGAAATTAACCCAAGAGTTTCAAGATCATCTGCATTAGCATCTAAAGCATCAGGGTATCCAATTGCAAAAGTTGCTGCTAAACTTGCCCTAGGCTATACTTTAGATGAGTTAAATAACCAAATCACTAAATCTACTTCTGCTCTTTTTGAACCTACCTTAGACTACGTTATTGTAAAAATCCCTAGATGGAATTTTGATAAATTTGAGGGATCTGATAGAACTCTTGGTTTACAAATGAAAGCTGTGGGTGAAGTTATGGGTATAGGTCGTTCATTTCAAGAAGCTCTTCATAAAGCAACTCAATCTCTTGAAATTAAAAGAAATGGTCTAGGTGCAGATGGAAAAGGTTATAAAGATTATAATACAATAATAACTAAACTTACAAATGCAAGCTGGGATAGAGTATTTGTCATTTATGATGCTATTCAGGCAGGAATTCCACTAGATAGGATATATGATATAACTAAGATTGATATGTGGTTTTTAAAACAATATGAAGAACTACACATTCTTGAAAAAGAGATTTCCAAGACTAATATTAACAAAATTGATTATGATTTACTCTTAGAATCAAAACAAAAAGGTTTTGCTGATAGACAAATTGCATATATGCTTGGATGTCTTGAAAGTGAAGTTTATAATAAAAGAGATGAATTAGATATCAAAAGAGTCTATAAATTAGTTGATACTTGTGCAGCTGAATTTCCAGCTCAAACTCCATACTATTACTCAACATTTGAAGAAAAAATAAAGACTAATAAAAATACTGAGTTTTCTGAAAATGAAAGCTCTGTGTCTGACAAAAGAAAAATTATTGTTTTAGGATCTGGTCCAAATCGAATTGGCCAGGGTATTGAGTTTGATTATTGCTGTGTGCATGGTGTTCTTGCTGCGAGTGAATGTGGATATGAAACTATCATGATAAATTGTAACCCTGAAACTGTCTCAACTGATTTTGATATTTCTGATAAGCTGTATTTTGAACCTGTATTTTGGGAACATATTTATGATATAATTAGACATGAAAAACCTGAAGGAGTTATTGTTCAATTAGGTGGTCAAACTGCACTTAAACTTGCTGAAAAACTCGATCGTTATAAAATTAAGATTATTGGTACAGAGTTCAAGTCCCTTGATCTAGCTGAAGATAGAGGTAGCTTCTCAAACCTACTTAAAGATAATAACATACCTTATCCAGATTTTGGAGTAGCTACAAGTGCAAAAGAAGCTGTTGAATTATCAGATAAACTCAGTTTCCCAATATTAGTCAGACCATCCTATGTTTTAGGGGGTCAAGGCATGAAAATAGTAATTAATAAAGAGGAGCTCGAAGAACATGTAGTGGATTTACTATCAAAAATTCCAAATAATAAGTTATTATTAGATCACTATTTAGACGGAGCAATCGAGGCTGAAGCAGACGCTATATGTGATGGAGAAGAAGTCTATATAATTGGAATTATGGAACATATTGAGCCATGTGGAATTCACTCTGGTGATTCAAATGCAACTCTTCCAGTATTTAATCTTGGTGAGTTTACTGTAAAACAAATTAGAGATCATACAAAAAAAATTGCATTAGCTTTAAATACAATTGGGTTAATTAATATACAATTTGCGATAAAAGATGATAAGGTATTTATTATTGAAGCCAACCCTAGAGCATCTAGAACAGTACCTTTCATTTCAAAAGCTTATAAAGAGCCATATGTAAATTATGCTACAAAAATAATGCTTGGAGAAAATAAGTTAAAAGATTTTAAGTTTAAGCCAGAACTTAAAGGTTATGCAATAAAACAACCTGTATTCTCTTTTAATAAATTTCCTGATGTAAATAAAAAACTTGGTCCAGAAATGAAAAGTACTGGCGAAAGTATTTTATTTATAGATGATTTAAATGATGATGAATTCTTTGAACTATATTCTAGAAGAAAAATGTACCTTACAAATTAATATTTCTTTTGATTAAGAAATGGTATATCATCAACAATCAGAATTTGCTTCTTTATCTCTCTTACTGTAATTAACTCAATATTTTTTATTTCACTTTCAGGGGGAGCATTACTCACTGATAAGTTATTAGATATTTGATTCAATGCAGATTGTAGAAGTTTTTCATTTTTATCACCAAGTGTACCAAGATTTGAAAGAGACTCTTTTAAAAGTAAGTCAGGGACAAGTCCATCATCAAAATCTGCAAAACCAGCGGAATTTGCTGATTTTGTAACAATTGGTTGCATAGCATATTTATGATTTGGATTGACATCTCCCTCATTATTAATATAATCTTTTATTGTTATTGAACCTTGATTTTTGCCAACTGTATAATCACCTATATGAATAACTTCAATATATGGTACTAGATTATTTATTATTCCCTCACTTGAGGATGCAGTAGAGGATGTAGTAAGTACATAGAGCTTATTTAACCCTAATGAGTTCAATCTTTCACCAGAATCCAAGGTATATAAAAATCTACTTCTAAAACTTTCTGGATCATCTTTATACCTCTCAGTTACTTTTGAATTAAAAACTCTTTGAGAATAAATTTCACCTGTAAACTGACCTGTAATTAATGAAGCTAAAATTAATTGAGTATAAGTGCTACCACCTGGGTTATACCTAAGATCTAAAATTAAATTATCTACGCCATTGCTTTTAAAATCTCCAAAAACCTGATTTAGCTCTTCATTATAATCTTTATTTTCAGATTCTACAAAACCAACAAACTGATTATACATTAAATAGCCAACTTTACTATTATCAAGCTCAAATATTTTAGAAATGTAAATTGGATTTTGAATTAATTCACTTTTTACAAGATCAAATGAAGTATCATTTGAAATCATATTTATACAGTCACCTGCATCATCATATTGAATATCAGATAAATTAAGAATATAAGAAACATTATCACCATAAAGAAGATCTCTATAATTATTTCTGTTTAACCTATTACCATCAATTGAATTAAAAAACATTCCCCTTTGGACTCCTTTTGACTCTGCATCAGAGTTTTTTTGAACATATTTTACATAACCAAAAACATCTTGTCCATTACACTCTAAAAAAAGTCCAAATTCTATTCCGTTAGATAACTCAATTCCTGAAAGTAAGTTTTCAAGTTCTTCATAATCATCTTGAATCCAACTAAATCTGTCGTCAGCATCAAGGAGTGAATTAAAAAATGGTTCAGGCTCTTTGCTGGAGAGAAAATTTAAGTAATCAGTTGTGTTGCTAGTTTTACTATCAGACAAATCAGGAATTGATTCTTGCCAATAATACCAATAATTTAAACCTTCCCATATGAAGTCATTAATTTCAATCTTTAACTCTTCTGCTGGACTTATAGTTATAGATTGAGTATTATCAATTTTACCAACTATATCATTATCAATAGGATCTTTCTTACAGCCTATCAAAACTAAACTTATTATTATGTAATATTTTGCTTTCATTAAATTCCTGTATAATTATATGGTGAAATTTGTTTTAACTCTTTTTTAATTTTATCATTAATCTTGAGTTTATCTATAAAAGTATGTAAAAAATCTTTATCAATTTTACTATTTTTTCTTGTTAATTCTTTCATTACCTCATATGGATTTTTATAACCTTCTCTTCTAAGAATTGTTTGAATAGCTTCAGAGACAACAATCCAATTTTCTTCAAGATCTTGATTAATTTTATCATGATTTATGTAAATCTTATTTAATCCTTTTAAAATAGATTCAAATGAAATTAATACATGAGCAAATGGAACTCCAATGTTTCTTAGTACAGTACTATCAGATAGATCTCTTTGAAGTCTTGATTTAGTTAATTTGTTTGAGAAGAAAATAAAAAAAGAGTTAGCTATACCCAGATTACCTTCTGCATTTTCAAAGTCAATAGGATTTACCTTGTGAGGCATAGCAGATGAACCAACTTCGTCTTGAATTATTTTTTGTTTAAAGTAATCATAAGAAATATAAGTCCATATATCTACACACATATCTAACAAAATGTTATTAATTCTTCTACAATTATCACTTAATGATGCAAAAGAATCATAATGTTCTATTTGAGTTGTTGGAAATGAAAAATCTAAATCAAGTTTATTTTCAACAAAGTTTTTTGCAAATTTTTTCCAATTAATTTTTGGATAGGCAACTTTATGGGCATTAAAATTACCAACTGCTCCAGAAAACTTTGCAGAATTTGGTATTGATTTTAAATTTTTTAATTGTTCTTGAATCCTAACCAAAAAGACTTTAAATTCTTTGCCAAGTTTAGTAGGAGATGCAGGCTGACCATGTGTCCTTGATATTATTGTTATATCCTTGTAATCATTACACTTATCTTCGATTGAATTTAATAACTCTTCAATTTTAACTAGATATACCTCATTAATGAAATCTTTTATTGATAGAGGAATGGCAGTATTATTAATATCCTGAGATGTAAGTCCAAAGTGAATAAACTCCTTATAATCAGATATACCAATTTTATCAAATTTTTGTTTAATGAAATATTCAACTGCTTTAACATCATGATTAGTAGACTTCTCAATTTTCTTAATTTCTATGGCATCATCAAATGTGAAATCAAGATAAATTTTCCTTAAATCTTTAAATTTTTTATTATTGAAATTACTTAATTGAGGAATCTGAGCTTCACACAATGCTATAAAGTATTCAACTTCAACTTTAAGTCTATAATGAATCAAGGCCTTTTCACTAAAATAATTTTTTAATTTTTCAGTCTTATCAGAATATCTTCCATCAACAGGAGATATAGCCCCCAAATTTTTTTCATTCATTTGGCAAAGATAAGCTAACTGAATAGTATATTAAAATTCAAGAAGCTTGTATTCATCATAACACTCATTAATAGCTTCCATTATTTGAAGATCATTAGCTTGTTGAATAAAAGTATCTGAAAAATTACAATTTCTTAAAATATCATCTATATCATCTTTATCAACTCCAAGTAATTGAACAAGCACTTCTCTATCAAACTTTGTAGATAACAAATTTTTTATTTCTTGATCTTCCCTCATTAATCTCAACTTATCCATTTGAGAGGATTTTTTTTTGAATAAATTGTTTAAAAAATCAGCAGGATTAAATATTGCGCCTATCACTTTTGAAATACCAGATCTTGATCTCCTCCCTGCCTCATATCCTAAGTTTAGTCCAACTATCCTGTATCTAGTAGATGTGTTTACAGGTGCATTCTTTACATCTATTTCTAGATAACCAGTTAGTTGATAAGGTTTTATTATTACTTCTTCTAATGCAAAAGCAAGTTCTGTTAATTTGATAGTATTATCCTCAAATCTTATTAGATCATTTGTAACAACTATTTTTAAAGGTTTATAACCTATATAGGAAAAATAAAGAGTATCGTTAACCTTTGCCTGAATTTCAAATTCTCCTGAAGAGTTTGTAATAGTTCCTTTAACCTTGGTTAGATTTAGAACATGAACGTTTTGAAGAATTGATTCAGAAGTTTCACTTTGAACTCTTCCCTTGACAATATCAGTTTGATCTTGAGAGTAAGCTAAAGAAGAAATTAAAAGAATTATAATTAAAAAAAACTTTTTCATCTGGCTAATTGCTAAATTAGAAAGAATAAATTATAATTAAGCATGAATTACTATGTAGATGTTATACTCCCTCTTCCACTTAAGGGTACTTTTACATATGAATTATCGCAAGATGAATTTAATAAATTAGAAATTGGCTTTAGGGTTGCTGTAAGTTTTGGAAAAAGAAAAGTTTACACTGGCATAGTAAATGAATTACATAACAGTAAACCCAAATCATATGAAACTAAGCCAATAGAATTTATATATGATGATAAGAGCCTGGTATCACAAAATCAAATAGATTTTTGGAATTGGCTTTCAAGATACTATTTCGTCCCTATTGGTGATGTTATGAAAGCTGCCGTTCCTTCTACCTTCCTTCTTGAGAGTGATAGTTTAATTATAAAAAAGGAGATATCTGATGATATGTTTCATAAGATGTCAGATGAAGAATGTTTGATATATGATGCACTTGATTTCCAAAATCTCAAGCTAAATGATATATCTGAAATTTTAAATAAGAAAAATCCATACCGTATTATTCAAAAAATGATATCAAGTGGGTATGTCGAATTAAATTATGAGCTAAAGGAAAAGTACAGACCAAAACTTTTAAATGTATTATTTCTTGAGAGTAGATTAATTGATGAAATAAACATAAAGGATTCATTAGATCTATTAAAGAGTACACCTAAGCAAAAAGAGCTTTTATTGTCAATTATTAGTATGATTCAATCTAAAGAATATTTAGTTATTAAGGATTTGAAAAAAACCATTAAATTCTCAGACACTACTCTTAAAAGTCTTGAAAAAAAGGGTTTTATAACTATAAAAAAAATAAAGATTGATAGAAATCATATCACAGAAGTAAACATTGATTCTTCCAATTCATTAACCAAACTCCAAAAAGATGTTCTATCTAAATTGAATAAACAGCTTAAGGAAAAAGATATTGTTCTTCTTCACGGTGTTACTTCATCAGGAAAAACAGAAATATTTATAAAGCTTATTGAGAAATATTTGAAACTTGGCAAGCAAGTACTTTATTTATTGCCTGAGATTTCCTTAACAACACAGATAATTCAAAAATTAAGAAATCATTTTGCTGATAAAATATCTGTTTACCATTCTAGATACTCTCTAAATGAAAGAACAGAGGTTTGGGAAAGTGTATATAATAATAAAGAGAATTCACAGTTAGTTATTGGTGCAAGATCATCTGTGTTTCTCCCATTTGACGATCTAGGTCTTATTATTATTGATGAGGAACATGAAGTTTCATATAAACAACAAGATCCTTCTCCTAGATACAATGCAAGAGACTCAGCTATATATTTATCCAAAATTTTCAAAACTAAAATTATTTTAGGCTCAGCTACTCCTTCAATTGAGTCAACTTACAACGCCAGAAATAATAAATATGGTTTTGTTGAAATAAAAGAAAGATATGGAAATATAGAAATGCCTTTTATCCATACAATTGATATGAAAGCTGAACCTAAACATGAATTCAATTCTGTATTTTCTAAAAAATTGGTTGATGAAATAAATAAAGCAGTAGATCTGGGAAAACAAGTTATTCTATTTAGAAATAGGAGAGGTTATTCCCCTCAATGGCAATGTGGCTCTTGTGGTCATAATATTATGTGTGATAATTGTGATGTCACTTTAACATATCACTTACACTCAAATACATTAAGATGTCACTATTGTGGATTCCAATTAAAAGCAGAGATAAAGTGTGATTCTTGTGGAATGCAAACAATGGGTTATAGAGGAGACGGAACTCAACAAATAGAAGAAGTTGTAAAAGAAATTTTTCCTAATTCAAATGTAAGTAGAATGGATTGGGATACAACTAGAGGTAAATGGGCATTTGATAAAATAATTAATTCGTTTGCTGATCATGAAATTGATATTTTAATTGGTACACAGATGATAACTAAAGGTTTGGACTTTAAAAATGTAGGTCTTGTCGGAGTAATTAACACTGATCATTTTTTGAATTTTCCAGATTTTAGAGCACATGAAAAAGCTTTTCAAGTTTTAACTCAAGTTGCTGGAAGATCAGGGAGGTCAGGTGAAAGGGGTAGTGTGTATTTACAGACATATCAACCAGATCATCCAATTATTATAAATGTAATAAATAACGATTTCGATAAAATGTATGCTAAACAACTTATCGAAAGAAAGGATTACAAATACCCACCCTTTGTAAGACTTATTAGAATAACTATGAAAGACATAAGTTTTGATAAATTAAATAGTTCTTCTGATTGGTTAAATAAAGCTATTAGAACAAATTTTAAAGGTCTAGTATTAGGGCCTGTATATCCTGAAATCTCAAGAATTAAAAATAAATATCATAAAGAATTTTTAGTAAAACTTACAGATTTAAACGATCTAAATATCTTTAGAAGTAAATTTCAATTAATAATGAAAAGCTTTGATTCTATTTCAAAATATAGAAGTGTAAAAGTCATCGTTGATGTTGATCCCAATTAGAAAATAGTTTACTTAAAATAAATTTGGCAGATATTATATAAAAACCTAATTTTGCGGCCTAAGATTTTAAGATGAAAAACTACGAAACAGTATTTATTTTAAACCCTGCTCTATCAGAAGAGCAAGTTCAAAAAGCCGTAGACAAATACGAAAAGTATTTAAAATCTAATGGTTCAAAAATAATTGCTAAAGAGATTTGGGGTTTAAAGAAGTTAGCTTACACTATTCAAAATAAGAATAGTGGATTTTATAATCTTATTGAATATACTGCCCCCGCTGATGTTGTTTCATCCTTAGAAGTTGAATTTAGTAGAGACGAAACCATAATGAGATACCTAACAGTAACTCTTGATAAAGATGCTTTAGCATGGGCAGAAAAAAGAAGAAATAGAAATACAAAAAAGGCTAGTTAAAATGGCAGGAATCGATGAACAATCAAAAATAAAAAACGAAGGTGAGATTAGATATCTCTCTCCACTTGATATTAATACTTCAAAAACTTCCAAATATTGTATGTTTAGAAGATCTGGTATTAAATATGTTGATTACAAAGACCCTGATTTTTTAAATAGATTTATAAATGAACAAGGAAAGATTTTACCTAGAAGATTAACAGGTACTTCACTTAAATATCAAAGAAAAGTATCAACAGCTGTTAAAAGAGCAAGACACTTAGCCTTGCTTCCTTATGTTGGAGATTTATTAAAATAAATATGGAGATTATACTTAAAGAGAATGTTGCAAATGTGGGCTTCAAAGATGAAGTTGTAACTGTTAAATCTGGTTATGGAAGAAATTTTTTAATTCCTACGGGAAAGGCGGTATTAGCAACTGAATCTGCAAAAAAAGTTCTTGCCGAAAATCTAAAACAAAAGGCTTTTAAGGAAAAGTCTATAATCGATGATGCTGAGAAGTTAGCTGCAAAAATTTCTAAACTTGATCTTAAGATTTCTGCAAAAGTTGGTCCAGATGGTAAACTTTTTGGTTCAATTTCTAACGCTGATGTTGCTAAAGGCTTAATTGGTAAAAAAATTGAATTAGAAAAAGAAAATATTTCAATTCCAGGTAAATCTATTAAAAGAATAGGAAAATATCAGGCATCTATAAGGCTTCATAGAGAAGTTTCCACTCAATTAAATTTCGAGCTTCTAGCCGAAAAGAAATAATTTCATAACTTTATTGTTCACTTGATTATCAAATAAATTTTTGATGTCTCAAAAACTAAATACACCAAAGGGAACAAGAGATTTTTCTTCATTAGAATTAAAAAAAAGAAATTACCTTTTAAAAGTTTTAAGAGACAGTTTCAAATCATTTAATTTCCAGGAGATACAGACACCTTCATTTGAAAATTTATCCACACTTACAGATAAATATGGAGATGAAGAGGATTCTTTAATGTTTAAGATTTTATCCTCTGGTGAAAAAGTAAAAAAAGCAGATATAAACTCACTTAATGATGGAAAGCTATCCAAGTTTGCTAATTCTTTGAGTGATAAGGCCCTTAGGTATGATCTTACAGTTCCTTTGTCTAGGTTTGTGCAACAAAACTTAAACGAAATTACTCTACCATTTAAAAGATTTCAAACTCAATTAGTTTGGAGAGCAGATAGACCTCAAAAGGGTAGATATAGAGAATTTCTTCAGTGCGACGTCGATATAATTGGAGAAAAAAACTTTTTAAACGAGGTTGAGTGTATTAAAGTATATGATCATGTTTTTGAAAATCTTGGATTACCAAAACTAGTTCTTAGAATAAATAATAGAGAAATATTAGAAGGTATATCGAATATTATGAATCTTGAAAGCTTATCTGAAATCTCTTCAACACTGGATAAGTCTGATAAAATTGGCATTGATGGAGTAGTGGATGAATTATCTAAAAAAGGTATCAAGACTGAGTCAATAGATAAACTTATATTTTTCCTTGATACCAAGGGTTCTAATAAAAGTAAAATTGATCTAGTCAGAAAGGAGTTCAATAGTAAAAATATTCCTTCTCATGCAATTGATTCAATTGAAAAAATAATTAATACTTGTAATCAATTTAAGTTAAACAATATTGAGATTGAATTTGACTTATCTCTGGCAAGAGGTTTGGGTTATTACACCGGGACTATTGTTGAAGTTTCCTGTCCCAAAGACTTCAGCTTAGGCTCTATTGGGGGAGGAGGTAGATATGACGATCTAGTCCAGAAGAATAATCCTAAATTAAGTGGTTTTGGTATATCTTTTGGTTTTGATAGGATTTTTTTAATTCTTGAGGAGCTTGATCTTTTTCCTAATCTATTAGACTCATCTAAGTCATTTTTATTTTTAAATTTTGGAACTGATAAAATATCGAATTTTATTAACTCTGTCAATCAGTTAAGGAAAGATGGTATTGTTTGCGAAATTTATCCTGTTGATGTTAAAATTAAAAAGCAATTAGACTATGCCAATAAAAAAGGAATTGACTTTGTTGTAATTATTGGTGATGATGAATTGAAGAAAGATATTTTTAAAGTTAAGGATATGTCAAAAGGAGAAGAGTTAATATTTACGCAAATAGATTCTTTAGCTGAAAAAATTAAAGAAATCAGCTAAAATATTTATACCATTTTTTAAATGGCCTCTCCAGCAGGCTAATAAATTTAGAATTTAACTTCTCGTCAAGATCAGTATCTACTCCATATTTTATTTTACTCTTGTCTAATTCCATGTAGGTTCCAAAAATTCTATCCCAAATAGAAAAAATATTTCCATAGTTTGAATCTGTATATGGCAATTTAAAGTGATGATGAACCTTATGCATATTTGGAGACACTATCACATAGCTTAAAATATTATCAAGCCTATTAGAGATTTGAATATTAGCATGATTAAATTGAGAGGCAAGAACTGAGATAGATTGATATAGAAGAACAAGACCAATAGGAGCTCCTGATACAAATATTCCAATAAATGTAAAAATAAATCTTACAACACTTTCTAATGGATGATGTCTGTTTGCAGTTGTTGTGTCAACTTTATGATCAGTATGATGAACAATATGTATGTGCCACAATAATTTAACCTTATGTTGAACTAGATGAGGTAGATATGCTCCAATTAAATCAAGTAATAACAATCCAACAATTACACTTACTAATGTAGATGAGTTTATAAAATGTATAATTCCAAAACTATTTTCATTTGACCAATCAGAGGCGAAAACTAGTAAAAATGCAAAGAAAAAATTTACAATTAATGTTGTTAGAGTTAATAGAAAATTTGGAATTGAATGAATCCATTTCTTATAATTGAGAAATTTAAAAGGTACAATGCCTTCAATTACCCAAAAAAAGGTAATACCAGAAATAATTATTAATGCTCTATTAAGAGATGAAATATTTTCAAATATTAATAATAAATTTTCCATACTAATTATCTTCAGATCCATCTCTATTAGGAATCCTAAGAGCAGGCCATTTTCCTCTTTCTCCAGTTAAAGGATTAATAGGGAGTACTCTTCTATCTCTTGGCATTAGTTCATCTTCTTCACTTGCAAGGTATGTCAATATAGCTACAAGAATTGCATTATCTCTAACATCATCAAACACAATCTTATCATAAGTATCTCTGTTTGTATGCCATGTATAAAAATATTTACTTTTTCCCCCATATGAGAAGTCTAATGAAGTAAGATTGAATCCAGGAACACCTGAAGAAACAAAATTTCTCCAATCAGATGAACCCCCAGCTCTAACCATTCTTCCGTTAGATTCCTTTTGAAATAATGGAATTGGAACTCCAGGAAAATCTGTCTCAATTTCATCTCTTATGTCAGATGGAACATATTGAAGCCAATCCCCAATAAACCTATATGCCTCAGTAAACCCATGACCACTTATCTGAACAGTTCTACCAGTCCCATTATCTTGATTAAAGAGAGCTTGAAGATTATTTACAATTTCAGGATTATCCTCAACGAATGCACTTGATCCATTCAGACCTTGCTCCTCAGCACCCCAATGACCAGCAATTATAGTCCTTTTGGGATTTGGGTAAATCTTCTTTAAAATTCTCATCGCTTCCATCATTACAATAGTTCCAGTTCCATTATCAGTTGCCCCAGTTCCACCACCTGTAGTATCTAAATGTGCAGATAGAATTATGTACTCGTTGGGTTTTTCTACACCTTCAATTCTCGCTATGGAATTATATGTTGGAACCTTTCCCAATTCTTTTGATTGCACGTTAACATTCAGTGTTGGTTTTTGATTGCTTTGAGCTAGTCTATATAAAAGACCATAATCTTCCATACTAAGATCAACAGTAGGAGTTTTTGGGCTAATTC
>CACHVZ010000012.1 GCA_902583445.1 uncultured Bacteroidota bacterium | reverse complement strand
TTTATAATATGAATATTAAACATAAGAATTCTAATAATAGTGGTGCATGGATTCTTGTTTGGACTGCAATTAGAGCAGCATTTAGTTGGCAGAAACAATAAAATAAAAAATATAAGTAATGTCAAATTCTATTTTAAAAGGTAAAAAAGGTATAATCTTTGGTGCACTAGATGATAGCTCTATTGCATGGAAAACTGCTGAAAAGGTATTTGAAGAGGGAGGCGAATTTATCCTTACTAATGCCCCTGTCTCTGTAAGGATGGGGACAATAAATGAATTAGCCGAAAAAACTAATTCTGAAGTAATTCCTGCTGATGCAACCAATTTAGAAGATTTAGAAAAGCTAATTTCTCATACTTCTAAAAAGTTTAACGGAAAATTAGATTTTGTTCTTCATTCGATTGGAATGTCTGTAAATGTTAGAAAAGGTAAACATTATACGGATTTAAATTATGATTGGCTAGCTAAAGGATGGGATGTTTCTGCAGTATCTTTTCACAAGCTCATGCAATCTCTACTTAAACTTGATGCAATGAACGAGTGGGGTAGTATTGTTTCTTTAACATATATAGCTGCTCAAAGGACTTTTCCAAATTATAACGATATGGCCGATAATAAGGCATATTTAGAATCCATAGCAAGAAGTTTTGGCTATTTCTTTGGTAAAGAAAAAAACGTTAGAGTAAACACAATATCTCAATCACCAACTTTAACAACTGCTGGAAAGGGAGTGAAAGGATTGGATGATTTTCTTAAATATGCTGATTTAACCTCACCACTTGGTAATGCTACTGCTGAAGATTGTGCTAATCTAACTGTTTCGCTTTTTTCTGATTACACAAAAAGAGTTACCCTTCAAAATATTTATAATGATGGTGGGTTTTCAAGTGTTGGTGTAAGTCAAGAAATTATTGATAAATTAAATTCATAATGAAAGTTATTGGATTAACCGGAGGAATTGGATCTGGTAAATCTTGTGTTTTAGAAATCTTCAAAAAAATTGGGATAAGCACATACAGTGCTGATGAATCTGCAAAAAAATTAATAAGTTCAGATAAAAAAATTATATACTCAATAAAACAACTATTTGGAGAAGATATTTATTATGAGAATGAACTAAATTCAAAACTAGTTTCTAAAATAGTCTTTAAAGACAAAGAAAAACTTAAGTCTCTTAATTCAATAATTCACCCTGCAGTAGCTAAAGATTTCGATAATTTTTGCTTTAAACACAGAGATGAGAGTTATATCGTAAAAGAAGCAGCAATTATTTTTGAGACTAAATCAGAGAACCTTTTCAATAAGATTATCTACGTTAAAGCCCCAAAAGAAATTAGAATTGATAGGGTTATGCATAGAGATAATCTATCTAGAGTTGATGTTTTAAATCGAATACAAAATCAGATAAATGAAACTTCAATTATTGATAAATGCGATTTTATAATTGATAACATTAATTTCACTGAATTGGAGAAAAAAGTATTAGAAATTCACAATACATTAATTAGCTTAAATTAGCTACTTAACATTTTTTTAAGAAATTATATATTTAAATTTTTAGAATTTTATAATTTATGGATAGAAAATTATATACATCACTTGTTCTTCTAATGTCATTTTCCTTAATTGGAATTATACTTATGCAAGGATACTGGATATATTCCTCATGGAAAAATAAGGAAGAGGAATTTTCTTTAGCTGTCAATCGAACTCTAAGAGAAGTTGTTGATAAAATTCAAAATAGGGAGTTAAATGATTATGTGAATACTTATCAAATATTAATTGACTCTATTGGATCACCAGACGAACAAAATTTTACTGATGTTTTTCTATTCTTAGATGAAGATCAATCTTCAAATCTTTCAACTTTTTTTGCTTATGGTATCCTAGAAGAAGATTATAATATTAATCTTCCTAATAGTTTATCAAACAGATATGGAGATGATAATTTAAAGGATTATAAAGCAGTTAAAACAACCATAGTTAATAAAAACATATTTGATAGAAGAGAGAACAGGTTGAATGCCTCTATTTCTAAATTGAAAAGTGTTGAGGATATTGATATGTTTAAGTTTGAAAAATATAAGTCAGCTTTTCAAGAATATGCATCCTCATTACCAATTCATAAAAGAACAACCTCAAGAGAAATTCAAATACTTTTAGATCAAGGGTTTAATAACCAAAATATTGTTACTTCATATGAATTTGGATTATATAGTAATGGTCTTTCAACAAAAGTTAAATCAAATAACTACATAGAAGTTCAGTCAGGTCCAAAGTATTCAATCCCTTTTATGTATGATAGATCAAGCCCTATAAAATATGATCTTGTTGTTTCTTTTCCTGAAAAACAAGAATATGTATTATCAGGTATTATAGGTGTTGCTACCTTATCTTTCATGCTTACCTTAATTATAATTGTTATCTCAACAAGTGCACTATATCAAATAATTCAACAAAAAAAGTTATCAGAAATAAAGAGTGACTTCATAAATAACATTTCACATGAATTTAAAACACCTATTGCTACTATTAATCTAGCATTAGATGCAATATCAAGCTCAAAAAACAATATTAATGACAAATTCTTTTCATATCTAGGCATGATTAGAGAAGAAAATTCTAGAATGTTATCTCAGGTTGAGAACATATTAAGGATTTCTCAGTTGGAGAAAAGTTCTAATCCACTTGATATGGAAAAGACAGACATCCATGAAGTAATTGAGGATGCTGTAGAGCATGTAAAACTTATAGTTGAAAGTAATAAGGGTTCTATTAATCTTTCATTAAATGCAGATAACTCAAATATATTAGGAAATAGTAATCATCTAGAAAATATTATTATTAATATTTTAGATAATGCAATAAAATACTCAAAAAGTAAACCCTCGATTGTAGTATCAACAAAAAACATTGATGATAATATTGAGATATGTGTGCAGGACAATGGAATTGGTATGGATAAGAATACTCAAAAGATGGTGTTTGAAAAATTTTACAGAGAACAAAATGGAGATATACATGATATTAAAGGACACGGATTAGGACTTTCATATGTTAAAAAGATTGTTGATTTTCATAAGGGTAAGATTATGCTTGAAAGTAAGAAAGGTTCTGGAACTAAGTTCCATATAAATATTAAAACACTTAAAGATGAAATCAAATAAAAAAATTTTACTAGTAGAAGATGATCCAAATTTTGGGAAGATACTCAAAGATTATCTAACCATTAACAACTATGAGATATCACTTGCAGTTAATGGTATCGAGGGTTTTGAAAAGTTTAATAAATCAGAATTTGATTTATGTATTTTAGATATAATGATGCCATTCAAAGATGGTTTAACACTGGCAAAAGAAATTAGAGAGGTTAATGAATCTATTCCTTTAATTTTCCTTACTGCAAAAAACCTAAAAGATGATGTTTTAAAAGGATATAAGATAGGGGCAGATGATTATTTAACAAAACCCTTTGACTCTGAAATACTACTTGCGAAAATAAAATCTATACTTAATAGAAAACCATCTGTAGATACTGAACAAAAAGATATTTTTGAGTTTGATTTTGGTGAATTTTCTTTTAACTCTAAACTAAGAATATTAACTCATAAAGAAGGAGATTCTTTTAAGTTATCACCTAAAGAAAATCAGCTATTAAAGATGTTAGTATTAAATTTTGATGATTTGCTACCTAGAGATATCGCCTTAAATAAGATCTGGAGAGATGCTAATTATTTTACATCAAGAAGTATGGATGTATACATTGCAAAACTTAGAAAGTATCTTGAAAAAGACTTATCACTTAAAATTATAAATGTACATGGGGAAGGATTTAGACTTATGCAGGACTAAATTCATCTATTTCAGATAATTATTTATATCATTTAATAAATTAACCACACCTTTTGGGTCTTCTATGTAATATCTCGCCTGAGTATTTTTAATTCCAACTTTGATAGTTGTAGAATTTTCATTGAGGCTCTTAAACATATTCTCATCAGTTACATCATCTCCTATACAAACTATATGATCGTATTTCTTGTTTTTTGTTAATTCATTTACTGCTGATCCTTTGTCAAATTTTCTACTAGTAACTTCAATGGCTTTGTCAAGGTTTAAAATTTGAAACTGATCAGTTAATAAGCTATTTAAAACTGTTTCTATCTCTACAACTCTTTCTATGGCTAATTCTGGATCAGTTTTTCTAAAGTGCCAAACTAAGCCACTCTCTTTTTTTTCAGTAAATGTTCCTGGTGTTCTATCAGAAAAAGATTGAAGGATTGCGTGTATATCGTTTAAAAAAACTTTATCAATATTTCCAAGGTTTATCCAATCTTTATTCTTTTTTTTAAAAAAATGACCATGTTCTGCAATAATATTAATATTAAGTTTTCCTAGATTATCCTCTAGGAATAATTTATCCCTTCCACTTACAATTGCTATATCCATACCTTTAATATTAGATAAGTCATTCAAAATGTTTATCAAATTATTGTCAGGAAGCGCTAACTCAGGTTTAACTTTAAAATTGACCAAAGTTCCATCATAATCAAGTATTATTAACTTATTGTTTGATAATTTAAGTTTTTCTAATAGTTTATTTTTTTCTAATAAATTGAAATAATTAGTGACTGAATTTTGGTTAGATTTTGCTCTAGAAATTAAATTTTTCATAAAATCGTTTGCCCAATAATTAACTGTATATCTACTTAATCTTTCTTGCATGCTTCTATTTCGTTCAATTTGTTCCTTATTAGGCATCTTAATAGCCTGTAAAATCATATCAGACATTTTATTTAAATCAAATGGATTTACAGTTATCGATTCATATAATTCTTTTGATGCTCCTGCCATTTCACTTAGAATTAAAACACCATTTCCATCAACTCTTGTTGCAACAAACTCTTTAGCTACAAGGTTCATTCCATCCCTAACCGGAGTTATCATGGCTATGTCTGAAATTGTATACAGATCAATTAATTCATCAAAACTCATAGATCTATAATAATACCATATTGGAGTCCAATTTACTGAAGCAAATTTACCATTAACTCTACCAACTATTTCATCAGTTTGTTTTTTAAGCTTTATGTAATCATCAACATCAGATCTTGAAGGGACAGTAAGCATTATAAGTCTGACTTTGCCTCTATATTCTGGGTTATTTGTAAGAAAAATCTCGAATGCCTTAATTCTATTAATAACTCCCTTTGTGTAATCAAGTCTATCAATAGATAAGATTAATTTACTGTCAAATGAAGTCTTCTTATGATCCATTAGTTGAAGCCTAAGGTTAGACATCTCAGACTTTTTTTGCTCATTTTTTTTTCTAGCAGCATCATTATATTTTGCATAGTCAATTCCCATAGGAAAAGTATCAACTAAGACTTCTCTTGAACCAACATTAATTTTATTAAAAATGACATCATACCTTAAAATTCTTTTTACTGAGCTTAAAAAATGTCTAACATAATCATAAGTATGGAAACCTATAAGATCAGATCCAAGAATACCCTCTAAAAGCTCTTCTCTCCATGGAAAAATTCTAAAAATTTCAAAAGAGGGAAAGGGTATATGAAGAAAGAATCCAACAGTTAAGTCAGGTCTTTTAGTCTTAATCATTCTTGGACAGAGTAATAATTGATAATCATGAACCCAAACTATATCACCTTTGTTTGCATACTTAATTACACTTTTAGCAAATTTCTTATTAACATTGACATATGACTTCCAATGAGATTTATTAAATATAGAAAACTCTAGAAAGTAATGAAAGAGTGGCCAAAGAGCTTCGTTGCTTGTACCATAATAAAAATCGTTTATTTCTTTTTTTCTGAGAAATACTGGGATGTAATTTTTTTTGTGTAATAATTTTTCTGCTTTAGCTAAATTATTACCCAAAGATTTCTTATCAATTCCTGGCCATCCTATCCATAAAAAATTATTTTTTTTGTGAATTGATTTCATACCAGTTGCTAATCCTCCACTAGTTGAAGAAAATTCAAAAGATTTATCTAAATTAGATATCTTGATAGGTAATCTATTTGAAACAATTATTGTCCTACTCAAATCATTAAATTAAACTCTAAAATATGGAAATAAGAGATTCTTATGGATATAGAGACAATCTTAATTATGGAATAATAGGAAATTGTCAATCATCAGCGTTAATTTATAAGGATTCTTCAATAGATTGGTGTTGTTTACCAAGATTTGATTCTCCAACGATTTTTGCAAAAATTATTGATAATAGTATTGGAGGTTTTTTTAAGGTTGAAACAGTAGGAAACTATAATGTAAGTCAAGAATATTTGAAAAATACATGTATTTTGAAGACTAGCTTTAATAACGGTTTTGATGAGTTTCATATAATTGATTACATGCCAAGATATCAAAGTAAAAAAAACAGTTATTATTCTCCACCAGAAATTACTAGAATTGTTAAGCATATTAGAGGCAATCCTAAAATAAAAATAATATATGATCCAAGACTAGACTACTCTATTGGTAGGACTAAATCATATGTTAAAAGTGATTTTATAGTTAGCATTTCTGAAAATGAAAATTATGAAACTCTTTACCTATATTCAAATGCTAATTTAAATTCAATTATTAATAATGATGTTATTGAATTAGAGTCAGATCTATTTTTTAAAATTTCCTATTATGAAAAGTTAATTTATCCAAAATTTAAAGAAATATTATTAGAGTTTAATCATACAAAAGAATACTGGACCAATTGGATAAAAAAAACTCCAAATTTTAAAAAGTACAATAATGAAATATTAAGGAGCGCACTTACCTTAAAGTTGCTTACATACCAAAAAACTGGAGCAGTTCTAGCTGCTGCTACAACTTCATTACCTGAGACAATAGGTGAAGAAAGAAACTGGGATTATCGATTTTGCTGGATAAGAGACGCTTCTATGGTAATTAAGGTAGTTGCAAAATTAGGACATAAAAATATTGTAAAGAACTTTATAAAATTTATAATTAATATTATTCCTGACAAAAATGAAAAACTTCAGATAATGTATGGAATCAATGGTGAAAAAATACTTAAAGAAAAGACTCTTGATCACTTCTCAGGTTATTTAGATTCATCACCAGTTAGAATAGGTAATGCTGCATATAGTCAAAAACAAAATGATATTTATGGAATTCTTATGGATGCTATCCATTATCAAATTGAAAAATTTCCTTCTGAAAATGAGGAATATGAGGAGTTATGGTCAATTGTTAAATCAATAGTGTGGATAGTAAAAAACAACTGGAAACTACCAGATAAAGGAATTTGGGAATTTAGAAATGAAGATAAACATTTTACCTTTTCTAAATTATTAAGTTGGGTTGCTATTGACAGAGCAATTAAGATCTCAATTCTAATCAATAAATCCTCAAATATTAAAAAATGGAAATTAATTAGAAAAGAAATTTACAATGATATATTGGAGAATGGTTGGAATAAAAATCTTGGTGCTTTTACCCAATCTTATGGGTCAGATAGCCTTGATGCATCATTACTTCTCATGGAATCATTTGATTTTATAAAGCCTAATAATTCAAAATACGTAAAGACAGTTAAAGCAATTGAAAAAAATTTAATGAATGATGGGCTCTTGTTCAGGTATAAAAATGAAGATGATTTTGGTTTCCCTTCCTCTTCTTTTACTGTTTGTTCATTCTGGTATATAAACAGCCTATATAAAATAGGTGAGAAACAGAAATCTAAAAAATATTTTGAGAAGATATTAAAATACAGTAATCATCTTGGTTTGTATAGTGAAGATCTAGATTTTAAATCTAAAAGATTATTAGGTAATTTTCCGCAAGCATATTCACATCTTGCCTTAATAGATTGTGCACTTAATTTTAATTCAGAATAATCTATTTCCTAGGATGAAACTTTTTAAGAACTTCGTCCAAGTGATATGTATCTAAATGGGTATATATTTCAGTTGTTGTTATACTTTCATGTCCAAGTATAAGTTGAATTGCCCTAAGATCAGCCCCATTTTTTAATAAATGAGTTGCAAATGAATGCCTTAAAGTATGAGGACTTATTTTCTTATCTATATCAATTCTTTTATAACTATCGCTTATAATTTTAAATATCATAGATCTTGTTAGCTGTCTTCCATATCTATTCAAAAAAAGTATATCAGAAAATTTTGAATTAATTTTTAATTTATCCCTATTAGTTAAATATTTTTTAATCTCTATTGAAGCAATTTTCCCCAATGGGACAAACCTTTCTTTATTACCCTTTCCAGTTACTTTTAAAATATTTTCTTCAAAAAAAATGTTTGACAATTTTAGTTCAGTGAGCTCACTAACTCTAATACCTGTTCCATATAAAACCTCAATTATAGTTTTATTTCTCTGTCCAAATTCTGAGTCAAGATTGACTGAAGAAATTAATCTTTTTATTTCATCTTCAGTCAGGACCTCTGGTAGTCTATTTTCAATTTTTGGACTTTCTATATCGTTCAGTGGAGATGAATTAATTTCACCTTCAAATAATAAGTAATTAAAGAAACCTTTTAATGCTGAAATACTTCTAGTTTGACTTCTAGATTTTTTTTTAGAGAAATTTTTATAAAGATACCTTTTAACTGTTGATGAACTACATTTTTGTGGAGACTCATTAATGTCATTTTCAATAATAAAATTTTTAAATTGAAATAGATCAAATTCATAACTTTTTATTGTATTCATGCTTAAACCTCTTTCGAGTTTTAGATAATTTTTAAAACTCTCAATGCTTGTATCCCAATTCATTTTTTTTTATTCCTGTTTAAGCGTTACCTTTATAATATATGAAATTAACAATAATTAATGGTCCCAATTTGAATCTTCTTGGTTCAAGAGAGACTAATATTTATGGGAATCAAGATTTTGAAACTTTCCTTAATTCACTTAGATCAAAATATTCAAAAATTAATTTAGAATATTATCAATCGAATGTTGAGGGTGAATTAATAAATTTTATTCAAGATTCTAGGGACTCAGATGGTATAATAATTAATGCCGCTGCTTATACTCATACTTCTGTTGGAATAGGGGATGCGATAAAAGCAATTGATACAAAGGTTATTGAAGTTCATATATCTAATACTTTTTCAAGAGAAGAATACAGACATAACTCATATTTATCACCAGTAGTTGATGGTATAATTATAGGATTTGGACTAAATAGCTATGAACTGGCAATTGAAAGCTTCTTACCTAAAGATGAATAACTTCATCATATGCATCAGCAACAGCTTCCATCAAAGCTTCACTCATTGTTGGGTGGGGATGAACAGCATTTAGTATTTCTTTGCCTGTTGTTTCAAGTTTCCTACCAAGAACTGCCTCAGCAATCATGTCTGTTACACCTGCTCCTATCATATGACAACCAAGCCACTCTCCATATTTTTCATCAAAAATTACCTTGACAAAACCATCAGAGTGACCAGAGGCCTGAGCTTTTCCTGACGCTGTGAAAGGAAACTTACCAACTTTTATATCGTAACCCATTTCCAATGCCTTCTCTTCTGTTAAACCAACAGATGCTACCTCAGGTGAACAGTATGTACATCCTGGAATATTGTCATAATTAATTGGTTCCACATCGTGATTAGCAATTTTTTCAACACAAAGTATTCCTTCTGCAGATGCAACATGCGCTAGAGCCTGTCCAGAAGTTATATCACCAATAGCATAATATCCTGGAATATTAGTTTTATAGAATTCGTCAACTAATATTTTGTCTTTATCGACAGCAATTCCAACCTCCTCCAAACCAATATTCTCAATGTTACTTTTATAGCCAACAGCTGAAAGCACAATATCTGCCTCATGAACAGATATTTGACCATCAGATTTAACTTGAACCTTAACTCCCTTACCTTTTACATCAGATGAAATTACCTCTGAGTTAGTTAAAATCTCGATTCCTGATTTTTTAAAAGTTTTATTTAGTTGATTGGATATATCTTTATCTTCAACAGGTAAAATTCTATCCATATATTCTATGACTTTTACTTCAGTCCCCATTGAATTATAGAAATAAGCAAACTCAATGCCTATAGCTCCAGAGCCAACTATTATCATTTTTTTTGGTTGCTTTTTAAGGGTCATTGCTTCTCTATAGCCAATTATCTTTTTCCCATCTTGAGGAATAGAATCGATGACTCTTGATCTACCGCCAGTTGCAATAATAATATTATCTGATTCAAAATCCATTTCAGTTCCTTCTTTTTCTACAGAGACAACTTTATTTGGTTTGATCTTACCATATCCGTTTATAACTTCAATTTTATTTTTCTTCATAAGAAAATTCACACCCTTACTCATACCACCAGCGACATCTCTACTCCTCTTTATTACAGCATCAAAATCTTTATCAAAATCTTTAATTTTTAGACCATATGTATCAGCCTTTTTAATGTATTCGAAGACTTGAGCTGATTTTAGCAACGCTTTTGTTGGTATACAACCCCAATTTAAACAAACTCCACCTAAACTTTCCTTCTCAACTATGGCAGTTTTTAGTCCTAATTGAGAAGCTCTTATAGCTGTAACATATCCTCCTGGCCCACTTCCTAGAACAATTAAATCGTATTTTTTAGTCATTTCTTTTATTGTTTATAAAATTTATACTTGCAGAATTTACACAATATCTTTTGCCAGTTGCTGTTGGGCCGTCATCAAATACATGACCTTGATGCCCTCCACATTTAGAACATAAAATTTCAGTTCTAATCATTCCCAAACTTGTATCTTTTTTGTAAACAATTGCACCTGGAATTGCTCCTTCATAGCTTGGCCAGCCACAATCAGACATAAACTTACTTCCGCTCTTAAATAAAGGTTGTCCACATCCCTTACATACATAAACCCCATCTTCAAAATGCATGTTATATACTCCAGTATGGGGTCTTTCAGTACCCGCATTTCTTAATATCTCAAATTCTTCAGGAGATAATTCTTCTTTCCACTCTTCTTCTGATTTATTCACTTTATAGGTTATTTTAGGTTCTTCTTTATCTAATTTTGTTTGGCAGTTAAATAGTGTAAAACTAAAAAAAACTAGTCCAAATAAGTGCAATTTTAAGTACATCTATATTTTTTAACAAATATATATATCTTTTAATTTATTTACTTACTTTGTCAATCATTTAAATTTATGCTAAATAAAAAAACTAACCATCCAAAAGGAAGTATAAAATTGATTGGTGCATGGACAATATATGATTGGGCAAACTCAGTTTATTCGTTAGTTATTTCTTCAGCAATTTTTCCAATATATTACTCTACATATGTTTTTTCTGATGTCAGATCAATTATGATATTCAGTATAGACGTAAACAAAGACACCTTAATTAGTCTTCTTTCAGGAATTTGTTTCCTTTTAATTGCATTTATATCACCTATGCTTAGTGGTATAGCCGATTATATAGGTAATAAAAAAATTTTTATGAAGTTTTTTGTTTACATGGGCTCTTTTTCATGTATCGGACTATATTGGTTTGAATTAGAAAATATAGAGTTCAGTCTTATACTATATTTACTATCATTACTTGGATACTGGGGTAGTCTGGTCTATTATAATTCATATTTGAATGACATTACTTTTCCCAAACAAACAAATATGGTAAGTGCTAGAGGATTTACAATGGGGTATATAGGAAGTGTTATACTTCTCTTGATAAATCTTATAATGATTTATTTCTATGAAGATTTTGGGTTTAGCTCTGATAAAAATGCCATGAAGATGTCTTTTGCATTAACTGGTTTGTGGTGGTTAGGTTTTAGTCAATACTCTTTTTATCATTTACCTAAAGGAAATAGGGAAATAACTATTCCAAAAAATATTATTTGGAATGGATTTAAAGAGTTAAGGGGAGTTTATGAAGTTATTAGATCTAGTAAAAGGTTTACAAGATTCTTATTGGCATTTTTCATTTTTTCATTTTCTCTACAAACCGTACTTTATATTGCGTCTTACTTTGGAGTTGCTGAAATTCAGTGGCCAAGTGCAAGTGAACAAACAGCTGGTCTTATACTTAGCATTTTACTTATTCAGGTTGTTGCAATTGGAGGAGCATATAGTTTTACAAAATTGGCTCAAAAATTCGGAAATATTATAGTACTAACTTTTTCAATCTTTCTTTGGTCATTAGTATGTTTCTATGCCTATTATATTAAAACTCCAAATCAATTTTATATGATTGCAGGACTTGTTGGCCTATTAATGGGGGGCACACAACCTGTTGCTAGAGCTACTTTTTCCCTATTTATACCTGAAACAAAGGATACAACATCATTTTTTAGTTTTTATGATGTAACTGAAAAAATAGGTATCTTCTTTGGTTTGCTTTTTTATGCCTTTTCTGCTCAATTAACAGGCTCAGTTAGATTCTCAGTTTTAATTTTTATGTTTTTCTTTTTTGTTGGAGCATTATTATTGATTAGGGTTCCTAGAATTGACAAAAGTAAGTTGGCATAGCTTTTGTCCATATTTAATTGTGATTATTTTAAGAACTTCATCAATTCAATTATATGAACTGACATCTAGATTTTCTGACATAATGACCATAAATAATTTTAAATGAGCATTATTTTTAATAATATAGACAAAATGTCATTTGATGATATTAGTGAGGAATCTGATTTTATTCCATTAATGACAAATGAAGATGAAGAGGCACTTAAAAAAGAAATTCTACCTGATGTATTACCAATACTTCCTCTTACAAATACAGTACTTTTTCCTGGTGTAGTTATTCCAATAAATGCAGGTAGGGATAAATCAATTAAACTTATAAAAGATGCTAATAAGTCTAGTAAATTAATTGGAGTTGTATCTCAAAAAAATATTAATGATGAAAACCCAGGTATAGAAAATATATATGAGGTAGGTACTGTAGCAAAAATATTAAGAGTTTTAAAAATGCCTGATGGAAATACAACTGTTATTATTCAAGGAAAAAAAAGATTTAAGATTAAATCTATTGTTAAAACTGACCCATACATTCAAGCAACTGTTGATCCTGTTTCTGATGAGGAATTAAAAAAATCAAACAGTAAATTCTCTGCAACAATAGATGCTATTAAGGATATAGCTTTAAAAATTATAAAAGAAAATCCTAACATTCCATCAGATGCATCATTTGCAATTAAAAATATCCATAGTTCTGCATTCTTGATCAATTTTGTTTCCTCAAACATGAACATTAGTGTCAAAGACAAACAAGAGCTACTTGAAAGTACAAGTATCCAGAATAGAGCTATGAAATGCCTTAAATTCTTAAATGTAGAATATGAAAAACTGGCTCTAAAAAACGATATACAATCAAAAGTAAGGAATGATTTAGATCAGCAGCAAAGAGAATATTATTTGCAGCAGCAGATGAAAACAATTCAAGAGGAGCTTGGGGAAAATTCATATCATGAAGATATTCAAGAATTGATAAATAAGTCAAAAGATAAAAATTGGAGTGAAGAAACAAAAAATCATTTTGAAAAAGAGTTATCTAAACTAAAGAGGATGAACTCTCAGGTTGCAGAATATTCTGTTCAAAGAAACTATTTGGACTTATTAGTTGATCTGCCATGGGAAAATTACTCTGAAGATAGTTTTGACTTGGAAAAAGCCCAAAAAATTTTAGATAATGATCATTTTGGGCTAGAGGATGTAAAAAAAAGAATAATAGAGTATTTAGCTGTTCTTAAATTAAGAAAAGATATGAAGTCGCCAATATTATGTTTATATGGCCCTCCTGGTGTAGGTAAAACTTCACTTGGTAAATCTATAGCTAAATCAATAAACAGAGAGTATGTTAGAGTTTCGCTGGGTGGATTAAGAGATGAAGCTGAAATTAGAGGACACAGAAAGACATACATTGGAGCAATGCCTGGAAGAATTATACAAAGTATAAGAAAATCAGGTACATCTAATCCTGTATTTGTTTTAGATGAAATTGATAAGATTTCAAGTGGTTCACAGGGTGATCCTTCATCTGCTTTGTTAGAGTTGCTTGATCCTGAACAAAATAGTTCTTTTCATGATAATTTCTTAGAAATAGGTTATGACCTTTCGAAAGTAATGTTTGTCGCAACAGCTAATAACCTATCAACAATGCATCCTGCTTTACTTGATAGAATGGAGCTAATTAACGTGTCTGGGTATACATCTGAAGAAAAAGTCTCAATTGCAAATAAGTTCTTAATTAAAAAACAATTGTCTGAGCACGGAATGAATTCTTCTGATTTTAAAATATCTAATAAAAATATCAAAGAGATTATTAGTGGTTACACAAGAGAATCTGGGGTCAGAAATCTTGAGAAACAAATTGCTAAGCTTATTAGAAACAGAGCTAAAAATATTGTTTCAAATTCTAATTTGAACGACTACAATGACGAAAATTATTTAAAAGATGTATTAGGACCTCAGAAATTTTTTAGAGATAAATATGAAAATAATAATTTTGCTGGAGTTGTTACAGGTCTTGCATGGACTTCTGTAGGTGGTGAAATTTTATTCATTGAATCATCATTATCAGAGGGTAAAGGAAACCTGTCAATTACGGGTAATCTTGGAAAAATAATGAAGGAATCCGCCGTTATTGCATTAGAGTATATTAAATCTAATTACCAAGATCTTGGAATCAATAAAGAAATTGACTACTCAAAATATAATATACATATTCACGTTCCTGAGGGAGCAACTCCTAAAGACGGTCCAAGCGCAGGTATAACCATACTTACATCCCTTGTCTCATTATTTACTCAAAAAAGAGTTAAAAAGAATATTGCTATGACCGGTGAGATTACTCTAAGAGGAAAGGTTCTTCCTGTAGGGGGAATTAAAGAAAAGATTTTGGCTGCTAAAAGAGCAAATATTAAGGAAATTATTTTAAGTTCATATAATAAAAAGGATATTGAAGAAATAGATCAAAAATATCTTAAGGGTTTAAAATTTATATACGTTAATAACATGAGTGATGTAATATATCACTCTCTTACAAATAGAAAGGTCTTAAATCCAAAAAATATAGATTAATTTTTATGATAATAGCAATTGATGGAGAAGCCTCTACAGGCAAAAGTACTCAAGCAAAGAAAATTGCTAAAAAGTTAAATATTAATTATAGAGATTCAGGTGCTTATTACAGGGCAATAACCCTTTATTTAATTAGGAATCATATAAACCCAAAAGAAATATTAGGAGAGGATATTTTTAGTACAATTGATATTTCTCAAAAATTTGAAAATGATAGTTTTTCAATCTTTTTAAATGGTGAAGATGTAACTTCTAAGATAAGAGCTCGTAAGGTATCATTAAATGTTAGTGAATATGCAAAAAAATCTGAAATAAGAAACTTCGTTTATAATCTTTTAAGAAAATCATCTAAATCAAATTCTATAGTTATTGATGGAAGGGATATTGGTACTGTTGTGTTTCCTGATGCAGATTTTAAATTCTTTTTGTATGCTATTCCTGAAATTAGAGCTCAAAGGCGTCATAAAGAAATAAATGATGAAACTGTCAAAATTGAATCAATTGAAAGAGAGATAAAAGAAAGGGATGATATAGACTCTACTAGAGACATTGCTCCTCTCATAAAAGCAGAAGATGCTTATGGAATTGATGTAAGCTATCTAGCTATTGATGAGGTATTTGAGGAAATACTTGAAAAAATAACTACTTAAAGTAATAAAAAACATAACTAAGCTTTGTCAATAAATTAATAAATTATATTTTTGCGCACTATGAGCGAAGAGTATACCGAAAAAACTAAACCTGAGGAGTCAAATACATTAACAAAAACTCCAAAAAAAGCTTCTGCTAAAAAGTCAACAAAAAAAGCTGACCCACAAGATGATTTCTTAACCAATTTTAACTGGCATCAATACAAGGAAGGTATTGACGAATTAGATGAGAAGCAAATTAAGGAATTTGAGAAGTTGGTAGAGAAAAATTTTGTTGACACTTCAGATGATAATATTATTATAGGTGAAGTGATTCATATGACAGATAAAGATGTCATTATTGATATTAATGCAAAGTCAGAAGGTGTAATTTCAAAAAATGAGTTTAGATATAATCCTGATCTAAAATTAGGAGATAAAGTAGAAGTAATTGTAGATACAAGAGAAGATAAGTCTGGTCAATTAGTCCTCTCTCATAGAAAAGCAAGAGTTATTAAAGCTTGGGATAGAGTTAATGCAGCTCATGACTCTGGTGAAGTTGTTCAAGGCTTTGTTAAGTGTAGAACAAAAGGTGGTATGATTGTAGATGTTTTTGGTATTGAAGCCTTCCTCCCAGGATCTCAGATAGATGTCAAACCAATAAGAGATTACGATCAATACACGAACAAGAATATGGACTTCAAAGTGGTTAAGATTAATCACGAGTTCAAGAATGTAGTTGTATCTCACAAGGCCTTAATTGAAGCTGATCTTGAAGAACAAAAGAAAGGGATTATTAGTCAGCTTGAGAAAGGACAAGTTCTTGAAGGGACTGTAAAAAACATGACTTCATATGGAGTATTTATTGATTTAGGTGGTGTGGATGGCCTGATACATATTACAGATTTGTCATGGAGTAGAATAAATCACCCATCTGAAATTTTAGAGCTTGACCAAACAATTAAAGTTGTAATACTAGATTTTGATGATGATAAATCTAAAATTCAATTAGGTCTTAAACAATTAACTGACCACCCATGGGATAAACTGGGAGATGATGTAAAAGAAGGTTCTAAGATAAAAGGTAAAGTAGTTGTAATAGCAGATTATGGAGCGTTTGTGGAAGTTGATGAAGGCATAGAAGGCTTAGTTCATGTATCTGAGATGTCATGGTCAACACATTTAAGAAGTGCTCAAGATTTTGTAAGCGTTGGAGATGAAATTGAAGCAGTAGTTCTAACTCTTGATAGAGAATCTAGAAAAATGTCTTTGGGGATTAAACAATTAACACAAGACCCTTGGACTGATATTACTAATAAGTTTCCAATAGGTTCTAAACATATTGGGTCTGTTAGAAACTTTACCAACTTCGGAGTTTTTATTGAACTTGAAGAAGGTATAGACGGTTTAATTTATATATCTGACTTATCATGGACAAAAAAAATTAAACATCCTTCAGAATTTTTAGCATTGAATGACAAAATTGAAGTTGTTATTCTAGATCTTGATGTTGAGGGTAGAAAACTTAGTCTAGGTCATAAACAAACAAAATCTAATCCATGGGATCTATATGAAAAAGATTTTGCTGTAGGTACACTTCATAATTCTGAGGTATCTGAAGTTATTGAAAAAGGAGCCATAATAAACTTTAACGAAGATATTTCTGCTTTTTGTCCAATGAG
>CACHVZ010000011.1 GCA_902583445.1 uncultured Bacteroidota bacterium | reverse complement strand
CAGTCATAGAGGTGAATCTCTCTACAGTGAAAGTTCAGAACTTTGACAATACAATTACTACAATACCAACATATAAACTTGTATCTGACTCATTCATTAATTGGAGGGGTATGGAGGAATCTAAAGGGAGAAGAATTAAAAGATCATTACTTATTAAGCCAAGTTCTGTTAAATTTCTTGAAAGTGATGATGTTGAAAAATTAAAAAGAGTTAATCTAATTTCAAATTATATTGATACAAGAGTTGACGAAATAAATGAATATAACAGAAAGAATAGTATTGATAAATCTGTTTTATTAAACGGAAGAAATCTTACTAATCTAGGTGTATTTAGAATCTATATTGAAGAGTATTTAAAAGCTCACCCAATGACTAATGATGATCTAACTTTAATGTGTAGACAACTTGAGCCAACTTCACAGGGTATACCTATTCAGATTTACACTTTTTCAAAAGACAAAGAGTGGACAAAATATGAGGGCTTGACCTCTGATATTTTTGACCACCTTCTATCTTCTGTTAAATATTTTGATTTAGAATGTTTCGAACTAAATCAAAATATTTCTAGTTAATTCCTGATCCTGAAATATGAGGATGGTTTAGATTTTTAATTTTTTCTTCTAAATCTTCAACTATTGTGTTTATTGATTCAACATCATTTTTATACTCATCAACTAATTTTTTAGCAATTTCAAGATTATATTTATTCATGCCTGTTGGACCATAAAAGGTTGATAAACCTTCATTTGCAATAGATAGCCTTGATCCAATAGTAGGTTTATCCCACTCTCCTATTTCATTTTTTGAAGGGCTAGTGCCATATTTATCTTTAATTGACAAATATTGATCTTTTACATTTTTTAATTCATTAAATGAATTCTCAGATAAAGATTCTGAAAGTAGCAATGCTTTTTCTAATAAATTAAGTTTGGACTCTAACCTATAAAATGTATCTGAATATTTAGAATATTTTTTATATAATGAAGCAAGATCATTTAAATGAGAATTATATTCATCAAAAGATGCTCCTTTTAAAACACCTTCTCTAAGAAGGTTAACATTAAATTCAACAGGACCATCAAGTAATTCAAGATTTCCATCTTTTTGCATGTATAAAGTTGCAGAGTAATTACCTGGAGTAACAAAAGGACCAGTCATTTCTCTCCAACCTGAATAAGCAGTTATTGAACTATAACTCTTATGTTTTAAGTCCCAAACAATTTTCCCTGTTCCTTTTGATGGTTTTTGACTTACATTTCTAATTAGATTACCTTCCGAGTCATTGATTGATAATAATAACATTGCTGATTTTTCTCTCATCTCTTCTGTCAACGAATCGTATCCAGGAAAAGGAATATCATCATTTTCTTTATTTAATGATGACTCAATTTTTTTTCTCTTAGATTTAATTGTTTCTGGAATTTCATTTAGATGATAAGTGAAAACTGCACCAAAGGTTGGATTTTCTGCAACATAATATTGACCACCAGTATTTCCAAGTGCATTTCTTGGCTTAAATAATTTTGCATCTCTTGGCTTAAATAATTTTGCAGTTTTATCTATATTTTCCTTATTCATCATACCTCTTAAAGCTGAATAATCATCAAGAACAAAGAATCCTCTACCAAAAGAAGCTGCAACTAAATCATTTTCTCTTTTTTGTATTACCAAATCTCTAAAAGATATGGTTGGTGTACCCGGAAGCTTTTGCCAATAATCACCTCCGTTAAGAGATGTATATACACCAAATTCAGTTGCTAAAAACAATAAATCTTTCTCTACATGATCTTGGACTAATCTCCAAATTAAAGTTCTATCTGGAATATTATTAGAAATTGATTCCCATGTTTTACCAAGATCTGAACTTTTATACAAGTATGGATTTAAATCACCTTCTTTATGGTTGTCAAGAGATACGTAAACTGTATTTGCATCAAAAAGATCAGCCTTTATATCATTAACAAATGTTCTTTCAGGAAGACCAAGATTTGTGACTGGAATTTCTCTCCATGAATTACCACCATTTGTTGTAACATGGATAAAACCATCATCTGTACCTGACCATATTAAACCTTCTTGGACCGGAGATTCAGATAATGAAGTTATGGTGTTATACTGCGACATAGCCTTAACATCCCATGAATTATCCCAACTTTGTTTTCTTCCTAGAATAGGAAGTTCAATTCTATTTTCATCTCTGGTTTGATCATCTGAAATTGCAGTCCAACTATCTCCTCTATTTTCAGATTCCCAAACTCTCTGTGAGGCAATATAAATTTTTGCAGGATTATGAGGACTTACTAAAATAGGTGTATCCCAATTAAATCTTTCATAAGGATCTCCGTCAAGTGGTTGAGGTTTAATATATACTTGTTCTCCGGTTGTTAGGTCAACTCTACGAAAACCACCTTCTTGTGTAGTAGCATACATTATTTCATTATAAACAGGATCGGTAGCTGATTGATGTCCATCAGCCATTAATGTCTTATACCAAACTCTATTAGTTATCCCATATTCCTCATCAGTAGCAGATGGGCCTCCTGCTGATCCATTATCTTGGGTACCACCAAAAATATGGTAAAAAGGCTCTTGATTATTTACGGCTACTTTATAGAATTGAGTTAAAGGTAGATTCAAAAAATAATGCCAATTTTTTGCAGCATCAAAGCTTTCATAAATACCTGCATCAGTTCCAACCATTAAATAATCTGGATCACTCATTTTAAATGCCATTGCATGATGATCACTATGTTTTTTGTCAAAATAATAATAGAAGTTTCTCTCGTTTGTTAATTGCTCAAAATTCTCTCCACCATCCTTGGAAGTAAGAATATGGACATTCATTAAATATAATCTATCAAACTCATGAGGACTAGTATATAGCTCTTGATAGTAATGAGGACCTGTTCCACCAGACACAGTATTTGACATTTTCTTCCATGACTCACCTCTATCAGAAGATCTATATACACCACCCTTAGTTCTATCCTCTTCAATAGCAGCATATATTACATCTGGCTTTTGATATGAAATGGCTATACCAATTTTACCAAGATTAGATTTTGGAATCCCTTTAGTCAATTTCTTCCATGTCTCTCCTCCATCTTCAGATTTATGAATTCCAGAGCCAGGACCACCCCCCATATATGCTGCTACAGTTCTATGTCTATCCCATGTAGCTGCATAAAGTAAATTAGGATCTCTTGGATCAATCATGATATCAGTTACACCAGTCCATTCAGAATCACCAAGTGTTTTATACCAGTTTTTACCTCCATCAACTGTCTTATAAAGACCTCTTTCTCCTCCACTATTCCATAGCGGACCCTGAACAGCTACCCATAAAACATTAGAGTCATTTGGATGAACAATAATCTTTGATATATGTTCAGATTTTTTTAATCCCATATTTTTCCATGTTTTACCCCCATCACTGCTTTTATAGATTCCATCTCCATAACCAACATGTCTTCCACCAACATTTTCTCCAGTTCCAACCCATATTATATTAGTATTAGATGGGTCAATAGCAATAGCCCCTATAGAATATGAAGTTTCATTATCAAAAATTGGATTCCATGTTGTACCAGCATTATCTGTCATCCACACTCCTCCTGAGCCTGCAGTTATATACCAAATATTTTCATTATTTGGATGTATTGCAATATCTGAAATTCTTCCAGATAAAAAAGCAGGACCTATATTTCTAAATTTAAATGCATTAAGAGAAACTTTTTCAGTTTCAGTGTTTTCTTTTTGATTTCTTTTTCTTTGCGAATTAGCATCTATTGGACTAAACAAAAGGAATGCTAATAAAATAATTAATAGTCTTTTCATATAAGTTTTTTTAAATTTGACCTAAATAGGCTTAAATAGTTTATTTAAATATAATGATATTAAAATATTTCTGCAATCATACATCTTGAACTTCCACCACCATATTTTTCTATAGTTTTAATATCAGAGTGAATAATTTCAGTATGCTTTAATATTCTAGATAACTGATTGGATTTAATTGACTTAAATGCACTCGTACTCATAACAAGTATAGGACTTAATTCTTTATCAACTAATTGAATGCAATTTCCTAAATAAGAGCACATTTGATCATATGAAATATCAATAATATCTAATTCAGAATTTTCAAGAGATTTAATCAAATTATTTTTTTCATCAAGATTTTTAATAGATTCAAGACAAATTATAGAAAAGTTATTACAAATTGACATCAAAACATTGGTATGATATATAGGTTTAGACTCATAAATAGAATTAAATAATACTGGACTATAATTTAGATCATTACAAAATTTTATAAATAGCTCTTCGTTAGATCTATTTGACAGGGCGCAGTATGCAATGTTGTTTTTACGATTAAGAACCATACTTCCTGTACCTTCTAAAAATTTATTTTGATTTTCAAAACTAGAATAATCATGGGTTATTTCAATATTGATGCCTTTTTTTGAAAGTTTTCTTAAAATACCAGATTGTCTTTCAAATCTCCTATTTTCTGCAAACATTGGGTATATTACTGCATTGTTTTTATGATGAAAAGATATCCAATTATTAGGAAATACAGCGTCAGGAGTATCATGTAAGCTTTCATCCTTTATTGAATATACTGAAACGCCATTATCCGATATAGTATTTTTTAATTTTTCAAACTCTTCTATAGCTTGAATAGAAACTTTAGAATCAACTACTTTTCTAGATTGAAAAACATTATCATCCATTGTAAATTCATTAGCTCTAAATTTTTCCGGACTAATCATAAGAATATTTGAAGTAAAATGCATCATAATTCTCTTGTTAATGGTAGAGTTGAACATCTAAAGAGACCTGACATTTTTGAAATATTTGAATAATCTACTTTTTCTACTAATACACCTTTTTCTTCAAGCCATTTATTAAGCCTTTTAAATTTTGAATGAGAAACAATTATTTCAGGGGAAATAACTAAAACATTTGATGTCAGCATAAAAGTCTCTTCTAGTCTTGCAAGAAAAATGTTTTTTTTACCAAAAAGTTTTATTAGATATTCAACATCTTCTTTTTTCTTAAAACCATCAGGGCAAATAATTGCTTTGTCCTTTGAAATAGTCTGAAAACAGCAGTCTAAGTGAAGAGTATTTTCAAATATATTTATATTAGATTTTTTAATATCAATTGGGATTATTTCCTTATTATTAATTATTCTTTTTAGATAATCTATTGACTCAAGATTAGTTCTAGCTGTAATTAGCGAAGGGTAATCTTCTTCAGAATACGTTCCGATAAAAACCTTATCGTTATGCACTATAATATCTCCTCCTTCTATATGCATGAATTCAGGCAGCTTAATTACTCCAACATCTAAATGATTTAATATTTCCTTTATTCCTTCAATTTCATCCTGTCTATTAGGTACAATATTGGATAAAAAGAACATATTAGAGATTACAAAACCTAAGTCTCTCGCAAAAATTTGGTTACAATCATCAATATTATTTGGCCTGAGTACTTCGACTTTATGCTTAGTTAGTTTTTTTTTAAAGCTATCTACTTCTTTTTTTAAATCCTTCTCAACTGGATATGATTTATTCTTAATATGATAAAGGGACCGAGGATCAAAAGCGTCTGATTCAGAAGGTGGATTTCCAAGATTGTCAGCTATTCCAAGGATGACAGTTTTTAAGCGAGAATATTCGTTTTCAATATTAATATTTAACATTAAAGTACTTTGGTTTTCTTATTTGCAAAATAAGAAATTAAGCCTAAAATGAATACAAAAACAGTTGAATAATAAACAAAGTCTGGTGTAATAACTTTATCACCAGATGCATATGAATGTAGTCCTACTAAATAAAAGTTTACTCCAAAATATGTCATCATAATTGCTGCAAAAGAAATAATACTCATCAAATTAAATAACCATTTATTATTTAACCTAGGTATAATTCTTAAATGAAGAACAGCAGTATAAATCATTATACTAATTAGCGCCCATGTCTCTTTTGGGTCCCACCCCCAATATCTACCCCAACTTTCATTTGCCCACATTCCTCCTAAAAAGTTCCCTATGGTAAGCATTACTAATCCTATAGTAAGAGATAATTCATTGACAATGGTTAGCTCCTCAAGTTTCCTTGAAAATATTTTTCTATTCTTCTTTGTGGCAATTATAGTTAAAATTAAGGTCACAATACCAAGTATCATACCTATTGCAAATGGGCCATAACTTCCAACAATAACAGCAACATGGATCATTAACCAATAACTATCTAGAACTGGCTGAAGATTAGCTATTGAAGGATCAAGCCAATTCATATTCGCAATAAAAAGAATAATTGATGCGACAAATGTAGATGAGGCAAGAGTAAAATATGATTTTCTACCAAAAATAATTCCAAATATTACAGTAGCCCAGGCAACAAAAATTATCGATTCATAAGCATCACTCCATGGAGCATGCCCTGCAATATACCACCTAGCTGCAAGGCCTATAGTATTAAAAACAAATAAAGTAATTATTAGTGACTCAAAAAGCTTAATAAGATAACTAGTAAACTTATTGTCATAAAATATTTGAAAAATCAAAATTAAAAGCAAACCAAGACCTGCAAAGAGATACCATTTATAAAGTCTGTTAAATATATCTACTTTATTGTAGACAACCTCTGAATTGATTTTAAAGTCAGACGGCATAACTTTACTTCCGTATTTTTTCTGAAACCCTTTGATGCTCTCTAGAAGCTCTTCAGACTGTGTGTAGTCTTGATCCTGTCTTGCTACTCTTAATGTCTGAAAATAAAGGTTTAGAACATTATTAACATATAGTGAATCAGCTCCTTCATAAGTATATTCGGAAATTTCAGGATAAGAAATCCATTTGTTATTAACATCATTTGGGACAGGAAATATTCTCATAATTTTTCCCTCTAGAGCAGAATAAAGTAAATTAACTCTTCTGTCAAGCTCAATAATATCTTTTTCGATTTGAGATGGAACATTAGACAGATATGCTTTTTCAAGGTTAGTTGCAAGTTTATAATTACCTAGTGAGTCAAAAAAAGAAACTAATGGTGCTTTTTTTATTTTTTCATCTACACCAATTATTTTCTTTATGGTATCTCCTTTTTGTCCAGATTTTATGTAAACAATTGGGGCATTAAACCATACACCTGGATTGTCCATTATTGATACTAGAACTTGGTCTGAGTTTAAACCATTGTAAGAGTTTGACCTACTGACCTTTCTCAATAATTCAGATGAGAAAGTATTAGCTGGTTTCATTCTTCCACCACTATCTTGAATAATAATCTTACCAAAACTATTGGCATGATCCTCTGAGATCGCACTTTCTGAAATGATTGAATCAATGAATTCAGTTTTTAAATTTGCATCTAAACTCTGGGCTGACAATAGTGATGAAGATAAAAGAAAAACAAATAAAGAGGTCTTTTTATTTAGTTGCTTTGCGAGAAATTTAAATCTTGTATTACCAGCAAAAAATATTGCAGTCATGCTTATAAATAAAAGAAGATATCCAGCATATGTAATAAATGTTCCCCAAAAATCATCATTAACTGATAGTACTGTTCCTTTTTCATCAGGGTCAAATGATGCTTGGAAAAAACGGTATCCCTTGTGGTTCAAAATATTATTCATAAAGATGTCGTAGTCAAATATTTTATCATCTTCAACAGTTACTTTACTTTTAAATGATGAATAGCTGTTCTCAGTACCTGGATATTTTTCAGCAATAAAGTCGTTGAGCTTAATACTGAATGGAAGCTGAACCTCATCTGAACCATATGATAGATAAAAATCAAGATCATCAATAGTTACCTTCTTAGGGTTATTAATGTAACCTCTACCACCCAATAAAGAGACATCCTCCGACTTTCCATTATAATTTACCTTGAGGTAAAGAGCATCCTCAACTTCTCTATCAGTTACTTCAGCATCTACAATCTCAAAAACTCCTCTTAATGCAGGTTCAGGAAAAACAAACTGAAATCCAGGTATTTGATACAGAGATCTTAATTCAAGTGGCTGTTTTTTATCTTTATTTAACTCTGCGCTTTGTTGGTTAGACATTATAGTATAAATTCCATCAAACGGAGATTCTATATAATATTCTCCAGCTTCAGAAGTGACATTAATAGCACCTTTTTGGTAGTAATTAAATGAAAACAGTATATTTTGTATACTAGTAACTTGTCCCTCCTTGATATAATGCTCTTGCCTATTTCCATCAAGTGCCTCTACAAGTTTAATATATCTTTCTCCTGAGGGATCAAGGACTAAACCTTCAGTTACATTTTCTTTATAATCATCGTATGAAATAGAAAAATCTTTGGAGTAAAAATCATCATTTATTGTAAAGTCATTATTTACATGTTCAGATAAAAGAAGGTATGACTTTAATGTTTTTCTTTGAGGCACTCCATCCTCAGTTCCATCTACAAAAACAGTTAAATATGTTTTTTCTGAAAGATAAGTATTAGATACATTATTTTCTCTTATAGGCATTACCCCCTCATCCCCAATATATCTAGTTACAAATGCACCAAGTAAAATAAATATAAAAGAGAGATGAAGTATTAGTACTGATAGTTTCTCTTTACTAAGCAGATTATACTTTTTAATATTACCCATGAAATTAATCATAAGCAAAAGCATAAGAAGCTCAAACCACCATGCATTATAAATCCAAATTCTTGCAGCATCTGTAGAATACCAGCTCTCTAAAAAAGTACCGATACCCATGGCTAGGGGAAACAAAATTAGCAATACAAGCATAAATTTTGTTGAGAAGAGAAGCTGTAAAATTTTTGATCCCATTAATAGGCCTCAAAGATAAATATGAATTTTTAATATTTAGAGTAATTCTAAACAATTAGGTGTTAAAGTTTAATTAAATTTGAAACTTTAAAATAATATGGATTCATACAAAACAAGATTAAAAGATATTACCACATTTATTTTTGATGTAGATGGTGTAATGACTAATGGAAAAATTATTTACACACATGATGGTAAAATTGATAGACAATTTTACGCAAAAGATGGTTACGCTATAAAATATGCTATTTCTAAAGGCTATAGAATAGCTATTATCTCCGGTGGAATGCAAGAAAATGTTAGAAAAAGATTAAACTCACTTGGTGTTGAAGACGTATTTCTAAAGGCATTTAATAAAATTGAAGTTTTTAATGAATTTATTAAAGAAAAAAAAATTGACTCAAAAAACATTTTATATATGGGAGATGATAATCCTGACATTGATGTTCTTAAAGTAGTTGGAATTTCATCTTGCCCTAAGGATTCCTCTGTTGACGTAAAATCAATTTGCGATTACATATCTCACAAAGATGGTGGTTTAGGATGTGTAAGAGATGTAATTGAACAGGTAATGAGAATTCATAACAAATGGATTTAATAAATAATTCCAATTACAACATAATTCTTGGATCAAGCTCAGCAAGAAGAAAAGAATTATTAAAAATGACTGGAATTTCTTTTCAAGTTAACTCAATCCCTGTTAATGAAGATTTTCCAGAGCATCTTAAAGCAAAAGAAATTGCCGAATATATTGTGGAAAACAAAGCAGCTCCTTTTCAAAAAATAGTTAAAAACAATCAAATAGTAATTCTTGCTGATACTTTAGTCTGGTTTGAAAATAATAGTTGGGGTAAACCAAAAGATAAAAATGAGGCTAAATCAATGCTAAAAATGTTTGCAGGTAATTCTCACGATGTTATTACATCTGTAGGCTTTCTTACCAAAAAGAATTTTGAAATAATAACTGAAACTACCGAAGTAACTTATAAACTTCTAACTGAAAAAGAAATTGATTTTTATGTTGAAACTATAAATCCAATCGATAAAGCTGGAAGTTATGGTATACAAGATTGGATTGGAATGATAGGAGTAGAAAATGTTAATGGAAGCTACACAAGTGTTTTGGGTCTTCCAGTACCTCAAGTAACAAACAAATTAATAGAAATAATAAATGGAAGTCTTTAAGTTAAAATATTCACAAAAGCTACCCATAAGTTTGAATGAAGCATGGGATTTTTTATCATCGCCGAATAATTTGGAATTAATTACACCCAAGTCTATGGATTTCAATATTACTGATTGGGATAAGAAGAAAGCTTATCCAGGTCAAATTATTCAGTACACTGTGAAACCTTTACTTGGAATTAAAATTAATTGGGTAACTGAAATAACACAAGTGAAGACTAATGAATTCTTTATTGACGAGCAAAGGTTTGGTCCATATAGTTTTTGGCATCACAAGCACTTTATCAAGGAAATTAAAGGTGGTGTTCTTATGGAAGATGTAATTCATTATAAATTACCACTAGGTCCTCTTGGAAAGCTTCTAAATTCCCTATTTATTAATTCTAAATTGAACAGTATTTTTAAATACAGACAACTAGAATTAATTAAAATATTTGGGGATTATAAATAATGAAAAACATCTTACTAATAGGTGGCTCATCTGGAATTGGTTATGAGCTATCAATGAAATTAGAGAATGATCACAAAGTCTTTGTATCAACTCGAAATCCAGATAAGTTTTCTGGATCAAATATTACTGCACAAAAATTAGACTTGAATGAAGATTTTAATACAGATTGGCTTCCTGAAAGCCTAGATGGGTTCATCTATTTACCAGGTACAATTAATTTAAGACCATTTAAAGGTCTAAAACCCTCCACTTTTAATGATGATTTTAATATTAATGTATTAGGTTGTGTAAAAATTCTTCAGGCTGTTTTACCCAAGCTTCAATCTTCAGAAAGTGCTAGTCTAGTTTTCTTTAGCACGGTTGCAGTTAAGTTGGGAATGCCATTTCATAGTTCTGTTTCTGCGTCAAAAGGTGCAATTGAAGGATTAACTAGATCACTAGCTGCCGAATTCGCACCAAAGATTAGGGTAAATGCTATTGCTCCCTCTATTCTTAACACTCCAATGTCTGAAAAATTCCTTAATTCAGAAACCAAGATTGAAAATGCTCGAAATAGACACCCCCTAAAAGAGATTGGATCAGCAAAAGATATTGCTGAAATAGTCAAGTTTTTACTCATTGACGAGAGCAAGTGGATGACTGGACAGATAATACCCTTTGATGGAGGTATGAGTTCTGTTAAAACTAATTAATGAGAGGTGTAAAAAAATCTAACCTGCCTAAAAAAATTTGCTCAACATGTGGCTTAGAGTTTGTTTGGCGAAAAAAATGGGAAAAAAATTGGGCTGAAATTAAATATTGTAGCAAAAGATGTCGAGCAAAAAAAATACAAGTATAGTTTGGTTTAGAAATAATTTAAGGGTTGAAGACAATTCTGCTCTTTATAATTGTGTCAATCAATCAGATAGAGTTATAGGATATGTAAATATAGATCCAAATAATTTTAAATATACACAGTATGGGTTCAAAAAAACAGAGAAATACAGAGCTAAGTTTTTACTTGAATCTATTTCTGACCTTAAGCAAAACCTAAATAATCTAAATATCTCTCTTATTATTGATTACAAGGATATTAAAGAGTCATTAAAACCATTTGTTTTGAAGTATGATGTTGATTCAATATATATGCAGAGAGAGTGGACAAGGGATGAACTAATTGAGGAAGAGTCTATACCTAAAAATATAAATGCACTAAAATATTTTGATCAGTTTTTATATTCTCCAGAAGATGTCAAGAATATTTATGAAAATATACCCAGAGGTTTTTCAAATTTTAGAAAAAAATGTGAAAAATACTTAAAGGTTAATAGTCCAATATCAATTCCTAAGCCAATGTATGAGGATAATCTATTGGAAGTTGATTATGATATTCCAAGTCTTAATGATTTAGGCTTTGACGAGTTTGAAGTTAATGAAAATTCAGTTTTCAAATTTAAAGGAGGAGAAACTGCTGGTAAGTCTAGGGTGGATGATTATTTTTTTAGAACAAAAAATGTATCTAAGTATAAGCAAACTCGTAACGGTCTACTTGGAAAAAACTACAGTTCAAAATTTTCATCCTGGCTTGCAAATGGATCATTATCAGCTAGATACATTTATAATAAGCTTATTGAATATGAAAATGATGTAGAGAAAAATGAATCTACCTATTGGTTGTTTTTTGAACTTCTTTGGAGAGATTTCTTTAAATATGTTTCAATGCAACATCGAAATAAGTTTTTTAGCAAAGATGGAATATATGGAAATGAGAAGGAATGGTCACAAGAAAATTCAAAGATTAAAAGTTGGATAAATGGAGAGACTAAAGAAACATTCGTAAATGCAAATATGAGAGAACTTTCATCAACTGGATTCATGTCAAACAGAGGTAGACAAAATGTAGCAAATTATTTAACAAAAGAGCTAAAGGTTGACTGGAGAATAGGTGCAGAATATTTTGAAGCATTGCTAATTGATTATGATGTTCATAGCAATTATGGTAATTGGCTTTATAATGCAGGTATTGGAAACGACTCAATGCCATTTAGAAAGTTTAATCCTACACTTCAATCTGAAAGATATGATCCTCATAAAGATTACGAAAATACCTGGTTAAATGGATAAGAGATGTTGTATAATTTTTCCTAATCAATTATTCAGAGAAAGTATATTTATTGATTCTGATTATAAAATTTTTCTTATTGAAGAGGATCTTTTCTTCAATCAATATAATTTTCACAAACAAAAAATATCATTTCACAGATCATCAATGAAGTTTTATGAAGACTATCTTATAAAAAAAGGATTAGATGTTAGTTATATAAACTCTTATGAGAAGGAGTCCAGTATAATTGAGTTAATTAAAAATATTTCTAATCAAGGATACCAAAAAATAGAAATCTATGATCCTGTTGACTATCTTCTAAACAGAAGAATTAAAAGAGTTTCTAAAGAGTTAAACATTGATCTAGTAGTCCATGAATCAAAGCTTTTCATTAATTCTAATGAAGAATTAAAATATTTTTTTAAAGATTCTAAGCAAAAGTTTTTTCAAACTACATTCTACAAATCAGAAAGAAAAAAAAGAAACATACTTATAAATTCAAAGGGTGGACCAGAAGGTGAAGAATGGACATACGATATACAAAACAGAAAAAAGTTTCCCAAAGACAAAGCCCCCCCAGAAATTAAAAATCCAAAAAAAAATAGTTATGTTATAGAATCTGAAAAATATGTTGAAAAAAATTTCCACAACAATTTTGGATCACTTGGCTTATTTAACTACCCCACTACATATGATGAGGCAGATCAATGGTTAAATCAATTTTTAAATGATAGATTTTTAGAGTTTGGGGATTATGAAGATGCAATTGTCAAAGATGAGCTTACTTTAAACCACAGTATTTTAAGCCCTTTATTAAATGTAGGTCTATTAAATATAAAAGACTTGTTAGATATTAGCATAGAGTTCTCAAGAGTAAATGATATTCCAATTAATTCAACAGAAGGATTTATTAGACAACTTATTGGATGGAGGGAGTTTATCAGAGGTATATACATAGCTAAGGGTAGTTTTGAAAGAACAAATAATTTTTGGGGCTTCAAAAGTAAAATTCCTAAATCATTCTATGATGGAACAACAGGAATAGAACCTTTGGACTCCTCGATTAAAAAGGTAAGTGATACTGGTTATATTCATCATATAGAAAGACTAATGATTGTAGGGAATTTTATGTTATTATGTGAGTTTGATCCTGATGAAGTATACAGATGGTTCATGGAGGTATCTATAGATTCATTTGATTGGGTAATGGTTCCAAATGTATATGGAATGAGTCAATTTGCGGATGGAGGATTAATGTCTACAAAACCTTATATCAGTAGCAGCAATTATATATCTAAAATGAGTGATTATAAAAAAGGTAACTGGAGTGATATATGGGATGGTCTGTTTTGGAGATTTATGGACAAACAAAGAAGTTTTTTTATTAAAAATCCAAGATTAAGAATGCTGGTAAATACTTTTGATAAAATGGATATAAATAAAAAGCAGAGGCATCTGTTAACTGCTGAGAATTTTTTAAATAAAATACATAATGAATAAATTTAGTTTAAGAGAGATCGATAGAATTATAGAAATGGCATGGGAAGATAGGACACCATTTGAAGCTATTTTTAATCAATTTAATTTAAATGAGAAGGAATTGATAAGTCTTATGCGAAATAATTTAAAAAGAAAAAGCTTTAAGCTTTGGAGAGAAAGAGTCTCTGGTAGAAAAACTAAACACTCTGTTTTAAGAGAGAATGGTATTAATAGATTTAAATGTAATTTACAAAGAGGTATATCAAATAACAAAATATCTAAAAGATAGATTAGATTCTTTCAATTTCAGCTCCTAATTTTTTTAATCTTTTTACGATATTTTCATACCCTCTATCTATTTGGTCAACATTTTGTATTATACTTTCTCCTTTTGCAGATAAAGCAGCAATTAAAAGCGCTATCCCTGCTCTAATATCAGGAGATGTCATAATAGTAGATTTTAAAGAAGATTTAAAATCATGCCCAATGACAGAAGCTCTATGTGGATCACACAAAATTATCTTTGCTCCCATGTCAATTAATTTATCCACAAAAAATAATCTACTTTCAAACATTTTTTGATGTACCAGCACACTTCCTTTGGCCTGAGTTGCAACAACTAGTATTACCGATATTAAATCAGGGCTAAAACCTGGCCATGGAGCATCTGATATAGTAAGTATTGAACCATCTATAAAATTTGTAATTGAATAGCCGTTCTTATGCTCAGGTATGAGCATGTCATCGCCATCTTTTTGAATTGTAATACCAAGTTTTCTGAAAACATCAGGAATTTGACCTAAGTTTTTCCATGACACATTTTTAATTCTGAGTTTACTTCTTGTCATCGCTGCTAAGCCAATCCAACTTCCTATTTCAATCATATCAGGTAGAATATTGTGAGTAGTTCCATTTAATTTTTCAACTCCTTTAATACTCAATAAATTAGAACCAATACCGGTTATATCAGCTCCCATCTTGTTTAACATTGTACATAATTGTTGGATATAAGGTTCACATGCAGCATTATAAATAGATGTATCTCCTTCAGCAAGAACAGAGGCCATAATTATATTTGCTGTCCCTGTAACAGATGCTTCATCTAGAAGTATATCTGTACCAACAAGTCTTCCATTAGATTGAATTGAGTATGTTTTTTTTTCTGACACATAATTAAGCTTCGCACCAAGTTTTTCAAGATTATCAAAATGAGTATCTAATCTTCTCCTGCCGATTTTGTCACCACCAGGCCTAGGTGTAGAAGCAAAACCAAATCTAGATAGCAAAGGACCTACTAACATTATCGAACCTCTTAAAGATTTTGCATCATTAGTAAAACCTATGCTATTTAAATAATTTAGGTCTATGCTCTTAGCGTTAAAAGTAAATTTACCTTCATCAATTTCTGAAACACTTACTCCCAAATTTTTAAGAATATCTATTAGTTTATTTACATCAATAATATTTGGTATGTTGGAGATTACAACATCACTCTCAGTTAAAAGCACAGAACAAATCACTTGAAGAGCTTCATTTTTAGCACCTTGAGGTGTTATCTCTCCAGATAATTTTTTACCGCCTTTAACTCTAATACTAGACATTAAAATCTTCTTTTGGTCTTTTTTCTGTTTTTATTATGTTTATGATTTGAGGTCTTGATTCTATTTTTAAGAAATTCACTTGAATCCGTTAAAGGTAAATCTGAGTCTTTAAGCTTTAAGTCTCCATTAGACATATCTAATAGATGATCGACAATCACTTTATCCTCTACTGAGTCCTTGTTCCAATTAAGGAAACATTTCTTCATGTGGTTAGCTATATTTAAAACAAGTTTGTTTTTTAAATCTCCATCCTCCCATCCAATGGCTATATCAATCATTTTTTTAATATTATTTCCGTAGAAACGATATTTAGGATGATTTTGAGGATAATTAAGTTTATTTGGCTTGCTATTTTTATAGATATCCTCTGAAGGTTTTTCAAACGGACTATCTACATCAAGCTGAAAATCTGACAATATAAATAGTTGAGCCCAAAGTTTATGTTGAAAGTCTGGAACATCTCTTAGATGGGGGTTTAGATTACCCATTACACCAATTATTGCCTTTGCCATTTTGTTCCTTTCTGCTTTATCTTTAACCAAAACTGCTTGGTCAACCATTTGATGAACATGTCTTCCATATTCTGGTATAATAAGCTTTTTTCTTTCAGTATTATATTCTAATGAATTCATATCACGCAATTTAAGAAATTAATTACCAAACTAAAGGCTAATTATATTATCTATATTCTCTATACCCTTATATATATTGATTACATCTGCAGGTGATTTTGCATAGTATTCAAATGTCAAGCTCAAAAATTTATTATTTGACGAGGATTTAAAAGATTTTTTTCCTTTGTAATTATTTAGATATTTTTTTAACTCTTCAAATTCTTCACTCTTGTCTTTAACAATGAATTTAAATATGTAAATACCTGGCCAATCCTCAGATTCAAGCAGCTGATCTTTAAATCTTGAATAAAAATCTTCGGATTTAGTGCTTTTATTAGTCAAGGCAATTAATTTTGTAATGTAATGCAAATATAATCAATCATCTGTCTGGTATGTTAAATGAGAAAAATAATAAAAGAATTGTTTTAGCTGGAGGGCCAAGTACAGGAAAAACCTCTGTCTTAAATGAAATTAAGAAATTAGGTTTTGTTTGCTTTGATGAGGCTGCTAGAGATATTCTGTCAGATTATAGTTTAAAAGGGTTAAGTTTTAAATTAGACCCAATTAAAGTTAGCAATGAAATACTTACAAAGAGAGATAGTGATTACAATGATGCCTTAAATATTTCATGTAAAAATGATATTATTTTTTATGACAGAGGTATACATGAGATAACTGCATACTTAAGATCCATAGATCAATCAACTGATTACTGGGAAGAATTACTAAAAAATTATAAGTATGATATGGTCTTTATTTTTCCATCTTGGAAAGAGATATATACTAAAGATGATAATAGAATTGAGGAATACGAAGAAGCAATCAAAATTTCTCCGTTAATATATAAAATTTATCATGAATCTTCAATCTTAAGTGTTGAAGTTCCTAAAATTAGTATTAAAGAAAGGGTAGAATTTATTATGAACAATATTCAATGAAAAAAACAAAAATAATTTTTTTTGGAACTCCAGATTTTGCTGTAAAATCATTAAAAGTAATAAATGATAATTTTGATGTTGTATCTGTTGTTACATCACCAGACAAAAAATCAGGAAGAGGGTTGAAAATGAATGAAAGTGAAGTTAAAAGCTTTTCATCTGATAACAATATCCCAATTAAACAACCTGAGAACCTTACAAATGAGGATTTTTTAAATGAGATTTCATCTTTAGGTGCAGAATTATTTATTGTAGTTGCATTTAAAAAATTACCAAAAGAAGTATTCTCGATACCAGCACTTGGCACAATTAACCTTCATGCATCTCTTCTTCCTGACTATAGAGGAGCGGCACCAATTAATTGGGTTTTAATAAATAATGAGAGAATTACAGGTGTTACAACTTTTTTTATTAATGAAAAAATTGATCATGGAGACATTATACTAAAACAAGAAATTTTAATAAATGATAATGATGATTTTAAAAGTCTATATAATAAACTGTCAGTTATTGGTTCAGAGGTTTTGTTAAAAACGATTAAAATTGTTTCTAGCGGTAAAGCTAAAATTCAAAAGCAAGGTGACAGCAAAGATTTAAATTTAGCTCCTAAGTTAAATGCAAGAAATACAAAAATTAACTGGAATGACAACACTGATAAAATCTTAGGGATGATTAGAGGTCTATCACCTAGACCTGGCTCTTGGACAACTTTAAAAAATGGAGATAAGGAAATTAGAGTAAAGATTTTAAAGGCAAGTTTATCGAGTAGAAGAAGTTTTAGTGAATCATCTATTGGAAAAGTATTAATTAATAATAATCAAATACATATTTATACAAAAGATGGAGTAATTAATTGCACCAAAATTCAACTTGAGAACAAAAAGGAGATGTTGGCAAAAGACCTATTAAATGGATATAAATTTTATGATAATTCAATCGTTTATTAGTTAAATTGTGAACATTATCAACAAAAAAGTCTATTTATTAACAAAAAACTACTTTTGAGCCTTTATTTATTGGGACTTACACAATTATTCATATATATTTAAGAAACATTAAAATTAAGTGATATGAACAAATCAGAATTAATTGATGCTATGGCAGCTGACGCTGGTATTTCTAAGGCATCAGCAAAAAAAGCTCTAGAATCTTTTCTAGGGAGTGTTAGTTCAACTTTACAAGGCGGTGGTCGTGTTTCTCTAGTTGGATTTGGTTCTTGGTCAGTTTCTCAAAGAGCTGCAAGAGACGGAAGAAATCCACAAACTGGGGCTACAATTAAAATCCCTGCTAAAAAGGTTGTTAAATTTAAAGCTGGTGCTGAACTATCTGGCTCAGTTAACTAAGTTTTAAATTCATTTAAAAAATGTTAAAGAGCTTCTATTTGAAGCTCTTTTTTTTTATGAAAGGAAAAATCTTAATATCCTCTCCAAATCTTTTAACTGATATGATTTTTTATAAATCAATTATATTATTAGTTGATGAATCCTCCGACGGTTATACTGGTTTTATTTTAAATAGACCTGGAGGTATTTTATTCATGAAGAATGAAACTAATACTTCTGGCAAAAAATTTAAGTTTAATTTTGGAGGTCCTGTTTCTGATCAAACATTTTTTATTACAAAGAAAAAAATCAAAAACTTAGAGGTTTTTTGGGTAGAAAAAAGTATTTATTGGGGAAATAATTTACAATCTGCTATACAATTAATAAATGATGGTAAAATTAGCCTAAATGATATAATTTTTTTTCAAGGATACTCAGGATGGGATTCTGGTCAATTGGAGTTAGAAATAAAAAATGGTAACTGGATTGTAATTGATAATTATTCATTTAATTTATTTAATCTAAAGAAAAACAGTTGGAATGAGATAATTGATGGAATAGACAATAAATATAAAATCTGGTCTAATTCTCCAGATGATATTTCATTAAATTAAGATGAACCTAGTACTTGTTTAAGATCAGCAATTAAACTATTCCATAATAACTTAGCTTCTTCAATTTCATTTTCTTCAGAAAAGTCTGTAACAATAAGAGAAACGTCTTTTGTAATTTCATCCATTTGAATCTTAAATTCAAAGAAATAATCTTCTTCATCTGTTTCACCATTAATCCACTGGAATCTAATTTTTTCATTAGATTTTTTTAATAAAACTCTAGCATACTCCTCAGAATCTCCCCAAAAAAAAGTATACTTTTCTCCTCTATAGTTTACATCATCCGAGAACCATTCTGAAAGACCAGAAGGTGTTGACAAATATTGAAATAGAAGTTGAGGAGAAGATTGAAAATCATACTCTAAGGTAAATTCTTTCTTTTGACCCATGTAAGTAAATTATTTCTTAATATATTAAAAAAAAGTTATTATAAACATTAATAAACGATTTTTTGGATAAACTTTCTTTAGATTTGTTTTATATATTTGCATTTCTTATAATTTGGCGAGGTAGCTCAGTTGGTGAGAGCGTCGGATTCATAACCCGGAGGTCGGGAGTTCAAATCTCCCTCTCGCTACCATTAAATCTTAAAAGTTGGATGTTCGAAATCTGACGAGTCAAATAAGGTATAAGATGTTGTAGACAAATTTGAACAAATTTTCTGGAATTAGATATATAAGTTGTCCAGATACTGAATCAGAAATAACCTCACTTAATCACAATCATTAAACTTTAAATTAAAGATTAAGAATTAACTTAAGAGAGTTAATCCTTATATCCCATATGAAATTTTACTAAAGGATTCATTATACTAAACCAAATTGGCGGAATAAGTGATAATAGTATTGAAGTTGGATATCCATATGGTAGATGAGGACAGTCATCTAAAGATTCTAACAATTGATATTTTTTTGAAGACTTAAAGTGATGATCACTATGCCTAGTTAGTTCATACAACACAATTCTTCCAATTGTATGATTTGAATTCCAAGAATGATTAGGTTTTACCCTCTCATATCTTCCATTAGACTCTTTCTTTCTCAAAAGACCATAATGTTCAACATAATTGATTGTCTCTAAAAACAGAAATGAAATTACAGACATTAAAATAGATAGTAAAGTAATGTAAAGTCCAAAGTAATAATAAATCAGAGCTATAAATAACAGCTGAAATAATGTATAGAAAATCATATCATTTTTAATTGAGAAAAAATTTCTTTTAGAAACTTTCAAAAGCCTTAACTGAATTTTCCAAGCACTTATATATGTCCTAACAACTGATGTTATCCAAAAACTATAAAGATTTTGCTTATATCTTGCTGTAGCAGGGTCTTCTGGGGTTGCAACATTTATATGATGTCCAAAGTTGTGCTCAATGTAAAAGTGCATATATTGACATGGAAGATATAGAAGTTTTGAGCAAGTCCTGGCAAATAATGACCTTCTGTGACCCAGCTCGTGTCCTACATTAATTCCATTAGTAGCCATAACAATACTTGCAGAGAGAATTATACCTACAATATCCGAAATTGAATTAGTCAGAGTTAACTTATCAAGTGAGAAAAAGAAAATTCCAAAAACAATCGGAATATTTAAATACAAAAGAATATCAAAAAAAGGATCTAATAGTCTGTTTACTTTTTCTTGCTCTGTGTATTTTTCATCACTTCTTTTAACAATAACTTCCAAGACAGGTATAAAAACAAATGTGTAAATAACAGCTAAATAGTTATAGAAACCTCCAATTGAAATACCTATAAATGCCATAAGGGCAATTGAATAAGACATTAAATATTTCAAATCTTTCATCACAAATTATTAGCTTTTATTAGATTTAGTGCAGAACCATTTTTATACCACTCGATTTGTTGAGAGTTAAAGGTATGATTAAGTTTTATAATTTCTTTTGATTGATCATTGTGTACTATTTCTAGACTTAATTGATTACCAGGAGAAAATGACTCCAGATCTATAAAGTTAAAAGTATCTTCTTCTTCTATTTTATCATAATCAGATTCATTGTCAAAAGTTAACGCAAGCATTCCCTGCTTCTTTAAATTAGTCTCATGGATTCTTGCAAAAGATTTAACAATAACCACCTTAATTCCTAGATGTCTTGGCTCCATTGCAGCATGTTCTCTTGATGAACCTTCTCCATAATTATGATCTCCTGTAACAATTGTATCAATATCATTTTTCTTATAAAATCTTTGAGTCTCGGGAACAGGTCCATAATCACCTGTGATTAAGTTCTTAACACTGTTAGTTTTCATATTGAAGTGGTTAACTGCTCCAATTAAGCAGTTATCCGATATATTGTCAAGATGACCTCTAAATCTTAACCATGGACCTGCCATAGAAATATGATCTGTCGTACACTTACCGTGAGCTTTAATAAGCAGCCTTGCATTCATTATATTTTTTCCATCCCAAGGAAGAAAAGGTTCAAGTTTTTGAAGCCTTTGAGATTCAGGATTAATTATAATCTCTATATCTTTACCATCAACAGGAGGCTCTATATACCCATTATCTTCACATGCAAAACCTTTAGAAGGTAACTCATCACCAATTGGTGGGCTGAGAATAATTTCTTCACCATCCTCATTCATTAGCTTATCTGTCAAAGGATTAAAGTCAAGTTTACCTGAAAGAGCAACTGCCATAACCATTTCAGGAGATGAAACAAATGCATGAGTGTTCGGGTTACCATCTGCCCTTTTTGCAAAGTTTCTATTAAAAGAGTGTATTATAGAATTCTTTTCAGATTTATCTTCACCTTCCCTATTCCATTGTCCAATACATGGCCCACAAGCATTGGTAAAAATTTTACTTTCAAGTTTTTCAAAAATATCAATAATCCCATCTCTTTCAGCTGTAA
>CACHVZ010000010.1 GCA_902583445.1 uncultured Bacteroidota bacterium | reverse complement strand
AACATGAGCTTTTTCGAGAATAAGCATTGATAAATCATTTGCATCATTGATAGTTACACCTTTAAACGTTTTATCAAATAATTCTGAGATATCTGGGAAAATATAAAATGCTCCCATAGGAGGTTGTTTTATATTAAAGCCATTGATTTTTGTTACAAGATCTATTATAAAATCTCTTCTAATCTTAAATTCGTCGACCATGTATTGGATCTTTTCAGGAGACTCTTCTAGTGCTTTAATTGTAGCTCTTTGAGCAATGCAATTTGCTCCACTTGTTATTTGGCCTTGCATTTTATTACAAGCTTTGGCTATTACTTTAGGGGCTCCTAAATAACCTATTCTCCATCCAGTCATTGCATAAGCTTTTGAAATTCCATTTACAGTAACTGTTCTATCAAACATTCCAGGTATGCTTGCAAAACTTACAGATTTTACTCCATAATTTATGTGTTCATAAATTTCATCTGATATAATAATTATATTTGGATACTTCAAAAGAACTTTTGAAAATTCAAGATATTCTTGTTCAGTAAAAACTGATCCACTTGGGTTATTAGGTGAGTTAAGCATTAACATTTTTGTTTTATCTGTTATTGCAGATTCAAGTTGTTGAGCAGTAATTTTATAATTTGAGTCCTCCTCTGGATTTATAAATACAGGTACTCCTTCGGCTAATGCCACCATGGCACTGTAACTTACCCAATATGGAGTAGGGATTAAGACTTCATCCCCTTTATTTATAAGTGACATACAAACATTGGCAATTGATTGTTTCGCTCCTGTTGAAACAACTATTTGGTCTACATCATAATCTAAATTATTATCTCTTTTGAATTTTTTACAAATTGATTTTTTCAAATCAAGATAACCATCAACTGGAGAATATTTATGATAATTATCGTTAATAGCCTCAACTGCTGCTTCTTTTATGTAATCTGGAATATTAAAGTCAGGCTCACCTGCACTTAGAGTTATTACATCTATTCCTTGGTTTTTTAAATCATGTGCTTTAGCTGTCATTGCAACCGTCTGTGATATCGGTAAAGACTTTATTTTTTCTGATAACATTTTATAGATTATTTATTTAATATTTTTTTTTGATTATTGATTGATTCTTGATGAATTGCTTTAAAAACTCTTAAAATGAATTCTTCACTTAAACCATGCTCCTCTCCATCTAAAATCATCTTTCCGAGAATTTCGTTCCATCTTTTATTTTGTAAAATTGCTACATTATTATCAGACTTTAGCTGACCAATCTCTTTTGCAACTTCCATCCTTTTTCCTAATGTTGACAACAAGTTCTGATCTGCAACATCAATTTGAGATCTAAGATTATTAATTTTTTTTATATAAGCTTCAACTTCTGAAGTCTTTTCTCTAATTTTTAAATCTTTCATTATTTCAATTAATCTTTTTGGAGTTACTTGTTGAGCAGCATCACTCCAAGCATTATCTGGGTCACAATGTGTCTCAATCATTAAACCATCAAAATTTAAATCTAGTGCAGATTGACTTAAATCAAAAATTAAGTCTCTTCTTCCAGCAATATGAGATGGATCACATATTAGAGGTAGGTCAGGAAAATTATTTTGAAGCTCAACTGCAATTTGCCATTCTGGATTATTTCTGTATTTAGATTTATCATAGGATGAGAATCCTCTATGTATAACTCCAATTTTGTTTATATCAGAAGAGTAAATTCTCTCAATACCTCCCAACCAAAGAGCTAAATCAGGATTAACTGGATTCTTAACCAAAACAATTTTGTCAGTTCCTTTTAGTGCATCTGCAATTTCCTGAACAATAAATGGAGATACTGTAGACCTAGCCCCAATCCATAATATATCAACATCATGTTTAAGTGCAAGATCTACATGAACTGAATTTGCAACTTCTGTTGCAATCATAAGACCTGTTTCCTTTTTAACTTTTTCTAACCAGTTTAGACCAATTGCACCAACACCTTCAAACATACCAGGTCTAGTTCTAGGTTTCCATATACCTGCCCTATATGCTGATACATCTGAATCTTTAAGTTCATGGGCAATTTTTAAAACTTGCTCTTCAGTTTCAGCACTACAAGGTCCAGCTATAACCAATGGGTGCCCTAGATTCATTTTGTCTAACCAACTTCTAAACTCTTTTTTATTTTCCATAATTATTTATTTAATTCCGTTAAGTATTTCTTTAATACCATTTATTTTTTTCATTTCGGCACTTAATTTTTCTTTATCACCGTTTTCAATTAAAATCTTAAAATTATTAATATTGGAGATATACTCGTTAAGTGATTCAACAATATTGTTTTTATTTTCCACAAATATTGATGCCCATGTTTCAGGAGAACTTTTTGCTAACCTTACAGTAGACTCAAATCCACTTCCAGCCATATCATAAATTGTATCTTGATCTTCTTCTTTGTTCATTACAGTCTTTCCTAACATAAAAGACGAAATATGAGAAAGATGAGACACATACGCTATATGCTTATCATGTTCAATAGAGTCCATATTAATAATATTCATATTCATTAAATCAAAAATTTTTAAAGCATCTGATAATAAATCTTGATCAGTTTTTTCTGTCTCACAGAGAATTAAAACCTTATTATCAAAAAGATTCTTTGTTGCAGCTGAAGGACCTGAAAACTCAGTACCAGCTATTGGATGAGCTGCGAGGAAATTTTTTCTATTAGTATGATCTACTACTTTTTTACATATTTCATACTTTGTTGAACCCAAGTCAACAACCAAAGTGTTATTGGAGATTTTATTCAATATTGACTCTATTTCATTTTTGATAGCATCTACAGGTATTGCAATAAAAATATATTTTAAGTTATCAATTGAGTTGATATCTAATTTTTTATCTATAATACCTTTGCTTAAAGAATAACTCATTGAATCCATATCGTTATCAAGTCCATAAATGACTGTATTTGTATCAATTTCCTTAATCTTTAAAGCTGTAGACCCTCCTATTAATCCCAAGCCAATTACTCCTACATTCATAATTCTTTAATTTTATATTCACCTAAAACTTTAAATTCTTGAGCCATAATCTCAATAATTTTTTTTGCTTTATTGTAGTTATCTACTGAGTTAAAAGTAATATCAACAAAAAAAGCGTATTTACCTGGTGTTTGTATTACTGGTAAAGATTGAATCTTAGTAAGATTTAGACTACAATCACTCATCAAATTTAAAACTGAAGCTAAACTTCCTCTTTTATGATCAAGAATAAACTTTAGTGCAGCTTTATTGAATTCATCATTGGTTTTCTTTTTTTCAAGAATCACAAATCTTGTCTTGTTATTTTTAATAGTTTGTATTGATTCGTTAAGAATTTCTAAATTATATATTTCTGAAGCATCTTTACTTGCAATGGCACCAACACCTCGCATTTCTTCATCTTTGATTTTTTTTGCAAATAAAGCTGTATCCTCGCTCTCAATAAGTTTAATATGAGGATAATTGTTAAAAAATTTGGAACATTGAAGTAAAGCCATTGGATGTGATTGCACTTCATATATTTCATCAATTTTTTGCCCAGCCAGACACATTAAATTATGATTTATATTTAAATAATGTTCTCCTGTTATATAAAGATTATACTCATCAATTAGTGCATAATTTGGAAGTATTGATCCAGCAATTGAATTTTCAATTGCCATGACACCAAAGTCAGATTCTTCTTTATCAATTGATTTAACTAGATTTTCAAAGGTTGAACATTCTAGTAATTCAAAAGATTTAAAATACTCATTTGCCACCATATGGTGAAAAGAACCTTTAATTCCCTGTATTGACACTTTCATATAAAAAAAAAGTCCTGATTTGACAGGACTATTATATTTTAATTGAATTATACATAATTATCCTTCCTTCTGATGAGAGAAGTAATATGTATAATAAAAATTAAAATTTTGTTTCATAGCCTAACAAAAGTATAATAGGTATTTAAAATATCAAACTTTTTAGACTATTTTTTGATTAGCTCTCCATTAAGATAAATTGAGTGCTCTATTAAAGTTGATTTCTCAAGGTTTTTTGAAACAGAACAATATTTATCAAAACTTAGTGATGCTGCACGAATTAATTTATCACCTGGAATTTCTCCCTCAATCAATAGTTTTACATGAATCCTCTTATATGGTTTACCCGGTTCAGATTCTCTTTCACCCTCTACTTCCATTTTGTATGATTTAGGATCTAACTTTTGTTTTTCTAAAATAGAAATGATATCTATACTACTGCAGCCTGCAACTCCCATAAGTAGAAGCTCCATAGGGCTAGCTCCTTGAACTTGATAGTCTGGTGAGTATTTTCTATCTAAATGAACTTTATGACCATTTTCATTTGATAATTCAAATAGGTATTTGTCATTAACTCTATCTAAGTAAATTGCCATTATTTTAAAATTTTTGTAAAGATATCTGAAATTTGTTTGGTTTCAATTAAAAAAGCATCATGTCCATGAATTGAGTTAATAATGTGATTATTAACGGGAATTTTATTGGACTTTAAAATAGATGTAGTTTCAAAATCTTCATCAGGAATAAAAAATATATCAGTATCAACTGATATTATATCTATTTTTGATTTTACATTTTGAAGTTTCCTCTCAAAACTAATACCGTCTCTAGTTATGTCTGATGATCTTAATAATTTATTTAAAAATTTATAAGAGTCAAGACTAAATCTTTGATGTAACTTAACACCGTGGTGATCTAGCCATGATTCAACATTAAATACACCCTTCTCATAATTTATAGTTCTTTTAAATCTTTCATTTAAAGACTTTGGTGTTCTGTAAAAAGTCATTGCATGGATTCTAGCATCTACAACTGGGTCTCTAGAATTTTCAAGGATTCTGTCTTGGAGATAGGTATTCGCAATTAACCAGTCATTAGCCTTCCAATCTGCAGCAATAGGAATTATTTTATCGGCAATATCATTTTTAATGGCTAACATTTCCCAAGTAAGACAACCTCCAATTGAGCCTCCAGTTATAGCGAATAATTTAGAAATTTTTAATATTTCTAATGCCTTGATAAATAATAAGGCTACATCACCCAAATTAATATTTATAGAATAGTCAAAACAATTTTCATTAAATCCGTTACCTGGGATATTAAAACATATTACAGTGAATTTTTTAGTGTCTATAGGTTTATTATCACCTACAATATCTCTCCACCATCCATTCTTACCTGAAACAATTGAGTTTCCAGTTAAAGCATGATTTACAAGAATAACTGGAGAACTCCCAATAGGCATACCAAAGATTTGATATGTAAGTTCAATCTTTTTGATTTTGAATCCTGATTGAATTTCAAAATCTTCGATTAAAATATGTTTTAATTCATCTTCCAAATTATATAGACTTAATTGCCTCTTTTAGATCATTAATTAGATCATTAGTGTCTTCAAGTCCTATACTTAGTCTTACTAGATCTGATGTAACCCCTGTGGATTTTTGCTGATCCTCATTTAATTGTTGATGAGTTGTGCTTGAAGGATGAATTATTAGAGATTTGGAGTCACCAAAGTTTGCAAGCAAAGAAAATATTTTGGTACTATCTGTCAATTTTTTTGCAGACTCAAACCCTCCTTTTAATCCAAAAGTAACAATTCCACTTTGACCTCCCTTTAAATATTTCTTTGAAAGATCATAATATTTAGATGATTTGAGACCTGGATAATTCACCCATGCTACTTCATCTTGAGTTTCAAGCCACTCTGCAACTTTCAATGCATTTTCAGAGTGTTTCTTAATTCTTACAGATAGGGTTTCTAATCCTTGAATTGTTTGAAAACAATTAAATGGACTTGGAGCACTACCAAGATCTCTTAGTCCCTCAATTCTTACTTTTGCAATAAATGCTGCAGGTCCAAGTGCATCATGATATACAAGACCATGATATCCAGCAGATGGTTCAGTAAATTCATTAAAAAGTCCACTACTCCAGTCAAATTTACCAGCATCAATTATAATACCCCCTATTGAAGTTCCATTTCCTGTTATGTATTTTGTAGTAGAGTGAATTACAATATCTGCACCATAATCAATTGGTTTTAATAAATATGGAGTAGCTACAGTATTGTCAACTATTAGTGGGAGTTTTGCTTTTTTGGCAATTTTGGATATGGATTCAACATCTAATATATCCAGTTTAGGATTACCAATACTTTCAATATACACAGCCCTAGTATTATCATTTATTGCTTGAGAAAAATTATCTGGATCATCAGGGTCTACAAATGTTGTAGTTATCCCATACCTTGGAAGTGTAACGTTTAATAAATTATAAGTTCCTCCATATAGACTGTTTGAAGCTACAATGTGATCCCCAGTTTTCAATAATGTTAAAAGGGTTGTAGCTAGAGCAGCAGATCCTGACGATGTAGCAACTGCAGCAATTCCTCCCTCCAATGAAGCTAGTCTTTGTTCAAGAATATCAGCTGTTGGGTTATTAAGTCTTGTATATATATATCCAGGCTCAGCTAGTGAAAATAAATTAGCAGCATGGTCAGTGTCATCAAATACATAAGATGTAGTTTGATAGATTGGAACAGCTCTTGTCCCCTCTGTCTTTGTTGTGTTGTGACCTGCATGAAGTGCAAGTGTTTGATCATTATGATTCATAGTTTTAGTGATTTAATTATTTGTTCAACATATTCTAGCTTCTCCCATGGGAAAAGCTCAACCTCGATTTTTTTAACTCCAGAATATTTTGAGTTAAACGTTTTGGTTTTTTTTTCAGATTTTCTACCCATATGTCCATATGATGCAGTTTCAAGATATATTGGATCTCTCAACTTAAATCTTGATTCTATCGAGTGAGGTTTTAAGTCAAATATCTCTTTGACAATGTTCGATAATTTTGAATCTGAAATATTTAATTTTGATTTACCACATGTATTTACATTAAGTGATACTGGCTCAGCAACTCCTATAGCATATCCTACTTGAATTAAAATCTCATCAGATACACCTGCTTTAACTAGATTCTTAGATATATGTCTTGCCGCATATGCTGCACTTCTATCAACTTTACTTGGATCTTTTCCACTAAAGGCTCCTCCTCCATGCGCTCCTCTTCCTCCATAGGTGTCAATAATTATTTTTCGCCCAGTTAAGCCTGTATCTCCGTGAGGTCCACCGATAACAAATTTTCCAGTCGGGTTAACATGGTATTTAATACTATCATTAAATAATTTTTGAATACTTTCAGGATAACTTTCCTTTACTATTGGAATTAATATCTCAGTTATATCTTGTCTAATTTTACTCAGCATTTTTTTATCATCACTATCAAAATCATCATGCTGAGTTGAGATTACAATTGTATCTATTCTTAACGGATTATCATTTTCATCATATTCAATAGTAACTTGAGACTTTGAATCAGGTCTTAAATATGGAATTATTTTTGATCTTCTCAGACTTGAGAGTTCGAAAAGTAATTTATTAGCAATATCTAGGGTAAGAGGAATACTTTCTTTAGTTTCATTACACGCATAACCAAAAATTATTCCTTGATCTCCTGCACCTTGATCCTCCTTTGTATCTCTTTCTACTCCTCTTAAGATGTCTTCTGACTGCTCATGAATTAATGACATAACTGCACATGATTCTCCTGAAAACTTGTACAAATCATTATTATACCCTATGTCCTTAATTATTTCTCTAGCAACATTTTGCACATCAATATATGTAGAGCTAGTAACCTCTCCAGACAAAACTACTTGTCCAGTTGTAACTAATGTTTCACAGGCAACTTTTGAATTTGGATCAAAAGCTAAAAAATTATCTAAGATCCCGTCACTAATCTGGTCAGAGACCTTGTCAGGATGACCTTCACTCACGGATTCAGACGTAAATAAATACGACATAGTTTTAAGTTTGTGAGAAAAAATAAGACGTGATTGCTTGTAAAAGAATTACTGCTTTAGCAATTTTTTGAGAGGTTGCAATCAGTCAAATCCTTCCTCTGTTTTACACAAAATTAACTAAAAAAATATTATTTCAAATTATTCTGCTTTTTTCTTTAAAAAAAACCTACTATTTTGGCAAGAATTATGAGAATAGCAATTGCAGGAAATATTGGTGCCGGGAAAACAAGTTTAACTAAGCAGCTATCAAAAAGCTTAAAGTATAAACCATATTATGAAGATGTAATTGCAAATCCATATCTAGATGACTTTTACAGTCACATGGAAAGATGGTCATTTAATCTTCAAATTTATTTTTTAAATAGTAGATTCAAACAGTTACTAGATATTGAAAAAAGCAATGTGGACGTTATTCAAGATAGAACAATTTATGAGGATGCATTTATTTTTGCTCCCAACTTAAATGCAATGGGCTTAATGCCTCAAAGAGATTATGAAAATTATTTATCACTTTTTGATACAATGCTTAATCTTGTCAATCCACCAGATCTTTTAGTTTACCTTCAAAGTAGTATCCCTAACCTAGTTAATAAAATTCATAAAAGGGGTAGAGAGTATGAAAAAACTATTAGTATCGAATATCTAAGTAGATTAAACGAAAGATATGAGGCTTGGATAACAAATTATGACAACGGTAAGCTTTTAAAAATAAATGTTGATGATATGGATTTTGTCGAGAATAAATCAGATTACGAATCAATATTATCAATGATTAAAAAAGAACTTTAATCATATCTTTCTACATATTTTTGCTTTCCATTTTTAGCATTGTATTATATTTGAAAAAAATTTAAAAAATGGACTACATAAATCTTATCCCATTAGCTGGTGTAATTGCATTAATATTTGTTTTTATAAAAAATGCATCAGTTTCAAAAAAAGAAGTTGGAAATGCAAAAATGGCAAAAATTGCAAAAAATATTGCGGATGGTGCAATGGCATTTTTAAAAGCTGAATATAAAATATTATCAGTTTTTGTAATAATTACTGCTGTTCTTTTAGCATTCAAAGGCATTAATGAGGGAAGCAGCTGGTTGGTTGCAGTATCTTTTGTTGTTGGAGCATTATGTTCTGGTCTAGCAGGTTTTATTGGTATGCAAGTTGCAACCAAGGCCAATGTTAGGACAACTAATGCTGCTCAACATTCTCTTGGGAAAGCATTAGAAATTGCATTTTCTGGTGGTTCTGTGATGGGGATGGGCGTAGTTGGTTTAGGAGTTTTAGGAGTTGGTTCATTATTTATAATTTACAGGCCAATGTTTGATGACATAAATACTGTAATACAAGTTTTATCCGGATTTTCTCTTGGTGCTTCTTCTATTGCATTGTTTGCCAGAGTTGGTGGTGGAATATACACTAAAGCTGCAGATGTTGGCGCTGACTTAGTAGGGAAAGTTGAAGCTGGTATTCCAGAAGATCACCCTTTAAATCCAGCAACTATTGCAGATAATGTTGGAGATAATGTTGGAGATGTTGCTGGAATGGGAGCTGATTTATTTGAATCTTTTGTCGGATCAATTATTGGGGCAATGGTATTAGGTGCTGCTTTTATTAGTTTAAGTGAATTCTCTGGAATTGAAATTAATGCTGTACTGCTTCCATTGTTTATTGCTGCATCCGGAATAATTATGTCTATTGTAGGAACCTTCTTCGTTAAAGTAAAAGAAGGTGGAGATCCTCATAAGGCTTTAAATATGGGTGAGTTTATATCTGCTGGATTAATGATTGCCGTTACTTATTTCTTGATACGGTATTTACTTCCAGAGTCATGGATTTTCAATGATATTGAATATACATCAAATGGTGTCTTCATTGCAACGATTAGTGGATTAATAGCAGGACTTCTTGTAGGTAAAGTAACTGAATATTACACTGCAACTGGTAAAAATCCAGTTCTATCAATAGTTAAGCAGTCAGAAACTGGTCCTGCAACTACTATAATATCTGGTTTAGGGGTTGGAATGATTTCCACTGCTCTTCCTATTATATTTATTTGTGCAGCAATATTACTCTCCTATGAGTTTGCTGGTCTATATGGAATAGCAATTGCTGCTGTTGGTATGCTTGCTAATACAGGTATCCAGTTGGCAGTTGATGCATACGGACCTATTTCAGATAATGCTGGAGGTATTGCAGAAATGGCAGAGTTAGATCCTAAAGTTAGAGAGAGAACAGATAAGCTTGATGCAGTTGGAAATACAACTGCAGCAATAGGAAAAGGTTTTGCTATTGCATCAGCTGCTCTAACAGCTCTAGCTTTATTTGCAGCATTTATGCAAACAGCTGAAATTACTGCTATTGATATTTCAAAACCAGTTGTTATGGCTGGACTTTTACTCGGTGCAATGCTCCCATTTGTTTTTTCTGCCCTTTCAATGAAGGCAGTTGGTAAGGCGGCAATGAGTATGATTGAAGAAGTGAGAAGACAATTTAAAGACCTTCCAAAATTGAAAGCAGCTCTTGAAGTAATGAGAAAATATGACTCAGATCTTTCTAAAGCTTCCAAAGAAGATCTAAAGATTTTTAATGATGCTGATGGTGTTGCAGAATATAGTAAATGTGTTGAAATTTCAACACAAGCTGCATTAAGAGAGATGGTTCTTCCAGGATTAATGGCTATTTCAGTTCCAGTTATAATTGGATTTGCTGGTGGTGCAGAAATGCTCGGTGGTCTTTTAGCGGGTGTTACATCATGTGGTGTTCTAATGGCTATTTTTCAATCAAATGCTGGTGGTGCATGGGATAATGCAAAAAAAATGATTGAAGAAGATGGAAGAAAAGGTACTGAAGCTCATAAAGCAGCAGTTGTTGGTGATACAGTTGGTGATCCATTTAAAGACACATCTGGACCATCACTAAACATTCTTCTTAAATTAATTGCTGTTGTTGCTCTTGTTATAGCTCCACTTCTAGTAGGCTAAATATAGAGAACTTTTTTAACTGCTTTAATTACTTCCTCACTATTTGGAAGCCACTCCTCTAATAAAACTGGAGAGTAAGGAGTAGGAGTATCTGCATTATTTACTTTTTCAATTGGTGCATCTAAAAAATCAAAGAGTTCATTCTGAACTTTGTGCGAGATATCAGTAGATATATTTCCAAAAGGCCATGCTTCTTCAAGTATTACTAATCTATTTGTTTTTTTAACTGATTCAAGTACGGTATCATAATCAATAGGCCTAAGTGTTCGTAAATCAATAATTTCACATTCAATACCCTCTTTTTCAAGAATATCAGCAGCTATATATGCTTCTTTTATAATCTTTCCAAATGAAACTAATGTTACATCTTTTCCCTTTCTTTTAATATCAGCTACACCAATCGGTAAAGTATATTCACCTTCAGGAATTTCACCCTTATCACCATACATCTGTTCAGATTCCATAAAAATAACTGGATCATCGTCTCTGATTGCAGACTTTAAAAGTCCTTTTGCATCATATGGGTTAGATGGCACAATTACCTTAAGACCAGGACAATTAGCAAACCAGCTTTCAAATGCTTGAGAGTGAGTTGCACCAAGTTGACCAGCAGAAGCTGTTGGACCTCTAAAAACAATTGGACATGGAAATTGACCACCAGACATCTGTCTTATTTTTGCAGCATTATTTATTATTTGATCAATTCCAACCAGTGAAAAATTAAATGTCATAAATTCAATAATTGGTCTAGCTCCAACCATTGTAGAACCAACTCCAACTCCAGAGAAACCAGCTTCAGAAATAGGTGTATCAATTACTCTCAATTCACCAAATTCATCTAGCATTCCCTTTGATGCCTTGTAAGCACCATTATATTCAGCAACTTCCTCACCCATAAGATAGACACTCTCATCTCTTCTCATTTCCTCTGACATTGCTTCACATATAGCTTCTCTAAATTGAACTGTCTTCATAGATTTAAATTTATGCGAATTTAATCATAAAAAAAATATTTCCTATAGTCCATTAATGAGATTTAAATTTTATTTAATTAATTTGTGGCATTATAATTTTACATGGAATTGGTAGAGTTAAAAATTCATGGAATTTCATATAGTGATAATACTTCTGGAGCCTTTGCATTAATTTTAGATGAAGTTAACGGCAATAAAAAATTACCTATTGTAATAGGAGGCTTTGAAGCACAATCGATAGCAATTGCACTTGAAAAAAAAAATAAAACTTCTAGGCCTCTCACTCATGAACTATTTAAAGGATTTGCTGATAAGTTTGATATTAGTTTAAACCATGTGACAATTTATAAATTAAGCCAGGGTGTTTTCTATTCAAATATGGTATGTGAAAAAGATAGTGAAGTTGTAAAAATTGATTCAAGGACATCTGATGCTATTGCTTTATCAATTAGATTTAATGCTCCTATTTTTGTTACTAAAGAAATTTTAGATGAAGCAGGGTTTGAAGATGATAAAAGATTCTCAGATGGGATTAATCTTACGGATGAAAACTTTTTTAAGGATAACTTATCTGGTTCAACTGATTCTAAAAGTGAAAATACTAAGGATATTAAAAAAATCTCTACCAGAAATATTAGAAAGATGCTAGAAAAAAGTATTCAAAATGAAGATTATGAATTAGCTGCTAGATTAAGAGATGAATTAGATTTTAGAAAAAAGGTATAATGAAACAATATTTAGATTTACTTCAACACATAAAAGAAAAAGGAGTAAAAAAAGAGGACAGGACTGGCACTGGCACAATTAGTGTTTTTGGATATCAAATGAGGTTTAATCTTCAAGAAGGTTTTCCTCTTGTTACTACTAAGAAACTGCATTTAAGATCTATAATACATGAACTTATATGGTTTATAAATGGTGAAACAAACATAAAGTATCTTAAAGAAAATGGTGTAACAATATGGGATGAATGGGCTGATAAAAAAGGAAATCTTGGTCCTATTTATGGGCACCAATGGAGAAATTGGAATTCTGATGGTATAGACCAGCTCCAAGATGTAATTAATTCACTTAAAAATAATCCTTCAAGTAGAAGAATGATAGTAACAGCATGGAATCCAAATATTATTCCTGACAGTTCAAAATCATTTAGTGATAATGTTAAAAATGGAAAGGCAGCTTTACCTCCATGTCATGCATTTTTTCAGTTTTATGTTTCTAATAATAAACTATCTTGTCAAATGTATCAGAGAAGTGCAGATGTATTTCTAGGTGTTCCCTTTAATATAGCTTCATATGCTCTTTTAACTCATATGATAGCTCAAGTATGTGAATATGATGTTGGAGATTTCATACATTCATTTGGTGACACTCATATTTATTTAAATCATTTAGAGCAAGTTGATCTTCAGTTAACAAGAGAACCAATGAAATTACCTAAACTTAAACTTAACCCTCTTGTAAAAAAAATTGAAGATTTTAAATATGAGGATATAGAAATCTTAGATTATAATTCACATCCATCAATAAAGGGTAAGATTTCTGTTTAATTATGATTAAAAGTGAACTTACAATTATCGCAGCAGCTTCAACAAATAATGTTATTGGGTTAGATAATAAGTTGATTTGGAATATTCCAAAGGATTTAAAAAGATTTAAAAGGTTGACTCAAGGTCATTCAGTTATTATGGGCAGAAAGACCTTTGAATCTTTACCTAATCCATTACCAAACAGAAGAAATATTGTTGTTACAAGGAATGAAGATTATTCTCCAGAAGGTATTGAGGTATTTAGTAGTATTGAATATGCTATAGAAGTATGTAGAGAGGATTTACAACCATTTATAATTGGCGGAGGGGAGATATACTCGCAGACAATTAATCTTGTTGATAAGATAGAATTAACAAGGGTTTATAAAGATTATCAAGGAGATGCTTTTTTCCCTGACATCCCTATGGATAAATTTGAGCTTGCTACCGAGTTAGTTAATTATTTAGATGATGATAGTAATACAAAATATTCTTTTTTAACATACATAAGGAAATAATATGAAAGCATTTGTTTTTCCTGGTCAAGGATCACAGAAACCTGGAATGGGTAAAGAAATTTATGATAATATATCTGAGTCTAGAAATTTATTTAATAAATCAAATGATATTTTAGGATTTAATATTACCAACTTAATGTTTGAGGGAACACCTGAGGATCTTTTACAAACAAAAGTTACTCAACCCTCAATTTTCATTCATTCTGTAATATCTGCTCTTACTTCAAAAGAGTTTAAGCCTCAAGCTTGTGCAGGACATTCACTTGGTGAGTTCTCTGCATTAGTTGCATCTGAGGCATTAAGTTTTGAGGATGGATTAAAGTTAGTCTCAATTAGAGCAAATGCTATGCAAGAAGCTTGTCAAAAAACTAACGGAACAATGGCAGCAATTTTAGGGCTAGAAAATAAAATTGTTGAGGATGTTTGCAATGAAATAGGTGAAAATGTGAAACCTGCTAATTACAATTGTCCAGGTCAGTTGGTAATTTCGGGAGAATATAATGCAGTTGAAAAAGCTTGCCAAATTCTCAAAGATAAAGGTGCAAAAAAAGCTTTAATACTTCCAGTTAGTGGTGCTTTTCATTCAGATCTTATGGAGTCAGCCAAGAAAGAGCTAAAATACGGAATTGATAAGACTGAATTTAGAAACCCAATTTGTAAAATCTATCAAAACTTTAGTGCTAAGCCAGTAATAGACCCTGAAATAATCAAAATGAATCTATTAAGTCAATTAACTGGAGCAGTACTCTGGAGTCAGAGTATAAATGAAATGGTTAACGATGGAATTAATGAATTTGTTGAGGTTGGGCCAGGTAATACTCTTCAGGGATTAATAAGAAAAATCAATCCTGAAGTAATAGTATCAAAAATTTAGTTTTTATAGACTTTACCGTCTTTCATAACAAAAATTACATTTTCTAAAGTAGCAATATTTTCTAGAGGACTTTCATCAACTGCAATGATATCAGCATAAAATCCCTCCTTTAATTGGCCTAAAAGGTTTTCCATATTCAATAGTTTGGCGTTTGTTATTGTTGCAGAGTTTAAGGAATACTTAGCTGGAATTCCAATTTCTTTCATGTAAACAAATTCTCCAGCATTATCTCCATGAGGAAAAACACCTGCATCAGTTCCAAAGGCAATTGGAACACCCATTTTATAGGCTTTTTTTGTGGTAGCTTTATTCTGTACTCCTACTTCAAGGGCTTTAGGTATTATTATTTCAGGATAATATCCAGGAATTTTAGCCATTTTAACTACATGTTCACCAGCACTTATAGTTGGGACTAAATAAGTTTGTTTTTCTTTCATAAGTCTCATTGTTCTATCTGCCATAATTGATCCATGTTCAATAGTAGTAACACCTGCATTTACAGCTCTAAACATACCTTCGTCTCCATGAGCATGAGCTGCAACATGCATACCGTAGTCATCTGCGGTTTTAACAATTTCTCTTATTACTTCTTCAGTAAATTGAGGGTTTTGCCCATTTTTAGCTAAACTCATTACTCCACCTGTTGCAGTAATTTTAATTAAATCAGCTCCATTTTTATATCTAAATCTGACAGCCTTTCTAGCATCAGCAATAGAGTTTACAACTCCCTGCTCAGGACCTGGATCATCAACAAGATCATCTCTAAAACCATTTGTCCTATCGCCATGACCACCAGTAGTAGCAATTGTTTTTCCTGAAGTAAAAATTCTAGGGCCTGTAATAACACCATTATTAATAGCGTTTCTTAATGAGATATTTACACCAGATCCCCCAACATCTCGGACTGATGTAAACCCTGACATAAGAGTCTTCTTTGCAATAACCGAAGATCTAAAAGCTACATCTGCCTTATTGTCTTGAAATCTTCTTACATATCTATCTTGACCACCTGATTGACTCTCCATATGAACATGGAAATCAATCAATCCTGGCAACACAACTTTAGATTTTAAGTCATATATCTTTATATCATCTTCACTTGCTTCTTTATATCCATTTTCTATTGACTTTATTATATTGTCGGAAATTATAATAGTTTTCTCTGAACTTAATTTTCCAGAGTTAGTATCATAAATTTTTCCTGCGTGTATATATATGTCTTGCGCTGAAGCTGTCAATACAGACAGAAGTAAAAGTATTATTCTCATGTTTAGTTTTTTACTAAAGTAAAAGAAATGGATAATTATTCAAAAAAACTAGAAATAGTATCTGTGATATAAGTTATCTGTCTCTTTGAAAGCTCTGTATGCATAGGTAATGAAATCACCTCATTTTTAACTTGATTAGTAACTGGAAAGTCATTGTCAGACATAAATTCTTGCTTATATGCCTTTTGTTCATGAAATCCGAGGGGATAGTATATACCAAATGGAATATTATTTTTTGAAAGATGTTCAGCCAATTTATCTCTCATCCCATTTTTAACCTTTAAGGTGTACTGATGATAAACATGAGTATCAAGGTCAGATTCAACAAATGGAGTCTCAAGAAGCTCAATCTTATCAAACTTGTCATTATATAATTTAGCAGATTCCTGTCTGCTATTGTTGTATTTGTTTAGACACTTCAGCTTTACATTTAAAATTGCAGCTTGAATAGAATCGAGTCTAGAGTTTACACCAACCTCATCATGATAATATCTTTCATACATACCATGATTAACCAACCCTCTTATCTTGTATGCTAGATTATCTGAGTTTGTCATTATTGCACCTCCATCACCGTAACAACCTAAATTCTTTGAAGGAAAAAAAGATGTAGTAGAAATATCTCCAATAGTACCAGCCATCTGTTTTTCAGAACTTGAAAATTTATACTTTGAACCTAAAGCTTGAGCATTATCCTCAATAACAAACAAATTATGTTTATTAGCTATTTCAAGTATTTCTTCCATCTTACATGTTTGTCCAAATAGGTGAACTGGAATAATAGCTTTAGTCTTTTCACTGATTTTATCTTTAATTAAGTTAGGATTTATATTAAAGGTCTTTGGATCAATATCTACAACAACAGGCTTTAATCCAAGAAGAAGAATTACTTCTATAGTTGATGCAAATGAGAAATTTGTTGTGATGACCTCATCTCCTTTATTTAATTCAAGAGACATTAACGCAACCTGAAGAGCATCTGTACCATTAGCACAAGGAATTACATGCCTAATACCTAAAAAGTTCTGTAAATTATTCTGAAATTCTTTAACTGAGGGACCGTTTATAAAAGATGATGATTTAATTACTTTTTTAATCTCTCTGTTAACCTGCCATCTAATTTTTCTATATTGACCGTTAAGGTCAACCATGTTGATTTTTTTCATCTAAAACAAAATTAAAAAAGTATTTTTGGAAAATGGAACTGGTGAAAATTATTTATGAAATATTTATCATTACTATTAATGCTTTAAGCATACCATTTAGATTATTTTCAAAAAAAATAGATCTATTTCACGAAGGCAGAAAAAATACCTATAAAATTTTAAAAAAAGAGATTAATCCCAATGAAAAAAATATATGGTTTCATGTATCATCACTAGGGGAATTTGAAATTGCTAAACCAATTATTCAAGAATTAAAAATAAAAGTCAAAAACTTAAAAATTCTTGTCACATTTTTCTCACCATCTGGCTATGAAAATGTTAAAAATTTTGAGCACGCGGATTCAATTATTTATTTGCCAGTTGATTCGTCAAATAACTCTAAAAAGTTTATTAAATATGTGAATCCTAAAGTTGCAGTAATTATCAAAAATGATTTATGGCCTAATTATATATCTGAATTAAAAGAGAATAACTCAATTATTTATTCAGTTTCTTCAAAATTTAAGCAGTCAAATTTTCATTTTGGAATTTTTGGTAAATGGTTTTTAAATAGACTAAAAATGATCGACTATTTTTTTGTTCAAGACAATAACTCGAAATTAATACTTAGTAAGTACTCCATCCAAAATGTAGTTAAATCAGGCGACTCTAGATTTACATCTGTAATTAAAACACTAAATGAAAATAAAAGAATCGATAGTATTGAAAAGTTTATTGATAATAATAAATGTTTTATTGCCGGAAGTGTCTGGAGTAGAGATATAAAAATTATAAAAGAATCTATAATAAACAGTAATATTAAGTCTATTATTGCACCTCATGAAGTATCTCAAAAACAAATAAATGAGTTAGAGCATATCTTTGGAAATTCTTGTGTCAAACTATCATGCCTTAAAAAAGAAAAAGACTTTCAAAAAAAGGTATTAATTGTTGACTCAATTGGTCAACTTAGGTACATTTATAAATATGCAAACTTTTGTTATGTAGGTGGAGGTTTTTCAAAAAATAGTCTTCATAATATTCTAGAGCCTTCTGTTTTTTCGTGTCCAGTTATAATAGGAAATTTATATTATGGATTTAAAGAGGCTGAAGATTTAATTGATTTAGGTGGTGTATTATCAATCAACAATTCTGATGAATTTTCAAAAGTATTTAGTGAACTGTGCCTTAAAAAAGAAAAAGAAAAAAAATTAGGTAAAATCAATTTAGACTATGTACACGAAAATGAAAAAAACAACAGAAAAGTTATTGATTCATTAATAAAAACTTTACAATGATCTGATATATAAATTTAACTTTGCATTATGATTAAAAAAACCCTTTTTCTTTTAATTACTTTAAGTTGTTTTACTGTCCAAAGTCAAAATTCAAAAAAACCAAATATTATTATGATGATTGGAGATGGTATGGGCCTTTCCCAAATTTCATCTGGAATGTACTCTAATAATAATTATACATCTTTGGAGAGATCCAAATATGTAGGATTGATTAAGACTCATTCATCAAGTAATTTAATTACCGATTCTGCTGCAGCTGGGACTGCAATGTCATCTGGTGTAAAAACAAAAAATAGGGTGGTTGGAATGGATGATAATTATAAACCAGTAAAAAGTATTTTAGAAGTTTGTAAAGATTTAGGCTACTCAACTGGAATAATAGTTACATCTACTATAGTTCATGCAACTCCTGCATCATACTATTCAAAGGTAAAAAGTAGATATCAGTACGAAGATATTGCAAGTCAGCTTGCAAAAAGTGGAATAAATTTCTTTGTTGGAGGAGGTGAAAGATATTTTAATAATAGATCAGATAATAGAAATTTACTAGCTGAGATGGAAGACTATTTTTTTGCAACCAGTATTGATAAATATAAGAATAATAATTCTAATAAAATTGGATACTTAACTAGTTATGATGACCCTATTGAAAAGCATAAAGGTAGAGAGCCATCTTTACCAAGTCTGGTTGAATCTACAATTCAAAAATTAGAGAATCTGGATAAACCCTTTTTTCTTCTTATTGAATCAGCTCAAATAGATTGGGGAGGTCATGATAAAGATCCTAAGCACATGAATAGCGAGATGATTGAATTTGATAATACGATTAAAACAGTTTTTGATTATATCGATAATGATGACAATACACTTGTTGTAATAACTGCTGATCATGAGACTGGAGGGGCTGCAATTACAGGAGGTGATTTATTAAAATCCAAGGTTAAAAATAAATTTGTATCTGGAAGTCATACTGCTACTATGGTTCCGGTTTTTAGCTCTGGATATAAGGCCCACAACTTTAAGGGTGTTTATGATAATACTGAAATTTTTAATAAATTGTTTGAAATAGTTAATCAATGAAAAAATTTCTATTTGCAATTATTTTTTTAGCTCTTTCTTGCACAAATAATACTTATGATGTTGATGTCTTAATTACTGGTGGTACTATTCATGATGGGTCAGGTAAAAAAGGTTTTGTTGGAAATATTGCAGTTAAAAATGATACTATTTTTTATGTTGGCAAAAAACAGAATTTCATTGCAAAAGATACGATAGATGCTTCTAATAAAATTATTTCACCTGGTTTTGTAAATATGCTTAGTTGGGGATATAATACTTTAATGCAAGATGGAAGGTCTCTTAGTGATCTAAAACAGGGTGTTACACTTGAGGTTTTTGGAGAAGGTACATCTCCTGGTCCAAAAGGATCCATAGAAAACAATAATTTTGTCGGATTTGGAGAAGCTATGGAAGAGCTTGAACAAAGTGGAGTTTCAACAAATATTGCCTCATATCTAGGTGCTGCTACAGTAAGAATTCAAGAAATTGGTTTTGCTAACAGAAAGGCTACAGCAGATGAAATTGATTCGATGAAGAATATTGTAAGAATTGCGATGGAAGAAGGTGCAATGGGTATCGGATCATCATTAATATACGCTCCTGGAGATTATGCTGATACAGATGAGTTAGTTGAATTATCAAAAATTGCATCATCTTATGGTGGCAGTTATATATCTCACATGAGAAATGAAGATTCAAGAGTTTTAGAGGCAGTAGACGAATTGCTTGAGATTGCTGAAAGAGCAAACATACCCTCTCAGATATATCACCTTAAAGCTTCAAGAAAACCAAATTGGCATCTATTAGATTCAGTTATAAAGAAGGTTGAAAAAGCAAGAGAAAGTGGTCTAAAAATAACTGCAGATATGTATACATATCCAGCATCATCAACTGGATTAACTGGAGTTATACCTACCTGGGTTCAGGAAGGAGGAAGGCAAGCATGGATTAACCGAATGAAGAGGCCAGATATAAGAGAAAGGCTTTTTATGGATATAAGAAAAGAACTTTCAGAACAGCCACCCGAAGATATTTTAATGGTAGGATTTAACAAACAATCTATGTCTAATAAGTATAGAGGTATGACGATTGCTGAGGCTGCAGAACTTAGAGGTGAGACTCCTGAAGAAGCAATTGTAAATCTTATAATTGAGGATGGAAGCAGAATACAGTGTATTTATTTTAGCATGTCAGAAGATAATGTCAGAAAAAAAATAATGCTTCCATGGGTTTCATTTGATTCAGATGCAGGTTCCTATTCAGATATATCAAAAGATTTTATAACTCACCCAAGAGCTTTTGGAAGTTTTGCAAGAGTTTTAGGGAAATATGTAAGAGAGGAGAAATTAATTTCAATGGAAGAGGCAATTAAAAGATTATCCGGATTTCCTTCTGATAATCTTGGAATTAAAAATAGAGGATATTTAAGGATTGGATATTTTGCAGATATTGTTGTTTTTGATCCTGATAAAATTCAGGATAAAGCAACGTTTGAAGACCCCTTACAATTTGCTGAAGGAGTTGAACATGTTTTTGTAAATGGAGTTCAAGTATTATCTAACGGAGATCATACCGGTAATTTCCCTGGAAGATTTGTTAAAGGCTCTGGATATAATCCTCCATCGGAATGATAAATAAGCTTTTTAATTCAGACAAGTATATTAGAATTAATCTTACAATAATTGCATCATGTATTTTTCTTGTTTGTTTATTTGCGTTATCAATGATTTCATATGCATTGATTTCTGATATTTATTATGATGATACTGAGATAAGTCCAACTGAAAAGCATAGAATTCAACACCAAGAAGAAGCTAAAAAACTTGACGAAATAATTGAACTTTTAAAAGAAATTCAAGAATTATGAATTTAATTAAATTCTATAAATCAAAAAACTACATAAAAATTATACTAACATTTATCTCTATTATTGCAAGTATTTTTACTGTTTCAATTATTACAATATTTAGCCTTGGAATATTTGTTTTTGGACCATTAGAAAATATTGAACAAGAAACATATAGAAAAGAGAATCACTATCTATCTCATGATCATCAGATGGAACAAATGGACAAGATAATAGATGAGTTAGATAGAATTAAAGAAGATAAAAAAGTGCGGGTGAAGGGACTCGAACCCCCATGCTGTTAGGCACTAGATCCTAAGTCTAGCGTGTCTACCAATTTCACCACACCCGCAAAAGGAGAACAAATATAAATAAGTTTTTAAATATAAATTAACTATGAGTACATTATCTGAGAAGGAAAAACAGAATTATTTAAATCAACTTTTTGAATTTCTAGAATTACCATCTATTAGTGCTGATTCAAGATACAAGGAGACTATGGAAGAGACTGCAAAATGGTTATCTAATCAACTCATAAACTCAGGCTGTGATTCATCTAAAATATACTCAACCAATGGACACCCAATTGTATATGGAGAAAAAATAATAGATGAATCAATGCCAACTATCCTTGTTTATGGTCATTATGATGTTCAGCCACCTGACCCAATTGAACTTTGGACAAATCCTCCTTTTAAACCAGTAATTAAAAAAACTGATGTTCATCCAGACGGAGCAATATTTGCAAGAGGTGCATGTGATGATAAAGGTCAAGTATTTATGCATCTAAAAGCTTTCGAACAACTAATAAAAAAGAATAAGCTTAATTGTAATGTGAAATTTATGATTGAAGGAGAGGAAGAAGTTGGAAGTGAAAACCTTGAAAGTTTTTTAAGAGAGAATAAAGATAAATTAGGGGCAAATGTCATTTTAATTTCAGATACTGGTCTTAGCAATCTAAACAATCCAACTTTAACTGTTGGATTGAGAGGATTAGCATATATGGAATTAAAAGTTAAAGGCCCTAACAGAGATCTTCACTCAGGAACATATGGTGGTACTCTGGCGAATCCAATAAATATTTTATCAGATATAATAAGCACACTTATTGATAATAAAGGCAAGATTACAATTCCCGGTTTCTACAATGATGTTATTGAAATTGATAAATCAAGTAGAGATTTGATTGAGGAAAAATCAAATTTCGATGAAGAAAATTTTAAAAAATCTTTAGGTCTAGAGTTAGTAAAGGGAGAGTTAGGTTATACTACTTTGGAAAGAAAGTCTATAAGGCCAACTCTAGATGTAAATGGGATCTGGGGTGGTTATACTGGCGAGGGATCTAAAACGGTAATTCCAAGTGAAGCAAATGCAAAAATTTCGATGAGACTTGTTCCTAATCAAGATTGGAAAAAAATAAGTGAACTATTTAAAGATCACATTAAAAATATTACTCCAAAATCTGTTTCAATTGAAGTTTTAACACATCATGGGGGTAATCCATATGTGACTCCTGAGAATTTTAAGGGTTATAAATCTGCTATCAATGCATATAGAGACAGTTTTGGTAAAGATCCAATACCTCAAAAAGATGGTGGAAGTATTCCAATTGTACCAATGTTTGAGAATATTTTAGGGATTAAAACAGTGCTAATGGGGTTTGGATTAGACAGTGACGCAATTCACTCTCCAAACGAAAACTTTGGAATAAAAAATTTCTTTATTGGGATTGATACAATTCAGAATTTCTATAAGTATTTTGGAAATTAGACTAGTTTGTCAGGGTTTTTACTTATGTAACTAGCCCAATTTGAAAATTCTTTCTTTGAGCTAGAGTTACCAAAATTAAAATAATGGCAAACTGCAGCTGCTAAACCATCAGTAGAATCGAGATTTTTTGGCATTTCTTTAATATCTAGCATGGTTTTAAGCATTTTAGCAACTTGCTCTTTAGAGGAGTTACCGTTGCCTGTTATTGCCATTTTAATTTTTTTTGGAGAATATTCTGTAATTGGAATATCAAGATTAAGTGCTGCAGCCATTGATACACCTTGAGCTCTTCCCAATTTTAACATAGATTGAACATTTTTGCCAAAAAATGGAGATTCAATTGCTACAAAGTTAGGATTATGCAGTTTAATTAGTTCTGAGGTCTTATTAAAAATTTCTGAAAGTTTTGCGCTATGATCATTTTTTTTTGAGAGTTTAAATTCAATTAGATCAACAAGTTTCATCTGATTATTTTTTATTCTAATTACTCCAAATCCAGTAATATTAGTTCCTGGATCTATGCCCATAATTATTGTATTATCAGGAACTTTATTACTCATAATTAAACCTAAAAGGTAGATTAAATTTTACTTCAACGTATTCTCCTACGTTTGTTTTAACAGCAGGAAGAGCTTTTTTAATTCCACTTACTGCATCTTTTAATATTGTTAAAGACTCAATATCCAATGTATTATCTGGAAATAATTTATCTAAAATAAAATTACCCTCTGAATCTATCTTTATTGTTAATCTATATTGAGTTGTATCCAAGGGGAAAGTCTTATCAGACATAAACTCATTCATTTCAGTTTCAATTATATTTCTAAAACATAATAAACCTTCATCACCGTTAAGATCGACACATTCCTCAAAAGTTGGTAACTGATCATTTTTAGACCAAGAAGAAGCTGATAAAATCTCTGATTCTGAAACTTTAAGATTATTGGTACAGGAATAATTAATGATTAAAATTATTAACCACTTATTAGAGAACTTAATGTTATTCTTAATTAAGTTAAGCACAACTAAAATTACGATTTTTTTATAGCTTTGTCCAATGGAGTTATTTCTAATCTCAATTATATTAGTTGCTATTGCATTTTCAGGAATAGCTATAAAGCTAATCGTTAAGAAAAATGGAGAGTTTTCAGGAACTTGTGCTAGTCAAAGCCCATTTCTTCAAAATTCTAATGAGCCATGCGGAATATGTGGTAAGATTCCATTAAGTTCCGAATGTGCAAATGATTCCAAATGATTAAAGCTATTTCAAAACTTGGGCCAGGGTTACTTTTTGCAGGAGCTGCAATTGGCGTTTCTCACCTTGTACAATCCACTAGAGCTGGAGCTGATTTTGGTTTTGGGTTAATTTGGGCACTTGTTTTAGTCAATTTATTTAAATATCCTTTCTTCCAATATGGACCTAGATATGCAATTGCAACAGGAGAAAGTTTATTAGATGGATATTATAAAATTGGTAAGTTTTTTTTAATAACATATTTTATTTTAAATATTTTAACAATGTTTACTATACAGACTGCAGTTACCATTGTTACAGCTGGACTTGCCTCAAGCCTTTTTGGTTTTACTGATAACATGGTTATTTGGAGTTTAATTATAACTGTGTCATGCTACTTAATCTTATTAGTTGGTAAATATAATCTACTAGACAGAATGATTAAGATTATTATTTTAATTTTAGCAATTAGTACAATTTTCTCTACTGGTGTAGCTTCATTAAATACTATAGAAACATACACTTTCGAGCAGGTATTTCCTACAGGTGCAGGTTTAGTATTTTTAGTAGCTTTTATGGGATGGATGCCAGCTCCTTTGGATATTTCTATTTGGCATTCTATTTGGGCTATAGAAAAAACCAAAACTCAAAAAATAACAAAAAAAGATAGTCTGTTTGATTTCAATGTTGGATATATAGCAACCGTTTTTTTAGGCATCTGTTTTGTAAGTCTTGGAACACTTGTGATGTACAACTCAGGAATTAGTTTTTCAAGTAGTGGAAGTGTATTTGCAGGTCAGTTTATAGAACTTTATACTTCAAACTTAGGAGACAATTTATATTTAATTATATCAATATGTGCATTTACAACTATGCTTAGTACTACAATTACTACCCTTGATGCATCTCCAAGAACCATGTCAAGAGCTACCCAATTATTAACAAAAAATTCTAATAAGAATTACTATTTTCATTGGATATCTATATTAGCGATAGGTACAATGTTAATATTTTATTTCTTACTATCTGAAATGGGTGCCTTAGTTGAAATTGCAACTGTATTATCCTTTATTACTGCACCATTTTATGCAATATTAAATTATAAGCTTGTTACAAGTAAAAATATGCCTGATCAGCATAAGCCTTCTAAATCATTAAGAATTTTAAGTATAGCTGGAATTTTATTTTTAAGTCTTTTTGCATTTGGATACATTTTGACCAGGTTTATATAGTTTGTATATTTGTAAGATATGTCTGAGACAAAAACAGTAAATCAAGGCTGGGTAAAACTAAACTTACCAAAATCTGACTCTAAGGAAAAAATTAGAACTAAAAAACCTGATTGGATTAGAGTTAAACTTCCAATTGGTAAAAAGTATACTCAACTCAGATCAACAGTAGAAGAAAATAAACTTCATACAATATGTGTTTCTGGTAATTGCCCAAATATGGGTGAATGCTGGACTGAAGGCACTGCAACTTTTATGATATTAGGAAACATTTGTACTAGGTCATGTGGTTTTTGTAATGTCCAGACAGGAAGCCCCTTGCCAGTTGACGAGCTTGAACCTTTTAAAGTTGCTAGATCAATTAATATAATGGGTGTTAAACATGCAGTAATTACATCGGTTGATAGAGATGATATAAAAGACGGTGGTTCCATTATTTGGGCTGAAACTGTTAAGGCAATCAGAGATCTAAATCCTAATACAACTATTGAAACTTTAATTCCTGATTTTAAAGGAGAAACTGAAAATATTGACAGAATTATTAAGGTTGCTCCTGAAGTAGTTTCTCATAATTTAGAAACTGTTAGAAGACTAACAAAAGTGGTAAGAATACAAGCTAAATATGATAGGAGTCTTGAGGTTTTGAAATATTTAAAAGAAAGTGGTATTTCAAGGACAAAATCAGGTGTAATGCTTGGTTTAGGAGAAAAGAGAGAAGAAGTACTTGAAACTCTTGATGATCTTAGAAGAGTTGGAGTTGATATAGTTACTTTAGGTCAATATCTTCAGCCTTCAAAAAAACACCTACCTGTTGTTGACTTTATTACACCTGGTGAGTTTAAAGAATATGAAATTATTGGAAAGGAGATGGGCTTTAGACATGTTGAAAGTGGTCCTCTTGTTAGATCATCATATAAGGCGCACAAACACATTCATTAATAGTTTTCTACAAACTCATTAACTACTTCATCAAAACTTGTTGGATTCAAGTTATCTGGAAACTCAATTGATACTTCTAAATAATATATTTCACCTCTATTTATTTTTAGCTTTAATCTGCCAAAATCTTTCTCTGTTGTAATAATTTTTTTATTCTTTGAGACAGAAAGTATTTTATCAATTGACGATTTTTTAAAATTATAATGATCTGAATATTTTAGGTGTTTGA
>CACHVZ010000009.1 GCA_902583445.1 uncultured Bacteroidota bacterium | reverse complement strand
ATGGAGTTGACTCATCAACATTAGAAACAAATAGAAAATATAATATGGCTGGTGAATACTATGACGAGTTTGGCAATACATTGTATTACGAAGATCAAGTAGATAATTACAAACAGAATCATCTTCAAATTCATTGGAACCAGATTTATCAAAATGGTTGGAATTCAAACTTTGGGATTCATTTCACAAATGGAAAAGGTTTTTTCGAGAACTATAACCTTGGATATGGAGCATCTGATTACATTGATAGAAGGTGGATTGACAACGATTTTTATGGCATTTTATACAGTCTAAATAATAAAACAGATGATTTTAATGTAAATATTGGAGGCTCGCTAAATAAATATAATGGTTTACATTATGGAGAGTATCTATGGTATGATCAAATAAATTCTCAAGTTAATCAATATGATTTTAAAGAAAAGTTTTATGATGATTTTGGTGATAAAGGGGAGTTTAACATTTATGCAAAAATAGATTATTACATTTCAGACAGATTAACACTATATGGGGACTTACAATTTAGAAATATTAAATATGATGCTGGTATTTCTGCAAATTCAACTACAACTGGTTACATAGAAGATGGATTTGAAAATCTTGATAAGTCTTTTAATTTTTTCAATCCAAAATTTGGGTTATTCTATAATCTAAATAAAAATAACAATCTTTTTTTCTCATTTGCTAGGGCTCATAGAGAGCCAACACGAACTGATTATGCAAATGGAAATCCAAATGAAGAAAAACTGGATGACTTAGAATTAGGTTGGAAGTTAAAATCAAATAATTTGGCTTTATCTCTAAATGCATTTTACATGATCTATGAAGATCAGCTTGTATTAACTGGTCAACGTGATATAAATGGGTATGAAATTAGAAGAAACATTGGTGAGTCATATAGAGTTGGAATAGAGTTTGATAGTAGTATCAAGCTAAATAACAAATTAAATATTGAAACAAATTTCTCTCTTAGTGAAAATAAGAATAAGGATTTTTATTCAACATTTGATGGAAATCTGAAAAATTTTGGGAACACGGATTTAGCTTACTCACCTAATTTAATTGTTAACAATATTCTAAATTTCAATCCAAACAAAAAAGTGTTAATTTCGTTGCGATCAAAGTATGTAGGTGAACAATTTTTTGCTCAAACCAACTCACCAATCTCTAAATTAGAATCATTTTTTATAAATGATATAAATTTTGTTCATGATATAGATTTACCAAATATATCAGACGAAATAAAGTTTAAGGTTTTAGTCAATAATTTATTTGATTATAAATACTCTGCATATGGTGGTTATTATTCATATGATGTTCAGGAAGATGATCAAATAAAAACCTATGAAGGAACCTATTATTATCCACAATCTGGGATTAATATCCTTGTAGGTTTGGACGTTAAGTTTTAATCAAAAATATTTCGTAAATTAGTGTAAATGTCCCCTTTAACAGGGGATTTTTGCATTGAATATGAGTAAGATATCATACTATACAGAAAAAGGATTAAAAAAGCTTAGAAAGAAACTAGATCAACTAAAAGATGTTGAGCGTCCACGTGCATCTCAGGCTATTGCTGAGGCAAGAGATAAGGGTGATTTGAGTGAAAATGCTGAGTATGATGCTGCAAAAGAGGCACAGGGTCTTTTAGAGCTTGAAATCTCTAAATTGGAAGAAACACTTTCAAATGCAAGGATTATTGATGAAACAAAGCTTGATACATCAAAAGTTTTAGTATTATCTACTGTTAAAATTAAAAATCTTAATAACTCAGCTTCAATGGAATATAAGTTAGTAGCACAAAGTGAAGCCGACCTTGCAAAAGGAAAAATTTCAGTTGACTCTCCAATAGGGAAGGGACTTTTGGGGAAAAAGGTTGGAGATATTGCAGAAATTTCTATCCCAAATGGTAATGTTAAATTTGAAATTCTTGAAATTTCAAGATAATGGCATCAATTTTCACAAAAATTATTCTAGGAGAAATACCATCATATAAGATTTATGAAGATGAAAAATATTATGCTTTTCTTGATATAAATCCAAATGCATTAGGTCATACATTATGTATCCCAAAAAAAGAAGTAGATAAACTGTTTGATCTTGATGATGAAACATATAAAGGCTTAATGATTTTTTCAAAAAAAATTGCTGAAGCACTAAAAAAAGCAGTAGATTGTCAAAGAATTGGAGTAAGTGTAATAGGACTGGAAGTTCCCCACGTTCATGTACATTTGATACCAATCAACAAGATGGATGATATGTCGTTTAACTCAAAGATTAAATTAAGTGATGATGAGTTTGTCGATATAATGAAAAAAATTAAATCTTATTTATAATGGAATTATTAGGAAAAATAAAGCTAATTGGTGATATCAAGACATATGGAGACAACGGTTTTAGAAAAAGAGAACTTGTCCTTACAACTGAAGAACAATACCCTCAACACATTTTGATTGAATTCATTCAAAATAACTGCGAGTTATTAGACAATTATAGTATTGGACAAACTGTAAGAATTGGAATCAATATTAGAGGTAGAGAGTGGGAGAGTCCGGATCAAGGAATTAAATATTTCAATTCAATACAAGGCTGGAGAATAGAGTCTTTAGATGACCAAGTTATGAATTCTGCTCCTGAGGACTTACCTATAGAGAGTAATAATTCTCCTAAAGATGATGATTTAACAGAAGATGACTTACCCTTCTAGAGTTAGACTAATCCAACTCTTGAAAAGCCTGTTACTTCAGCATTTTCTGACTGAGATTTAAGATAATCAGAAATACTTTGCTTACTATCTTTTATGAATTGCTGATTCACAAGGGTGTTTTCCTTAAAAAACTTTTTTAGTTTTCCCTTGGCTATATTATCAAGCATTTCTTCTGGCTTCCCTTCTTGTCTTAATTGGTCTTTTGCAATCTCAATTTCCTTTTCAATAATATCTTGACTAACACCATCTTCGTTTAGCGCAACTGGATTCATCGCAGCAACTTGCATAGAAATGTCTTTAGCAACTTCACTAGCATTATCAAACTTTTGAGAAAGGCCAACAATTGAGGCTATTTTATTCCCTGCATGAATGTATGATCCAACAAATTCAGAGCTTAAATATTCAAAAGAACCTATTTCAATTTTCTCACCAATAACACCAGTTTGCTCTAAAAGTTTATCAGATACTTTCATTCCATCAAAATCTGAATTAAGGAATGAGTCCTTATCAGTGAAGTTCAATGCGTGATCTGCAAGACTTTGAGCTAATTGAATGTAATCTTCATTTTTTGCAACAAAGTCTGTTTCACAGTTCAAAGAAATTATAATACCATATGTATTGTCATCACTAACTTTTGCTAAAACAACACCTTCAGAAGATTCTCTGTCGGCCCTGTTTGCAGCAACTTTTTGTCCTTTTTTTCTAAGAATTTCAACAGCTTTTTCAAAATCTCCGTTAGACTCCTCAAGAGCTTTTTTACAATCCATCATTCCAGCTCCAGTGGATTGTCTTAACTTGTTAACATCAGATGCAGTTATTTTCAATTTAGTAAAATTTATAGATTAGTTTTTATTCTTCAGAAGTATCAGCTTCATCAGTGCTTTCAGTTGCTTCTGCTAATTTTTTTTGTTCAGCAATTTCTTTCTCTTTCTTTCTCTCATCTAGGGAGTCTTGAATGGCCTTACATACTATATCAAGAATTTTTTCAATAGATTTTGAGGCATCATCATTTGAAGGAATCATAAAATCAACATCATTAGGGTCAGAGTTGGTATCAACCATTGCAAAAATTGGAATTTTTAGCTTTTGTGCTTCTTGGACAGATATTTTTTCATTTAGAGTATCTACTACAAATATAGCCCCAGGAAGTCTAGTCATATCTGATATAGAACCAAGGTTCTTTTCAAGTTTAGCTCTCTGTCTATCTACTTGTAGTTTTTCTTTTTTTGAAAGTGTTTCAAAAGTACCATCAGATTTCATTCTATCAATTGCATTCATCTTCTTGACAGCTTTTCTAATAGTAACAAAATTAGTCAGCATTCCACCTGGCCATCTTTCAGTAATGTATGGCATATTTACAGAATTTGCTTTTTCAGCTACAATATCCTTTGCTTGTTTTTTAGTTGCTACAAACAGAACTTTTCTCCCGGATAAAACAATTTTTTTTAGCGCATTAACAGCATCTTCAAGTTTTGCAGAGGTTTTATAAAGATTAATAATATGTATCCCATTTCTTTCCATATATATATACGGAGCCATGTTAGGATTCCATTTTCTAGTTAGATGTCCAAAGTGAACACCAGCATCTAATAATTCTTTAACTTCCTTATTTGCCATATATTATCTTTTTGAGAATTGGAATTTCTTTCTAGCTTTCTTCTGCCCAAATTTCTTTCTTTCAACCATTCTAGGATCTCTAGTCATTAAACCTTCTGCCTTTAATGTAGATTTGAATTCTTCATTAAATTCAACTAAAGCTCTAGAAATGGCAAGCCTTACAGCTTCTGCTTGACCATTTACACCGCCACCTTTAACATTAACAGACAAATCAAATTTATCCTTAGTATCAGTTAAGTTAAAAGGTTGTAGTATTTTATATTGAAGAGTAGCTGTGCTAAAAAAATCAGAGTAAGATTTCTTATTAACTGTTATATTACCTTTGCCCTCTGACATATAGACTCTTGCAACAGATGTTTTTCTTCTTCCTATTTTATGAATTACTTCCATTATATTTTACTATTAATATCAATTGGTTTTGGTTTTTGTGCTTCATGATCATGTTCAGAACCTGGAAATACTTTAAGGTTTCTAAATAAATCTGCACCTAACTTGTTTTTCGGAAGCATTCCTTTAACTGCTTTCTCTACAAGCTTAATATTATTTTTTTTGTGAAGTTTATCAGCAGTAATGATTCTTTGACCGCCTGGATATCCAGTGTGGCTTATATATTGCTTTTGTGACCACTTGTCTCCTGACAAAGATACTTTTTCGGCATTGATTACTACAACATTATCACCACAATCAACATGGGGAGTAAAATTAGTCTTGTGTTTACCTCTTAATAGTTTAGCAACAATAGATGCTGTTCTACCTAATGGTAATTCAGAGGCATCAACAAGAACCCACTCCTTATTAACTGTCTTTCTGTTTGCCGAAATTGTCTTATAACTAGTCTTAGTCATTAATATTATTATAAATTCTTGGCGTGCAAATGTACTATTTTAATGAATTTTAAAAAAACTTTTTTCTAATTAATGTGCTTCTAACCAGTTTTTACCAAATTCTAGGTCAATGTTTAATGGTACTTTTAGCTTAACAGCTGATTCCATAGTAGTTTTAACGATATCTTTAATCTGATCTTTTTCAGAATTATGTACATCAAATACAAGCTCATCATGAACTTGAAGGAGCATCTTTGATTTTAAAGACTGTTTTTTTAGCTCAGAATTAATATTTATCATAGCAATTTTGATAATATCGGCAGCACTACCCTGAATAGGAGCGTTTATTGCATTTCTTTCAGAACTGCTTCTTAGCATATTATTTTGAGAATTGATATTCTGGAGATATCTTCTCCTACCCATTATAGTTTCAACATATCCATTGTTTCTTGCAAAATCAATTTGATCAGACATATATTTTTTTAAACCAGGATAGTTTAAGAAATAGTTATCAATCATAACTTTAGATTCAGATCTATTTAGATCAGTTTGTTGGCTAAGTCCAAATGCTGAAACTCCGTATATAATTCCAAAATTTACTGTTTTTGCATTCCCCCTTTGTTCACGTGTTACATTTTCTGGGTCAACATTGTAAATTTTAGAGGCAGTCATTGTATGAATATCTTGATTATTTACAAAAGCATCAATCATATTCTTTTCATTACTCATAGATGCGATGACTCTTAACTCAATTTGAGAATAGTCAGCTGCCATCAATATATAATCACTACCTCTAGGTATGAAAGCTCTTCTGATTTTCTGACCGTTTGCAGTTCTTATTGGAATGTTTTGCAAATTAGGGTTATTGCTAGAAAGCCTCCCAGTTGTAGTTACAGTTTGATTAAAACTACTATGGACTCTATTAGTTAAATTACTTACTTCGTTAGGAAGTGATTTTACATAAGTATTTTGAAGTTTATCAAGAGATCTCCACTCAAGAATATCCTCTATAATCTTATGATCATTAGCTAAACTTGAAAGAACTTCTTCTGAAGTAGAATATTGGCCAGTTTTAGTTTTTTTTGGCTTGCTTACTAGTTTTAACTTATCAAATAAAATTTCACCTAGTTGTTTGGGTGAATTTAGATTAAACTCTTCACCAGATTTTTTGAAGATTTCTTTTTTTAATTTTTCCAAGTCCTCTTCAAATTCTTTATCCAGTTTTTCTAGATAACTGGTATCTATTTTTATCCCTTCTGTTTCCATCTCGCTTAATACATTAATCATCGGAATCTCAATATCATAAAAAATCTTTCCTAAATTATTGACTTCAATCTCTTTGTCAAAAACACTTTTCAGCTGAAGAGTGATATCTGCATCTTCACTTGCATAATCTGTAATTTTATCAATTGAAACATCCCTCATTGATATTTGATTTTTCCCTTTCTTTCCTATTAAAGATTCAATTGAAATTGGAGAATAATTTAGGTAAGATTCAGAAAGGGTATCTAGATTATGCCTCATATCTGGATTAATAAGGTAATGCGCAACCATTGTATCATATATTGGAGACGAGACTTTAACATTATACTTGTGTAATACTTGTATGTCAAATTTTATGTTGTGCCCAACTTTAATAATTTCAGTAGATTCAAAAAAGGGTTTTAAAATTTCAAATGTTTTTTCATGGACTGACTTATTATTTTTTATAGCTAAATAATAACCTAATCCCTTTTGCCAAGAAAATGAGATTCCAACAATATCTGTTTCCAGTGCATTTAAACCTTCTGTTTCAGTGTCAAATGCTACAATTTCCTGCTTCATCATTTTCTCTACAAATAGTTTTAACTCTTCAAATGACTCTATTCTTTGATATATTGACTTTGAATCATTTAAACTGTCTTTATTAGATTCTAAATTATAGGTTTCACTAAACAAGTCTCCTTGGACAACTTCAGCACCTTTTTCTTCTAATTGGCTAGAATTAGTTCCAAAAATTTTAAAAAAAGTCTCTTTTATTCTCCTAAATTCTAACTCGTCAAAAACTTTTAATACTATCTCTTTATCTGGATCTGACAATTTAAATTCATCTAGATTATAATCGATTGGTACATCCAAGATAATTTTTGCTAATTTCTTTGACAATACACCTAATTCTTTATTTTCAATTATCTTTTCACCAAGCTTACCGGTTACTTCATGAGCATTCTGAAGCAAATTTTCTAAACTTCCATATTGTTTAATAAACTTTTTTGCATTTTTATCACCAACACCAGGAAGTCCAGGAATATTATCAACTGAGTCTCCCATCATTCCGAGATAATCAATTACTTGATCAGGTGATTCAACCTCAAATTTATCTTTAACTTCATCAACTCCCCAGATTTCCATACTATTACCCATTCTAGCAGGTTTACATAAAAAAATATTATCTGAAACTAGTTGAGCAAAGTCCTTATCAGGAGTAACCATATAAACTTTAAAATTATTCTCTTCAGCATCTTTTGCAACAGTTCCAATGATGTCATCCGCTTCAAAACCTTCTTTTTCAAGAATTGGAATTTTCATTCCTTCTAATATTTCTTTTATATATGGAATTGCAACAAGAATTGGTTCAGGTGTTTTATCTCTGTTGCTCTTGTATTCTTCAAACATTTCAGATCGAGTTACAGATCCACCTTTATCAAATGCAACTGCTAAGTAATCTGGGTTTTGTGTTCTTATTATCTCAAATAAAGAATTCATAAAACCTAAAATAGCAGAAGTGTCAGTGCCTTTTGAATTAATTCTTGGATTTTTAATGAAAGCATAATATCCTCTATAAATCAATGCATAAGCATCCAACAAAAAAAGATTCTTTGAGTTCTCCATTAATCCATGAATATTTTATGAATATACAAAGATAAATGTTCGTTAATTCAAATCCCCCTATTTTGTAAATTTGCTAGATGGAACTAGCTCATAATCAATTTATGAAAAAAGCTCTTCAAGAGGCAAACTATGCTTTTTTTAAAGATGAAGTTCCTGTTGGGTGTGTTATTGTTCACAATAACAAAATTATTTCAAGGTCTTCAAACATGGTCGAATTATTAAATGACTCAACAGCTCATGCTGAACTAATTGCTATTACATCAGCTCAAAACAATTTAAATAGTAAGAATCTTGAAAATTGTACTCTATACACAACACTTGAGCCATGCATGATGTGTTATGGAGCTATTTATTGGTCAAAAATTAAAACTATAGTCTATGGAGCATCTGACCAAAAAAGAGGGTTTTCAAAACACATAGTAAATGTAGATAGAGATGTTAAAATTATTAAAGGAGTTTTAGAAGAAGAGTCTAAGGAATTACTAGATAGCTTTTTTAAAAAAATCAGAGATTAAAGTCACCAGATTTCTCTCTCATTTTTTTTAAGTTTTCGTTACTAAGAGTATAGTCTTTCAGCTTCTTTCCTTTCCATCTAGTTGCAAGAAATAATGGCATGAAAATCAAAGTTCCTACTAAGACAGATATTCCAATGATTAAATCTCCTGTTTTATCACCTATTAATTCTTTAGAAAAAATTCCAACAAATACACCTATAAAAACTAAATAGGATAATATTTTAACAAACATCTTCATTTCTATTTTTGTGATAAATCTTTTAACTGATCTTTAGTTAATTTTGATGGAGCATCAATCATTAAGTCTTTTCCACTATTATTTTTAGGGAAAGCAATAAAGTCTCTAATTACATCTTTTCCTTTGAGAACTGCAGCTAGTCTGTCAAGTCCAAAGGCAATACCTCCATGAGGCGGAGCACCATACTTCAAGGCCTCAATTAAAAAACCAAACTGACTTGTATATTCTTCCTTACTCATGCCTAATAATTCAAAAACTTTCATTTGTGTGTCAAAATCATGAATTCTAATCGAACCACCACCAATCTCATTGCCATTTAAGACTAAATCGTATGCATTTGCAATAACTTTTTCGGGTTCTTTATCTAGAATATCCAAGAATTCTGGTTTTGGTGAGGTAAAAGGGTGATGCATTGAAAAAAATCTTTTTTCTTCTTCGTCCCATTCAAATAAAGGAAAGTCAGTTACCCATAAAGGACACATTTTTTCTTGATCAATTAAATTAAACATACTTGCTAATTCAACTCTAAGTGAGCCTAATTGTTCAAGAGTTTTTTTGTATTCCCCAGACATAATAAAAATTATATCTCCAGGTTTTGAAGAAATTTTTTCAGAAATAACTCTTAAATCTGACTCTGAAAAAAACTTATCGAATGATGATTTAAATGAAGAGTCATTGTTGTGTTTTATCCACAATAAGCCTGAAGCTCCTATTTGAGGTCTTTTAACCCAATCCGTAATTTCATCAATTTTTTTTCTAGTAAGATCAGATTTTCCTTCAACCCTTAAACAAACACTTACTTCATTATTATCAAAAATTTGAAAGTTTTTACCCTTTACCTCATCTGAAATATTATTGATAAAAAGTTCATATCTCAAGTCAGGTTTATCAGTTCCATATTTTTCTATTGCAGACTCATATGTCATTCTATCAAAAGCTGTATTGTCAGAACCTAAAAATTTTGAAAATATTCTTTTCATTAAACCTTCAAATTGTTGAAAAACATCCTCTTGATTAACAAACGACATTTCACAGTCAATTTGAGTAAATTCAGGTTGTCTATCAGCTCTTAAATCCTCATCTCTAAAACATTTTACTATTTGATAATATTTATCAATACCACCAATCATTAATAGCTGTTTAAAGATTTGTGGAGACTGAGGAAGAGCATAATAATGATCAGGATTTAACCTACTTGGAACAATAAAATCTCTTGCACCCTCAGGAGTTGACTTAATTAGACAAGGAGTTTCAACGTCAACGAAATTGTTTTCTGATAAATAATTTCTTACATCAAGAGATAAACTGTGTCTGAAAATTAAGTTTTCTTTTATTGGCTCTCTTCTTATATCAAGATATCTATACTTCATCCTTAATTCTTCACCTCCATCTGACTCATTTTCTATTGTAAAGGGAGGTGTTAAAGACTTATTCAATATATTTATATTAGTAACTAAAATTTCAATTTCACCAGTATCAATATTTTCATTAATACTTTTTCTTTCAATTACTGAACCTTCAACTTCAATAACAAATTCCCTTCCAAGTTGACTGGCAGTGGTAAAAATCTCATCGTTAGATCTTTCTTTATCAAATACAAGTTGAGTTATACCATATCTATCCCTTAAATCAACCCAAATTATAAAACCCTTTTCTCTGATTTTATTTACCCAGCCAGAAAGTTTTACTGTTTGACCTAAGTTAGACTTTGTTAATTCACCGCAGTTATTAGTTCTATTCATAAATTATTATGTAAATATAACTAGATATTTTTTAGTTTAATTCTGGCAAGATGTATTATATAATACATAGATGGAACGATAATTAAAGTAAGAAAAGTTGCAAATGTTATTCCAAAAATTACGGTCCAAGCAAGAGGTCCCCAGAAAACAACATTATCTCCACCTAAGTATACATTTGGATTCCAATTTGCAAATAGAGAGAAGAAATCAATATTTAAACCAACCGCAAGTGGAATCAATCCAAAAATAGTAGTTATAGCAGTAAGTAAAACAGGTTTAAGTCTCGCTTTACCTGCTGTTTTAACAAGTTCCATAGCTGTCATCTTATCAATTATTTCGTCTTTTGACATATTTAAATCTATTTTTTTTCTATCAAATAATAGTTGAGTATAATCTATTAACACAACAGCATTATTTACAATAATTCCAGTAAGAGAAATTATCCCAAGCATAGTCATAAGTATGCTGAATGTCAAATTAAAAATTACTATGCCTAGAAATACTCCAGTAAAGCTTAATACAATTGATGCAAGAACAATAAATGGTTTTGATATTGAGTTAAATTGAAATACAAGTAATAAAATGATTAGTGCTATACCTGTTAGAAGAGCTCCTGATAAAAATTCTTGATTTTCAGATTGCTGTTTAATTTCTCCTGTAAATTTATATTCAACACCCTGTGGCGCTTCATATCCAGACAAAGCAATTTCAGCAGTATTTACAATTTCATTTGCATTTGATCCAGCAAGTATTGATGAATATAAAGTAACTACTCTTTGAAGATCAATATGCTTGATTGCACTAAATGATGTAATATTCTTTTGATCAACAATAGATGCGATTGGAACCTCCTGTATCTTACCAGTTGATTGGTCTCTAAAAACAATATTCTGATTAATAATAGAATTAATATCATTTTTAAATTCTTCATCAAACCTTACATTAATTTCATAATCCTCTCCTCTCAACTTATATATTCCAGCTTTGGACCCAATTATTGAGTTCCTTATTGTTTGTCCAACCAGCCCAGTAGGAATTCCAAGTTCACCAGCTTTTTCTCTGTCTACATTAAACTCAAGACCAGGCTTACTCCTGCTTACATCAATCTTTAGTTGCTCTATTCCCTCAATATTCTCCTGATTTAAATAGTTTTTCATTGAAATTGCAGTTTCAATTAATTGTTCGTAATCCTCTCCGTAAATCTCAATATTTACAGGGTATCCTCCTGGAGGTCCTTGGGAATCTTTTTCTACAGAAATTGCAATTCCTGGAAATTTTTCAAGTAATTCAAGTTGAATTTCCTTCCTTAATTCTTCACTTGACATTCCTCTTCTAAATTTGAATTCTCTCATTGTTATTGTGATCAGAGCTTTATGAGGAATTTCACCAGTACCACCAGCGTCTGTTTCAGGATTTCCAGCACCCTCTCCTACTTGAGATATAGCAGATTCAACTAAAAAATTATAGCCATTATCGATGTACTTAGAGTTATTTACTACTTTGTAAACCTCTGACTCAATTAGCATTAAAGTTTCATTTGTTTTCTTAATGTCTGTACCTTCAGGATACTCTAAATAAACTAGTATTTGTTGAGGTTCATTGTCAGGAAAGAATTCAACTTTAGGCGGAAATATAGCCATTAGTAAAATTGAAACAAAGAATAACGAAATTGTTCCAAGCAGGAACAAATACGGTCTAAATCCTGCAAGGGCAAATGATAAAAATTCGTTATACCTATTTTCCAATTTTACCAACAATGTATTTTGAAATTTTACAGCTGAGTTCTTAATAACATACTTGTAAGACCAGAATAAAAAACATATAAATGCAAGTAAAGATCCTATTGCTCTTGTGTCTTGAAATAATACAAAAACTATAGCAAGTCCTCCAAGGATATATGTCATTTTAATAAGGTTTGTCCTACTAATTTCTCGCTCACTTAAATCCATGAAACTCGAAACTAACATTGAATTGAAAAAAATTGCAACTATTAATGATGATCCTAAAATAGCAGAAAGTGTAATAGGGAAGTATATCATAAATTCACCAAGTGTTCCAGGCCAAGTGCCTAGAGGTATAAATGCAGCAATAGTAGTAGCAGTAGAAACAATAATCGGAAGGGCAACTTCACCAATTCCCAATTTTGCAGCTTGAACTCTTGACATACCCTCTTTAGACATTAGTCTATATATATTCTCTACTACAACGATACCATTATCTACCAACAGGCCAAGACCCATTACTAATCCAAACAAAACCATTCTATTTAAAGTGAATCCAAAAGCTGATAAAATTACCAATGACATGAACATGGACATCGGAATTGCAAATCCAACAAAAAGAGCATTTCTAAGACCAAGAAAAAATGTTAGAACAGTTACAACTAGAATTATTCCAAATATTAAATTATTCATTAAGTCATTAACTGAGTTAATTGTATACTCAGATTGATCATTTTGAACAACAACATCTAGATTTTCAGGCAAAAAATTCTGTTTTGCATCTTTTATAATTTCCTGAATTGAATTTGATGCAAAAATTGCATTTTCACCACCTCTTTTAACAACCTCAAGCATAACTGTCTTTTGGTCAAATGATCTAGTAAATGAGGTTACGTCTTTTTCCCTAAAACTTACTGATGCGACATCCTCTAGATAAACTGGACCATCATCTCTCTTTACTATAAGTCTATTTAGTTGAGAAGGATCAGATACTTCTCCGATTATTTTAACATTCCTTCTTTGCCCATCTGAAATTAAACTACCAGCTGAAATGGTAATATTTTCTTGAGAGATTGCATTTATAATATTACCAAAACTTGTTTTAGTAGCCTTCATTTTATAAGGATTCACAGCAATTTCAACTTCGAAGTCTTGTATACCTCGAACCTCTACAGTCTTGACTTGAGGTAGCCTTTCAATTCTCGTATCTAAATATTCTGCATATTCTTTTAGCTCTTCAACTTTATAATCACCAACTAAACTTATGTTTAATACAGGAAATCTCTCAGCTATATCAAATTCAAAAATATTTGGATCAACTTTAGCATTATTAAAAGTTGGCCAATCGTCACCTACAGTTACATTATCTACTAAATCTTTAACTCTTAACCTTGCAACTTCAGTAGGTATGTCATCATCAAATTCTATATTTATAATTGATATACCTTCACTTGATGTTGATTCAATCTCAATAAGTCCAATAACACCTTTAATTTCTTGTTCTAACGGGTCTGTTATTAACTTCTCAATTTCTTCAGCATTGTTTCCTGGAAAAATAGTTGTTACAAAAATATTTGAAGAATTAATTTCTGGGAATAACTCTCTCGGCATAGTTTTATATGCTGTAATACCTGAGACTAAAAAAATAGTCATTAAAACATAAATAATAGTCTTATTATTTATTGCCCAGCTTGAAAGAAAAAACTCTTTATTTTTTTTATTCATCTTAATCTATAAGCTTTACTCTTTGAGAATCCTCTACACTATATGCTCCTTCTAAAACGACTATGTCTCCTAGGGCAAGACCTTCTGTAACTTCAACTTTGTCTTCACTCTTATTTCCTAGTGTGATAAATTGTTTAGAAGTTAAATAAACTCCCTCTTTGTTATCCTCAGACATTACATATACAAAATTTTTACCCAGAGCATCTTCTCTAACAATTCTAAGTGGAATCACTATTGCATCATCTTTTTTGTAAATATTAATTTTGATTTTTGCATCGAGATTTTGCTTAATCCTATTATCAAAGTTTTCTACAGGCACTTCAATTCTAAATGTTCTGTTACTTGGATTTATAAAGTTACCTGTCTGATTAACTGATGATCTATACTCCATATTTAAAAGGGGTATTTGAACAATTGCTTCGGTACCCTCACCAATAAACGAGATATATTTTTCAGAAACGAAAGACTCGGCATAAATTATGTCAAGATTTACTAGTCTAAGAATTTGGGAAACACCAGGTATTAAGTTAGATCCAACATTAGAAATAATTTCATCAATTTCTCCATCAAATGGAGCATATATTTTTGTTTTTAAAAGTCTATCTTTCATTTGGTCAACCATTTTTTTACTCGCTTCGTAATCCGTTTTGCTTTTTAAATATTGCATTTCAGAACCAATATTATTGTCCCACAATCTTTGAGTTCTTTCAAAATTCTCTTTAGCAAACTCTGCCTGGATAACCATCTGTTCATATTGTTCATTAAGCCCTGAATCATTGATTTCTGCTAAAAGTTGTCCTTTTTTTACTTTTTGGCCTTCACTTACAAAAACTTTTTCTAGTGTACCCTGAAATTCTGGAAGTATTAAAACATTCTTTCTAGTTTTCAGGTTTGCTTGTGCCTCAATGTAAGTATTAAAAATAGTTTGTTGAATTTCATATTTTGAAACAAGCGTAAGCCTTTCATTTTCATCTAACAACGAGATTCCATTATTTATATCGTTGAGTTCAACCTTCATTGTATTCATTGCATCAACATATTCTTTTTTTCTTTTTTTAAGTTCTTCTAGATCTCCTAATTCAATTAATGACTCAATTGACGCATTTCTAGAAGAGTTACATCCACTTATTATTATGATTAGTAAAAGGGTATAAATTTTTTTCATGATTAATTGTTGTATAATGTTTCTAATTCTGTTTTAACTGAGATAATTTCTAAAACTGAATTCAAATACTTTTGTTGAGAATCCAATAATTGAAGCTGAGCCTGTCTAAGTTCAAAAGAAGTTACTAAGCCTTCAAAGAACTTTATAGAGTTCTTCTCTTCAATCGACATTGATAATCTCATATTTTTTTCGTTAACACTAAGAGATTGAACAGCTAGCTGATAATCGTTTAATTTTTGTTGAACCTCTGCACGTGTTTTCTCTTTTTGTTCTTCTAGATTTGTTGCTGCCTGATCCATTGCAATTTTAGCTTTTTGAGATGAGACATTTAACTTATTGGCATTGGTAAGCGGAAGTTCAAACTTTACTCCAAAAACTGATGATCCAAACCAATTCTGTGCTTTGCTAGTGAAATCAAATTCATTGTTATATCCTGTGTAGGTCCCACTTATAAATCCAGAAAGTTTTGGGAGTTGCTTTGACTTTTCCAATCTGTACTCTATTCTTTTCGTATCAAATAAATTTTGAGAAATTTTTACATCAATGTTTTGATCTTCGCTAAAATTATTTATTGAACTTGAGAAAATTATATTATCAGCAATAAAGTCGTTAATTGAAGTAGTAAGTATTAGATTATCTTCAAGATTGATGCCTAAAATCAATTTTAATAAATTGAGCTGGTTTTCCTGTGTTTTTTTTGTTTGAAGAAGTGAAAGCTCAGCTTGAGCAAGAGTTATTTTAATCTGCTCAACATTTTCAATTTCCTCAAATCCATTTTCATAAAGCTCAGTTACTTCGAATAAATCTTTTTTAAAATTCTCTAAATTATTCTCTAGAAGCGCTATCCCTTCATTAAGTGTAACTACTAGGCTGTAAAGTTTTACAATAGACTCTCTTACTTGCAGAAAAGTCTTTTCATAAAAGTTTTCAGAACCAGATAAATAAATCTGACTATAGTCAAGTCCAACAAGCCATGAGCCATCAAAAAGCAGTTGATCCATTCTGACTGAACCAATTGCAGATTGTTCAGTTCCAAATTGAATCTCTGAGAAATCTCCTTTATTACCCCCAAAAAATTCAGCTGGTATAAGTGATGTTTGGAGTTCAAGATTATTTAAATAATTTAATTCTAATGAAACATTTGGCAACCCAATTGCGATAGTTTTCCACCTTTCCTTAAATGCCATTTGAATCTCTCTTTCAGCATTTCTTAAATTTCTATTATTTTCAATACCGTATTCCACCGCCTCATCTAAACTTAAACTTAGGAAGTTATCTTGAGCCAATACTGTTGAGCTATAAAATATTATTAGTAATAATTTTCTCATTTTTTTATCATTTGAATTATCCAAGCTGGAATTAATTTTTTTCTTTCAGTCATCATTATGTTAAAATCCTTTTTGGAGAGATTTTCAATCTTCATAATTATTGGACTACACATAAATGGAAAAACAATTACACTTAGAACATTAGTTACAAAATGAATGGGATTAACCTTTTTGTAAATACCTTTTTTTACACCCTCTTGATATTGAGCTACAAAGTTTGATTTCATTATCATTTTTGTTGTGGGCATTTTTAAGAAAGATGTAGGATTATTTTTTAATTCATTTAGAACAAAAGTTGGAAGTAAAGGCTCAGCAATAATCATATCAATATATTTTTCAGAACACAATTTTAGTTTTTGTTCTAGTGAAGTCTTATCGTCATTATAGACTTCAACCATTTTACTAAGAAATTCATATAAGGTTTCAAACATTATTATTTCGAATAGCCTTCTTTTACTCCTGAAATAGTAATTTAACATTGCAAGATTGATATCTGATTCTCGAGCAATATCTCTAGTTGTAGTTGCGCTGTAACCTTTTTTTAAAAAAATAGATTTAGCAGCATCTTTAATTTTAATTTCCGTATTTGAGTAATTATTATCCACAATAATATTGGAGCACAAAATAAACTTAATCATATGAATTAAACAAATGATTAATAAAAAATTAACAATTAATTAAATAGTATATTTATTGTTGTATTTCATTAATGAAAGATTTAATAACAAATTTTGAGAGTTTTCTAAAATCAGAATTGCTACATTCTGATCCAAAAAATCTTTATCAGCCAGTTAAATACATTCTTGAATCTGGAGGTAAAAGACTAAGGCCTCTGATAACAATGAGTGTCTCTGATATTTTGTCAAATGATTCAATAAAAGCCTTACCCGCATCTGTTTCTCTTGAGATATTTCACAATTTTACTTTGGCCCATGACGATATAATGGATAACTCATTAATGCGAAGGGGTAAAGAAACCATCCACTCAAAATGGGATATAAATACAGGAATTTTATCAGGAGATGTAATGCTAATAATATCTTATGAGTTCCTAAAAAAATATGATGACTTAACCTATTTAGAATTATCTAAACAGCTTATAGAGACTTCAAGACTTTTGTGTGAGGGTCAGCAATACGATATTGATTTTTCTAATCAAAATCTTGTAGATGAAGAAAAATATTTTGAGATGATTCAAAATAAAACAGCTGAACTAATTGCTTGTGCTTATAAATTTGGAGGTATCGTTTCAAATACAAAAGGTGTAAATAAGCAAATATTGTATGAAATAGGGTTAAATCTTGGAATTGCATTTCAGTTAGAGGATGATTTGCTCGACTGCTTTGGTGATGAAAAAAAATTTGGAAAAAGAATTGGAGGAGATATTATTGAAAAAAAGAAAACATTACTTTACATACATACAATTAAAAATTTAAGTAAAAACCAAAGAGAAGAATTTGAAAAGGTATTTTTCTCTGATGAGTTAAGTGAAGAGTTAAAGATTAGTACAATTAAAGCTTTCTATGAAGATTCCGGATCTGTCGACTATCTAAAGCAAAAAGTAAAAGAATATTCAAATAAAGCCTCCAAATATATAAGCCAAATAGAGGTTGATACAAACAAAAAGGATCAGATACTTAATTTTTCAAGAAATCTTTTAGATAGACAGATCTAACCCTATTTATCAGAGACTTTACAAAAGTCATAATATTTACTGATACAAAAATTCTGATCTCTTCAAAAATATTTGTTTTCTCACCAAGAAATTTAAAAAGTAATAGCGGGTCATTATTTCTAAATAGATCAGAAAAAACCCGACTTCCTTTTCCTTTTGAATCAACAAGTACATCTAAAAATAAAACATCATAATACCAAAATCTATTCTTAAATCTAAGTTTTGATAACGGCTTATCTTCTTTAATATATTTAAGAATCATATCAATTTTTTCAATTGAGTTTTTAATAGTATATCCAGTGCTTGGTTTTGTCCAACCACCAGAAGTTCCAATTCTGATAAAACTATCTGTATTTGCATTAAAAAAAGGATAACAAGTCATAGGAATTACTCCCTTTTCTCTTTCCGTTATTTTATATTTTTTAATACCCTCTCTATCAAGATACTTTTTTATCTCTTTTTCATAATCTGAATTCTTCATGACTTCACCGCCAAAAAAAGTATACTCGAATAAAGCACTTTTTTTAGAAAAAGGTAATACATACATAAACCTAATTTCTTGGTGCTGATCAATACTAAAATCCATAAATCTTATTTTATCTTCATCAAAAAAATCTTCATGGGTTTCAATGGTCCATCCAAGAAAGTGTTGCTTTATAAGCGGGTATTTCTTGAATTTAAATTCTTCAGGATTATAAATACTTGAAAAAGCAATTGAACATTGAAAATTTCCTTTATCTGTTTCAATATAGTTTATACCAGATTCCTTAATAATATTCTCAACATTTGCATTTAAATAAGTAAAATTTGAGGCTTTTTCAATCTTTCTTTTCATAGATGAATAGAATTTATCAGATCTAACCATTTTATATTTATATGGTTTAAGACTAAAAGAGCTAATAAATTCCATGTCTTTAAATTCAGCTTTGCCCCATGATTTGAAAACTATTTTATCTAGAATGTTTTTTTGATTATCCCAAAAACTAAATGTTCTATCATTCTCAATTTTAATTTCTTTTTCAATAACTAAAACTTTTTTATTATCAAAAAAACTATCTGAAATTAATGAATGAGAAAGAAGGAGACCTGTAGCTCCACCTCCACAAATTATATAGTCATATTTTTCATTAATTTTCATTGCTAATGGTAATTGTTATATTTACTTTTGCGGACTAATAGAGTAGACAATATACAAATATGGATCAAATTATTGAATATTTCTCAAACCTAAACCCTGTATTGGGAGCATTATACGCAACCTTATTTACTTGGGGTGTGACTGCACTAGGGGCCTCTTCTGTATTCCTTTTCAAGTCTATGAGTAGAATGGCTTTAGATGGTATGCTCGGTTTTACTGGTGGTGTAATGGTTGCAGCTAGTTTTTGGAGTCTCTTGTCTCCTGCAATTGAAATGAGTGCCGGTGAAGGTTTTGCTAAGGTTATGCCATCCGCAATTGGATTTGGTTTAGGAGCGTTATTCATATTTGCCATTGATAAAGTTTTACCTCATTTACATATAAATTTTAAAGAAGAGGACGCAGAGGGTATAAAAACTCCATGGAGAAGAACAACTCTTCTAACTCTAGCAATTACATTACATAATATTCCAGAAGGTCTTGCTGTAGGTGTTTTATTTGGTGGAGTTGCAGCAGGAATTCCTGAGGCATCTGTTGCGGGTGCCGTTGTACTTGCTTTTGGAATTGGACTCCAAAACTTTCCAGAAGGAATAGCAGTAGCAATGCCACTAAGAAGGTCGGGTATAAGCAGATTTAAAAGCTTTTGGTATGGTCAGCTTTCTGCTATTGTAGAGCCAATAGCTTCTGTTATTGGCGCGCTTGCAGTTACTTTCTTTACACCCATTTTACCTTATGCACTGGCTTTTGCTGCAGGAGCTATGATATTTGTTGTTGTAGAAGAGGTAATACCAGAAACTCAGCTTGATAAATATACAGATATAGCAACCTTAGGATTTATTGGTGGATTTATAATTATGATGATGCTAGATGTAGCACTTGGTTAATCATCTTCTTGAAATGAATCCCAACCTGAGCTACTAAGATTTATTTTTTGACCTAAACTTGTGATCATACAATTATCATCTTTTTTATTTAAACTTGAACCGATAATTGTTAAGAAATCAGAGCCTTCAATTTTCTTTTTAAATCTTTTAGGAACAGTAAATAATAATTCATAATCTTCTCCACCATTTAGAGCCGCAATTGTTGGGCTAATCTGAAACTCTTTACATACTTTTTTGGTTTCCTCTGAAATAGGTAATTTCTCTTCATAGATGTGAAAAGATAATCCTGAATTGTCTGAAAGATGATTAATTTCTGACGAAAGACCATCACTAATATCTATCATCGAGGTGGGATTTATATTTAGTTCTTTTAGGTGATTAATAATATCTACTCTTGCTTCTGGCTTTAGCTGTCTTTCAATACAATAACTATAGTTAGAAAGATCTGGTTGAGATTTAGGATTAACCTCAAAAACTTTTTTCTCTCTTTCAAGTACTTGGAGACCCATATATGCAGATCCAAGGTCACCTGAAACTACAAGTAAATCCTCTTCCTTTGACCCTTTTCTTAATGTAAACTTATTACTTTCTGTACCTCCAATACATGTGACTGATATCATTAGCCCTTTATTAGAAGAAGTTGTGTCACCACCAATTAAGTCAACTCCATAAAATGAACATGCAAGTTTAATTCCTTCGTAGAGCTCCTCTAGGGCTTCAATTTTAAACCTATTTGATACAGCAATTGAAACTAATACCTGTGAGGGTTTTACACTCATCGAAATTATATCAGAGATATTTACTACAACACTTTTGTATCCAAGATGTTTTAAAGGAACATAAGATAAATCAAAATGAACACCCTCAACCAAAATATCTTGAGATATAGCTAGGTTGGTTTTATCAAAACTTAAAATTGCTGCATCATCACCAATATCAACTTTTGTAGAATTATTTTTTTTCTTAAAAGATTTTGTTATTCTTTTAATTAGTTCTTTTTCACTAATATTTTTAATATAATTTGAAATATCTTTTTCTGAATCATCCATTGTTCAAAATTAACTTAATTGAACCATTTATTTTATTTATAAATCATAACATAATTATGGATTTATTAACATTTAGAAATATTCCATAAACCCTGATTTAATTGTATATTTGCCAAAAGTTATCAAGGATTTTTTTTATGGCATATACTGAAGAAGAATTAAAAAAACAGCTTGAAACCAAAGAGTATGAATATGGTTTTTATACAGAGATAGACTCCGAAACATTCCCTGTTGGTTTAAATGAAGAAATTGTAAAAGCAATTTCAAAGAAAAAAAATGAGCCAAAATGGATGACTGATTGGAGATTGGATGCATACTCTACATGGAAATCTATGGAAGAACCTAATTGGTCAAATGTAAAGTATGAAAAACCTAACTTCCAAGACATTTCCTATTACTCAGCACCAAAAAAGAAACCAGATTTAAAATCACTTGACGATGTTGATCCTGAGCTTTTAAAGACATTTGATAAACTAGGAATATCTATTGACGAACAAAAAAGACTTAGTGGTGTTGCAATGGATGTTGTTGTTGATTCTGTTTCAGTAGCTACCACTTTCAAGGATACACTTGAAGAGAAAGGCATTATATTTTGCTCAATATCTGAAGCTATTCAAAATCATCCTGAGTTAGTAAGAAAATATATTGGTTCAGTAATTCCAAAAAAAGACAACTATTACGCTGCATTGAATTCTGCAGTTTTCTCTGATGGCTCTTTTTGCTACATTCCTAAGGGTGTAAAATGCCCAATGGAATTATCAACTTACTTTAGAATAAATCAAGCAGGTACTGGACAATTTGAGAGAACACTAGTAATAGCTGACAAATCAAGCTACGTAAGTTATCTTGAAGGCTGTACTGCTCCTTCAAGAGATGAAAATCAACTTCATGCTGCTGTTGTAGAGTTAATTGCTCTAGATGATGCAGAGATTAAATATTCAACTGTTCAAAATTGGTATCCTGGAGATAAAAAAGGAAAAGGGGGTGTTTATAATTTTGTTACAAAAAGAGGGATATGTCATGAAAGGTCAAAAATATCTTGGACTCAAGTTGAAACTGGTTCTGCTGTTACCTGGAAATATCCATCTTGTATTTTAAAAGGTAATAATTCCATTGGTGAGTTTTACTCTATTGCTGTTACAAACAATTTCCAACAAGCAGATACAGGAACTAAAATGATACACATTGGTAAGAATACCAAAAGTACAATTATTTCTAAAGGTATCTCTGCTGGAAAATCTCAGAACAGCTATCGAGGACTTGTACAAATTTCACCTTTTGCAAAAAATGCACGAAACTTTTCACAGTGTGATTCTTTATTAATGGGAAATAAATGTGGAGCTCATACATTCCCATACATTGAAGTTCAAAATAAATCTGCCCAAATTGAGCATGAAGCTACAACCAGTAAAATTGGTGAGGACCAAATATTCTATTGTAATCAAAGGGGTATTGACACAGAAAAAGCTATTGCACTAATAGTTAACGGTTTTAGTAAAGAAGTTCTAAATAAATTACCTATGGAATTTGCTGTTGAAGCACAAAAATTATTGGAAATCTCCCTTGAGGGATCAGTTGGATAAAACTAAGATATGTTAGAAATAAATAATTTACATTGTAAAATAGAAGGTAGGTCAATTTTAAAGGGAATAAACCTGAAAATTAATAAAGGTGAAATCCATGCAATTATGGGTCCCAATGGTTCAGGTAAAAGTACACTTGCAAATGTTATCTCAGGTCATGAAGATTACGAAATCACTAAAGGAAATATATTCTTTAAAGATCAAGAAATTAATGAATTTAGTCCGGAGGATAGAGCACATGAAGGAGTATTTATGTCATTTCAATATCCTGTAGAGATTCCAGGAGTTACAGTAACTAATTTTATTAAGACTGCTATAAATGAATCTAGGAAATCAAAAGGTTTGGACGAAATGCCTTCTAGTGAAATGCTCAAAAAGATAAGAGAAAAAGCAGCCTTACTTGAAATAGATTCAAACTTTTTATCAAGATCTCTTAATGAAGGTTTCTCTGGAGGTGAAAAGAAAAGAAATGAAATTTTTCAAATGGCAATGATAGAACCTGAGCTAGCTGTTCTTGATGAAACTGATTCTGGTTTAGATATTGATGCTCTAAAGATAGTAGCCAACGGAGTTATAAAGTGCAGCAATGATAATAATTCTGTTTTAGTAATTACACATTATCAAAGGCTACTTGACTATATCGTTCCAGACTATGTTCACATAGTAATGGATGGTAAAGTTGTAAAATCTGGAGATAAAGACCTAGCAAAAAAAATTGAAGAAATAGGGTACGATTGGTTAAAAAATGAAAAGTCATAATATGAGCTTTCAAGAAAAATTATTGGATTCTTTTATTGCTTTTGAACAAGATGTTGATTTGTTAAACCCAATTCATAAGGATAGAAAGGATGCATTAAAAAGGTTTGAAGAATTAGGATTTCCTTCAAAAAAAGATGAATCTTGGAAGTATACCTCTTTAAAATCCTTAGTTCAAAAAGACTATAATCTCTATGCAAAATCTGAAACTAATGTTGAATTAAAAGATGTTAAAAAATATCTACTTAATGATATTGACTCATTTAAAATTGTCTTTATTGATGGAGTTTACAGTCCATTTCTTTCAAAAACTACTCATGATGGTAAGGACATTTGTGTCCTTTCAGCTGCTTTATCAAAAGATAAGTACAAGAAAAGGATTAAGAAATATTTTAATAAAGTAGTGCCAAGTGCAGAAAGCTTAGCATCTTTAAACACTTCTTACACAAAAGAAGGTGCGTATATCTACATTCCAGAAGGTATCTGTCCTGAAGATCCAGTTCAAATAATGCATTTTTCAACAGGAAGCCAAAATTCAATTTGGCTACAACCTAGAAATTTAATAATTGCTGATAAAGGATCTAAAATTGAAATAATCGAAAGACATCAAAGTCTTAAAGACCATTCAGTTGTTACCAACAGTCTAACTGAAATTTACGCAGAAAGAAATGCTTTTGTAGACTATTACAAGATCCAAAATGATTTAAAAACATCAAGTTTAATTGATAATACATTTATAAGTCAGGAAAGAGACAGTAATGTTAGTGTTCACACATTTTCTTTTGGAGGTAAATTAACTAGAAATAATCTTAATTTTTATCACAAAGGTGAAAATATTCAATCAACCTTAAAAGGGATTACTATTTTAGAGTCAAATCAACATGTTGATCATAATACACTTGTAAATCATGCTCAACCTAACTGTGAAAGTCATCAAGACTATAAAGGAATTTTTTCAGACAGATCAGTAGGTGTATTTAATGGTAAAATTATTGTAGATAAAATTGCACAAAAAACTAATGCTTTTCAGCAGAATAACAATATTTTAATTGATAACAAATCAAAGGTTAATACTAAACCTCAACTTGAAATTTTTGCCGATGATGTAAAATGTTCTCATGGTTGTACAGTAGGACAACTTGATAAGGAAGCACTTTTCTATTTGAAAACAAGAGGAATCCCAGAAAAAGAGGCTAAAGCACTTCTTACCTATGCCTTTGCAAATAATGTATTAGAAAGTGTAAACATCCCTAATTTAAAAACAAGAATAAATTCACTAATTGCTAATAAACTAGGAGTAAACCTTGGTTTTGATCTATAAATGTTTGATGTATACAAAATAAGAGAGGATTTCCCCATACTAGATCGTAAAGTAAATAATACAGATCTTGTATATTTTGATAATGCTGCAACTTCTCAAACTCCAATACAAGTAATAGAAGCAATCTCTGATTACTATAAAAAATTCAATTCAAATATTCATAGAGGCTTACACTCATTAAGCGCTGATGCTACAACCCAGTATGAGGATTCAATAACAAAAGTTCGAAAGCATTTTGGAGTTTCTGAAAATCATGAAATAATTTTTACTTCTGGAACAACTCATGGAATTAATATTGTTTCCTCTGGTTTACAAAGTGTTTTGACAAAAGATGACGAAATAATTATCTCTGCAATGGAACATCACTCCAACATAGTCCCATGGCAGATGCTTTGTGAGAAAACTGGTGCAACTATGAAAGTTATTCCAATAAATAACAATGGAACTTTAGATATCGATGAATATAAATCAATGCTTAATCCAAAGGTTAAATTTGTTTTTGTAAATCATGTATCTAATACCCTTGGGACTATAAATCCAATAGAACTTATAATTGAGTTAGCTCACAAGAACAATTCACAAGTATTAATTGACGGAGCTCAAGGTGCAGCTCATATAAAAATTAATCTCAAGGAGTTAAATGCTGACTATTATGTTGCTTCAGCTCATAAATTATGTGGCCCTACTGGTGTTGGTTTTCTCTATGGAAAATCAGAACTTTTAAAATCACTTCCAGCTTATCAAGGTGGAGGTGAAATGATCTCAAACGTAACTTTTGAGAAAACTGAATATGCTGATCTACCTCACAAATTTGAAGCAGGTACCCCTAATATAGCAGGAGTAATAGCTTTTGGAGTTGCACTTGATTATATGAATTCAATTGGATTTGATAATATTGAAAACCATGAAAAAGAACTTCTAGATTATGCAACTGAAAATCTAAAAAAAATTGATGGTATAAAAATCTTCGGTGATAACAACCAAAAGATATCTGTAATATCGTTTAACATTGGTGATCACCATCCATCTGATATTGGTTCAATTCTTGATCAGTTTGGAATCGCTGTAAGAACAGGTCAACATTGTACTCAGCCAATAATGGATTTCTACAAAATACCAGGTACAGTTAGAGCATCTTTCTCTTTTTATAATACAAAAAGTGAAATTGATTTATTCATCGATGCTTTGATAAAAGCATCTAAAATGTTGGGATAATTCATTAATTTTAAATGTGCAAACAATACAGCAGATACAAAATGAAATTATTGATGAATTTGATTTTTTTGAGGATTGGTCCGAAAAATATCAATACTTAATTGATTTAGGAAAAAATCTTCCCAATTTTGATAACAAGTCAAGAATAGATTCAAATCTAATAAAAGGATGTCAAAGCAAAGTTTGGTTAAATTCATCTTTTAAGGACAATACAGTTATATTTGAAGCTGATAGTGATGCTATTATATCAAAAGGAATTATTTCTCTTTTAATTAGGGTCTTCTCAGGTCACAGACCAGAAGATATTTTAGAAGCAAAAATTGATTTTATTGAAAAAATTGGATTAAATACTCATCTATCACAAACCAGAGCAAATGGTTTATTAGCTATGATAAAACAAATTAAAATATATGCCTTAGCATATCAATCTAAAGGGTAAAATATGTCAAAAAATAAAATGAATTCACAAGATCTAGGTGAAAAAATTGTAAAAGAATTAAAATCAATTTTTGATCCTGAAATTCCAGTTGATATATATGAGCTAGGATTAATTTATGATGTTTTTGTAAACGAGGATAATGAAGTTAAAATCCTTATGACCTTAACTACTCCAAACTGTCCAGTTGCAGAAACTTTACCTCAAGAAGTTGAAGAGAAAATTAAGTCTATTGATGAGGTAAAAACGGCTGAAGTTGAGATCACCTTTGATCCACCATGGACTAAAGATTTAATGAGTGAGGAAGCAAAATTAGAATTAGGATTTTTGTAGAAATTAATGAAAAGCAATTTATTCATTTTCTTTCTTGTTTTAAGCTTAAACCTTTATTCGCAAGAGTCAAAACCCAAAGATTCTCTATGGTCAACAAAAGGAAGTTTTGCTGTATTATTAAATCAAACTGGATTTAGTAATTGGGTGGGAGGTGGAACAAATAATTTTTCTGGAACTATAAAATTTGATTATGAATGGGAATACACAAACCTTGGTTGGAATTGGTTGACTAATTTTGAGTCTGCATATGGTTTAGCAAAGTTTAAAAATGCACCATTTGCAAGAAAAATTGATGATAGGGTATTAATCCAATCAATTGTTGGTAAAGAGTTTTCAAAGAATTTATCTTTCTCTGCATTTTTTAATTTTACATCGCAGCTAGGTAAAGGCTATAAATACAAAAAAGACTCTGAGAATAATGAAATAAGAGAATTAACAACACAAGCTTTATCCCCAGCATACTTTCAAATAGGATCTGGTTTTCTATGGAAGAAAAGCGAAAAGCTATGGCTTAATTATTCTCCAATTGCATCAAGATTGATAATAGTTAGCAAGAGATTTACTGAGAATTTAACCGGTAATGAAAAATATTTTGGTGTTGATAAAAATAAATCTTCAAGATATGAATTAGGCGCAAACTTAACATTTCATTCCCAAGGCTCAATTTTTGAGAATGTTAATTACAGACAAGATCTTAAGCTTTTCTCAAATTATTTAGAAGACGCTTCAAACGTCGATCTCGATTATCTTGTTCAGATTGATTTTGATGTAAACCCTCTGTTATCAACGCAATTAATTTTTCAATTAATATATGATGATAATGCAGTATCTAGACTACAGGTTAGAGAAGTATTTGGTATAGGAGCTCAACTAAAATTAAATTAGTTTGAATCCTAAACTAAATATTTTAATAATTACTTACTATTGGCCACCATCAGGTGGATCAGGTGTCCAGAGATGGATGTATTTTTCAAAGTATTTAAAAGAAATGGGACATAATCCTATTGTGGTTTCAGTAGATGAAAAATATGCATCATACAATCAAAAGGACTACTCGCTATTAAAAGAAATAGATAATATTGAAACATATAAAACAAAAAGTTTTGATCTGCTAAAACTATACTCATTTATAAAATCTGGAAATACAACAAAAAGTATACCCCAATCATATATTCCAAATAAATCATTCTTTGATAAGTTTACATCATTCTTAAGACTTAATTTCTTCATTCCTGATTCAAGAGTTGGCTGGAATAAGTATGCATATAAAAAAGTTATAAATATAATTAGCAATAAAAAAATTGATTGTATAATAACAACTGGTCCCCCACATTCAACCCACTTAATAGGACTAAAAATTCATAATAAATACAAACTCAAATGGATAGTTGATTTAAGAGATCCATGGACCGAAATATTTTATTTAAAAAATAGATTTAGATTTTATTTTTCAGAGCAAAAGAACAAGAAGCTTGAATCAGAAGTACTAGAAAATTCTGATGCAATTATTACTACAGTTGGAGAAAAATATCATAAAATTTTATCTGCTAAAGTGTCTAATAAAGAAAAAATATTTAAGCTTTATAATGGATTTGATAAATCAGTTTATGAGAAAATTAGTATAAATAAAACAAATCAGTTTAATATTGTTTTTACAGGCGTCTTATCCAAAAATCATAATTATAAAGTCTTTAAAGATGCAATTGAATTATTAAATCCAAAAAGAAATAGGCTTAGGATAAAGTTAATTCTAGCTGGCAGAATTGATATGGATTTAAAAAATATTTTTTCTAAAAATATAGAAATAGATTACAAAGGATATGTAAATCATGAAGAAGCAATCAGGTTAATAAAATCATCTCATTTACTTATTAACTTCATGTATGAAAATACTGAGGAAACAGATATGATATCAGGGAAACTTACAGAATATGTTGCAAGTGGATCACCAATTATTAATTTTTCAAATTCTGGCAAGGAATCTGAATATGTTTTAAAGTTTTCAAAAAAGTCATTTAACGCAAATGCTTCTTCTGTAAAGAAAGTTGTAAAATTTATAAATGATGAATATAGTGATTGGATTGAAGGAAAATACCAAAAAAGCCCTATAGATAACATCGACTCTTTATCAAGAGAGAGTCTGACAAAGAGACTACTTGATATTATTAATAAAATTAACTCATAGAATTTAAAAAACAGATTACTTCCTCTGGAACAAGATGATCTATTTTCTGGTCCTCTTTAAGCAGGTATCTAATATGGCTACTTGAAATCTTAATTTTTGGTGCATCAACTAATTTTATATTACTGTTTTTTAAAATTTCATCAGGGATTTTATGTTCAGTATCTCTGGGGTAAACATAAACTTCAGCAATTTCAATAATTTCCTCATAATCTTTCCATTTATTAAATCCTACTAAGTTATCTTCTCCAATTAAAAGTATAAGGTTATTGTATTCATGTCTTTTCTTAAATTCCTTTAATGTGTCAATTGTGAAATTAGGCTTTGACATTTTAAATTCAATATCGGAAACCTGTACATTTTTGAAGTTTTTAAAAACAGTTTTAGCCAGTTCAAGCCTTTCTATATCATTAATAAAAGTATCCTCAATTTTAAACGGACTTTGAGGGCTAATTACTACAAGGACTTGATCTAATTCTGGCAGCTCTGAAAAATACTTAGCTAAAGTTACGTGACCATTATGAATTGGATTGAAAGTTCCAAGATACAAACCTACATTACTCATTCTTAATAAATTCATTTACAAGATTTGATGCTATTTTTTTTGATTCTTCAAGATCACTATTAATTATAATCTTATCAAATTTTGATGCAAAATCTAGCTCTAATTCAGCTTTTTTAATTCTTCTATTAATTTCATTATCTGAAATATCTCCTCTTGAAACTAATCTTTTCCTTAAAGTATAAATACTTGGTGGCATAACAAAAATAGATAATGTATTATCAGGATACATTTTTTTAATATTAAAACCTCCTACAACATCAATGTCAAAAAGTACTATTTTATTATTTGCCCATATATTTTCAACTTCAGATTTAAGAGTTCCATAATAAACACCTCCATAAACTTCTTCAAATTCAACAAACTCATTGTTCTCAATTTTTTTTTTGAACTCGCTATTTGATAAAAAGTGATAATCAACCCCATCTTTTTCGTTCCCTCTAGGTGATCTGGATGTAGCAGATATTGAAAAATTTGTATTGCTAAATTGAGATAAAATATGTTTCACAAGCGTAGTTTTTCCTGCTCCTGATGGAGCTGAAA
>CACHVZ010000008.1 GCA_902583445.1 uncultured Bacteroidota bacterium | reverse complement strand
ATTCAAACATATGATCTGTAAATATTTCTCCAAATTTTATAGTAGAGAAGTTTACATCATTTATTTTTGTACTCTTAGATTTAATGATTTTCATAGAATTCGAAGATAATTAAAAAATCAATATGAAGGTATTAATTACAGGCGGTTCAGGGACTTTAGGTAAAGAAATTGCAAATCTGGCATTCAAGAAAAAATACGAGGTTAATATTCTAACTAGAAATAAAAATTTAAAATCCCATAATCCACAATTAAAATACTATTATTGGAATCCTAAAAAAGAGGATATTGACTTAGATTGTTTCAATAATGTTGATTGCGTAATAAATCTTGCAGGTTTTTCTGTATTTAATCTATGGACAAAAGCCAATAAAACTAAAATATTTGACAGTAGAGTAGGGTCAACAAACTTTTTTTTAGATATTATTTTAAAAAAAAATATTAAAATTAGATCATTCGTTAATGCCTCTGCAATAGCTGCATATAGAGACTCTTCAGATTTTACATCTTCTGAAAATGATTCAATCAATAATCCTAATTCATTTATAAATCAAGTTGTTGTAAAGTGGGAGGATGAAGTAAAAAAATTTGAAAGGAAACTTCCTGATATTTCATTTTCCATAATGAGAATAGGGCTTGTTTTATCAAAGTCAGGTGGACTATATAAAATATGTAAGATGTTATCAAAGTTTTTTATACTTTCTCCGATTGGTAGTGGTAATCAGTGGCAATCATGGATCCACGAAAAAGATGCTGCTAAAATTATTTTATTAAGTTGTGAGAATTCCTGGAAGGGAACTTATAATTTAGTTGCTCCAAATCCAGTAAAACAAAATGAGTTAATAAACAAAATTGCAATTTTTAATAAGTCAAGAGTTGTATTTCCTAATATACCTTCTTTTATTATCAAGTCAGTATTTGGTAAAATGTCTGAGATTATTCTTTCTAGTCAAAAAGTAAAATCGATTAAACTTAGTGATTCAGACTTTTCGTTTAAACATATTGATGATGCTTTGAAAGACCTATCAAAAAATATATGACATTCTGACATAAAATTAAGATGGCAAAAAAATTGCTTATAATAACATAAATAGTTCATGAATAAAAAGAAAACTGAAAGTAAGACTGCTAAATCAGGTGCAACTAAAAAAAAATCACCTTCAGTTAAAGAGTTAAATGAAGCAATCAATAATGAGAAGGATAAATATGTAAGATTATTTGCCGAATTTGAAAACTATAAAAGGAGAACTGCAAAAGAAAGAATTGATTTGTTTAAAACAGCAGGCAAAGAAGTTTTATCTAGTTTGATACCTGTTGTTGAAGATTTTAAAAGAGCTTTAAATCAGGAGGATCCAAAACAGGAGGATACTGAAGGTATTAAGTTAATCTACAATAAGCTTACAGAAACTCTCAAAAACCAAGGTCTTGATGAACTGGAAGTTAAGATTGGTGATTCATTTGACTCAGAAATTCATGAGGCAATTAGTCAAATTCCTGCTCAAAATGATGATCAAAAGGGAAAAATAATTGATATAATAGAAGGAGGTTATAAATTAGGTGGTCAGGTTATAAAATTCCCAAAAGTTGTTGTTGCTCAATAAAAAGTTATGAAAGAAGATTATTACGAAATATTGGGTGTATCAAAAAGCGCTTCTTCTGCTGAGATAAAAAAGGCATATAGAAAAAAAGCTATTCAATATCACCCTGATAAAAATCCTGGAGATAAAACTGCAGAAGCAAATTTTAAAAAAGCTGCAGAAGCATACGAAGTTCTTAGTGATCCAAATAAGAAAGTTAAATACGACCAGTTTGGTCATAGTGCTTTTGATGGTGCAGGAGGATTTGGTGCAGGTGGCATGAACATGGATGATATCTTCAGTCAATTTGGAGATATTTTTGGTAGTGCATTTGGTTCATCTTTTGGTGGGTTTGGTGGAGGAGGTCAAAGAGTTTCTAAGGGTTCAAATCTTAGAATAAGGGTAAAGTTAACACTGGAAGAAATTGTGAATGGTGTTGAGAAGAAAATCAAGGTTAAAAGAAAAACTCTATCACCTAATTCTAAATTTTCGACATGTACAACATGTAACGGTTCTGGTCAGGTTTCTAGAATTACAAATACAATTTTAGGTAGAATGCAGTCTACTTCAATATGTCCAAACTGTAATGGTGCAGGTCAATCAATTACATCTAGAGGTGCAGGAACAGATTCTAATGGAATGCTTAATTCGGAAGAAACAGTTTCAATTAAAATTCCTCCAGGTGTTGAGGAAGGAATGCAACTTAAAGTATCAGCAAAAGGAAATGATTCTAATAATCCTAATGGTATTCCAGGAGACCTATTAGTGTTAATTGAGGAATCAAATAATGATCTATTTACTAGGGACGGAAAGCATCTCCACTATGATCTTTATATAAGTATTTCAGAAGCTGCACTTGGTGTCTCAAAAGACATTCACTTAATTGATGGAAAAGTTAGAATAAAGCTCGAGTCGGGTATTCAATCTGGTAAAACACTCAGATTAAGAAATAAGGGAATACCAGATCTAAATGGATATTCTAAAGGTGACTTATTAGTTCATGTAAATATTTGGACACCTAAGACTCTAAATAAAAAACAGAAAGACTTCTTTAAAGAAATGCTGGATGATGATAATTTTAAGCCAAACCCTAAAAAATCTGAAAAGTCCTTTTTTGAAAAAGTTAGAGATATGTTTGCATAAATAATTTTATCTTAGACCATCTAATAATCTTAAAATGAGCAAAATCCTTATAATTGAAGATGAGGAACCAATCAGAAGAGTTCTATTAAGAATACTTAAAGATGAGGACTCTAGTTTTGAAATTCATGAAGCGTCTGATGGAAAGAAAGGCCTTGATCTTATCAAGAATGATTCCTATGATCTTGTTCTATGTGATATAAAGATGCCTAAAGTAGATGGTATTGAGCTACTTCAAAGAACTAGAAAGACTAATTCTACTATTCCTTTTATAATGTTAACCGGTCATGGTAACATTGAAACTGCTGTAGAATCTATGAAGCTTGGAGCATATGATTTTATATCTAAACCTCCTGATCTAAATAGACTTATTAATTCTGTAAGAAATGCTCTAGAGAAAAAAGAACTAATAGCTGAAAATAAAATATTAAGAAAAAAAGTTGCCAAAAAATATGAAATAATTGGCAATTCAAAGTCCATTATGGAAATACATGCAATTATTGATAAGGTTGCTAATACTGAAGCAAGAGTATTAATAACTGGAGAAAGTGGAACTGGAAAGGAGCTTGTTGCCCATAATATTCATGAGAAAAGTAGTAGAGCTAAGTCCCCATTTATTGAAGTGAACTGTGCTGCAATTCCCTCAGAACTAATTGAAAGCGAACTTTTTGGTCATCTTAAAGGTTCTTTTACCTCTGCTGTAAAGGATAGGCAGGGTAAGTTTGAAGCTGCAAATAATGGAACTATATTTTTAGATGAAATAGGAGACATGAGTCTTGCTGCACAAGCTAAAGTTTTAAGGGCTTTAGAGGAAAATAAAATTCAAAGAGTAGGAAGTCAGAAAGACATAAGTGTTGACGTTAGAGTTTTAGCTGCTACAAACAAGGACTTAAAAAAAGAAATAGACGATGGTAATTTTAGGGAGGACTTATACCATAGACTAGCAGTTATTGTGATCAAAGTACCTGAATTGAGTAAAAGAAAGTCAGATATTCCAATCCTTGTAGATCATTTTTCTAATATAATTTCAAAGGAACAAGGGATTGAAACAAAAAAGTTCACCAAAGACTCACTAAAACTTCTTGAAGATTATAACTGGTCAGGTAATGTAAGAGAATTAAGAAATGTAGTTGAGCGATTAATTATATTAGGTGGTGAGACTATATCAAAGGATGATGTAAGTTTGTTTGCAACAAAAAAATAATAATATGAGATTCTTCATAATTTTAGTTTCACTACTTACATTAAATTTTATTAATTCTCAAACTACTGAAGGAAATTCTGTTTTTATTGATAAAATATATGATGAAGCTCTGTCAAATGGAAAATCTTATGAATGGCTTGATTACTTATCTAACCAAATTGGTGGAAGACTATCAGGATCTATTAATTACGAAAGGTCAGTAAAATGGGGTAAAGAAGAGCTTGATCTCTTAGAAATTGATTCAGTTTGGCTTCAACCAGTTATGGTACCAAAATGGGTTAGGGGTGCCCCTGAATATGCACATATAGAAACAAGACCAGGAAATAATATCTCTGTGCCAATTGTAGCATTGGGCGGTTCAATATCAACTCCATCAATTGGAATTTCTGCAAATGTAGTTGAAGTTAAAAGCTTTATGGAGTTAAGAGATATAGGAAGAGACTCAGTTAGTGGAAAAATAGTTTTTTTTAATCGTCCAATGGATGTAACATTGATTAACACTTTTCAAGCATATGCTGGAAGTGTGAATCAACGGACACAAGGGGCTGTTCAAGCTGCTAAACTTGGAGCTGTAGGTGTTATTGTCAGATCAATGACTACAACTTTAGATAATTACCCTCATACAGGTTCTATGTATTATGAAGGCTTATCATTAAGTCAGAGAATACCCGCTGCTGCAATTAGTACTAATGGTGCAGAACTTTTAAGTTCTATGTTATCTTTAAATCCAAAAATAAAGTTTTTTTTCAGACAGAACTCTAGAAACTTTCCTGATGTGTTAACTCATACTGTAATTGGTGAAATTAAGGGGTCAGAAAAACCATATGAAATAATTGTTGTAGGTGGACATCTTGACTCATGGGATCTAGGAGATGGAAGTCATGACGATGGTTCAGGAATTGTTCAATCAATGGAAGTACTAAGAATTTTTAAATCTTTAAATTACACCCCTAAAAGGACTATTAGAGTGGTTTTATTTGCTAACGAAGAAAATGGACTAAGGGGTGGAAATAAATATGCTGAAGTTGCAAAACTCAAAAATGAAAAACATTTTTTTGCAATTGAATCTGATGCGGGAGGTTTTACTCCAAGAGGAATTAGTTTTGATACATCTGATAAGGAATTTAAATCTCTAAAAAAGTTTGAGGAGTATTTTAATGATTACGGGGTAAGTTTTCTTCAAGGTGTAAGTGGAGCTGATATTGAACCTTTAAAAGATGGTAAAATTATTTTAGCTGGATTAAGGCCAGACCCTCAAAGATATTTTGATTATCATCATGCTGCATCTGACACTTTCGATAAAATTAACAAGCGTGAATTAGAGCTTGGAGCTGCTGCAATGGCCTCTATAATCTATCTTATGGATAATTATAAGCTATAGTCATGAACCAAATAATTAAAAGGTTCAGAAATTACAGTAAAGAATTCAAGTATAATCTTAAGTTAGCATACCCGGTAATGATAGGTATGCTAGGTCATACATTTGTTCAATTTATTGACAATGTTATGGTAGGGCAACTAGGAACTGCTGAGCTTGCTGCTATTTCTTTAGGAAATAGTTTCGTTTTTATTGCAATGTCTTTGGGTATTGGATTTTCTCAAGCTATTACTCCTTTAATTGCTGAAGCAGACGGTGCAAAAAAAAATAATGATATATCAAGAATATTTGAGCATAGTTTTTTAATCTGCTTATTTTTAGGATTGTTCTTGTTTTTAATAGTCTTTTTAAATAGGAACCTGTTATATTCAATGAATCAACCTCAAGAGGTTGTTGAGCTTGCTTCGCCATATCTTTTTTGGGTATCGATATCTCTGATAGCTACAGTAAACTTCCAGGCTTTTAGGCAATTTGCTGATGGTATGTCTTTTACAAGAGCTGCAATGTATTCAACTATTGTAGGAAATATCATTAATGTTGCTTTAAACTTCTTTCTAATTTTTGGTTATTGGATTTTTCCAAAGCTTGGGGTAGAGGGGGCAGCAATAGGTACTTTAATATCTAGATTCTGTATGCTATTATTTATTATATTTTATTTGAAACTTCATAAGAAACTATCTGTTTATATAAAAAGATTTTTTCCTTCTAAAGTAGAGATTAAAAGATTGAAAAAAATTCTCTATTTAGGTCTTCCATCTGCTCTTCACAGTTTTTTTGAGGTAGCATTCTTTATATCTGCAGTTTGGATGTCAGGATTTATTGGTAAAAATTCTCAAGCTGCTAATCAAATTGCTCTTAACCTTTCTTCAATGACATATATGGTTGCTCTAGGTGTTGGAGTTGCAGCTATGATTAGAGTTGGTAATCAAAGGGGTATGATGAATTATAAAAAATTAAGAGAAGTCGCTTTATCAACTATTTTTCTCATAATATTTATTGATGTAATTTTCTGTATGATTTTTTTACTTTTAAATGATTCTTTACCTCTTCTTTATTTGGACCCTAATAATCCTTTAAGTTTAACTGATGTAAATCAAGTATTAGAGCTTGCATCAAAATTATTAATTGTTGCAGGTGTGTTTCAGCTTTTTGATGGTATACAAGCTGTAGTTCTTGGTGCTTTAAGAGGAATGCAGGATGTTAATAAGCCCGCCATAATTATTTTTCTTTCGTATGGTATTATTGGATTTCCAATATCATATTATCTTGGCTTTTATACAAGTTTATCAATGGTTGGAATATGGCTAGGACTTTTGTCTGGTTTATTTTCTTCCTCTTTGTTTCTATTTTTAAGATTTAATTATCTTTCTAGAAAAATAATAAGACTTAATGATTGAGGAAATTTTAAAACTTGATTCAGACTTTTTCTTATACTTTAATAATCTAGGTAATCCATATTTTGATAATTTCTGGATGTTTCTCTCAAAAACTGAAGCCAATGTAATAGTCTATTTACTAGTACTAATGGCTTATATATATTCAATTAATAGCAAAAAAAGGGTTAAAACTTTATTTCGCTTAATTATTGCTTTAGCTATACTTATAACCATTTCAGATCAAACATCAAATTTATTTAAAGACTTCTTTCAAAGGCTTAGACCATGTTATAATGAACGAATTGCTGACTCATTAAGACTTGTTAAAGAGTCATGTGGTGGAAGATATGGATTCTTTTCAGCTCATGCATCAAATTCTTTTTCATTGGCAATCTTCTACGGTCTATTATTGAGATCATCAAATAGGTTATTTATTTTTTTATTTTCTATTTACGCATTTTTAATTTCCTATAGTAGAATTTACCTAGGTGTACATTACCCAATCGACATTTTAGTAGGTGCAATTTTTGGCACTATAAATGCAATTGTTCTATTTAAAATATACCTATATAGTTTTAATTTTCTCAACAAAAGTTGACCAAGAATAATAATTTTTTGCTTTTATAATATTTGAGACATATAGTTGATTTCTTTTTTCGTCAATACAATTTAGAATTGCTTTTGCTAAATTTTCAGGAGTCTTGTCAAATACTTCGCCGCTTTGATCCTTATTTATTATTTCTTTTAATCCTCTAACTTTTGAAACAACTAAAGGTTTATTATAGAAGTAGGCAAGAGGAGTAATTCCACTTTGACTCGCATTAATATATGGCTGAACTATTAATTCACTTGCGCATATATAATCTCTTATCTTGTCAAGCTCAAGAAAGTTATTATCAATTAATATTTTTCCGCTAAGATTAAGTTCATCAACTAATTGTTTGCATTCATTTAATGAATTATAAAACTCTCCTGCAATTATGAATTTTATATTATCATCCTCTATATAATTAATAGATTTTATGAATGTTTGAACACCTTTGTATTTTCTTATAAGTCCAACAAATGTGACATACTTATAGTCTTTCAAGTTTAGATCATTTTTTGCTTTTGCTTTTTCTTTAAGTATGGGTAGGTTTGTGTTTATTGGATGATATAGAGATAAAACCTCTTTTCTCGTGTTAAAACGAATCATTTCTGCAATATTTTCAGAAAATGAAATAAATTTTGAACATGATTTTAGAAAAAGTTTTCTTAGGATACTCTCAAAAGGAATTTTCTCATGATTTTTCCAATTATCTACAATCCCGATAACTCTTATTTTTTTAATTAAAAAAAAACTAATAAAATAATATGGTAAACATAAAATTGGCGACCAATATCTTAAGATTACTACTTCTGGACATACTTTATTAATTTTTTTAGAAACCATTAACCAATTAAAGGGATTAATTGTATTAATTTTTCTTTTAATTTGAAATTTCTGCTTAAACCTCTCTCTACTATATTGGGTATTTCCAGGAAAAAGAAAACTTGGGTATAATAATGAGAATGTCCACACTTCAGTAGATATTCCTGAATCAATAAGCTCATTACAAAAAGAATGAGTAGAATCTGAAATACCTCCTCTGTAGGGATAGGCACTTGAGATTACCAGGAATTTAATCCTATCTGAATTCATAATACTAATTTATGGAAATATATCTATAGGTCTCCTAACGAGCTTTTTTGAGGTAAGTTAGAACTTCCCATTAAAAATTTGTCAATGTGGTGAGCAGCTTCTCTTCCTTCAGAAATAGCCCAAACAATAAGTGATTGGCCTCGTCTGCAATCACCTGCAGTAAAAATATTATTTCTTTTAGTTTGGTAGTTTGAATTTGAACTTATGTTACCTCGTTTATTAATTTCAAGATTAAATTTATTTGGAAGATCAGTTTCAGGCCCTGTAAATCCTAGAGCTAAAATAACTAAATCACAATCCCATGTTTTAGTTGAACCAGGTATTTCAATGAACTCTTTTTTGTCAGAGTCAAATTTAACATTTACTGTCTCAAGACCAATTAGATTATTATCAGAGTCACTAACAAATCTTTTAGTTAATATACTCCACTCTCTTTCAGCTCCTTCCTCGTGGGAAGATGATGTTTTAAGTGTGAAAGGCCAATAAGGCCATGGATTATCTCCACTTCTTTCAGTTGGAGGTTTTGAAGCAAGTTCAAAATTTATTACATTTTTTGCTCCATGCCTATTGGAAGTACCTATACAATCTGATCCTGTATCTCCACCTCCAATAACAATAACGTTTTTTCCTTTTGCATTATAGCATTCGAGAGGATCACTTAATTGATTATCAACGAAACGATTATTATGAGTCAAAAAATCCATAGCTTGAATAACACCAGGTAAATCAATACCTGGGATATCAAGACTTCTTTTTATAGTAGACCCCGTGCATAATAAAATACTATCATATTTAGATTCAAGGTCAGGAATATCAATATCTTTTCCAATCTCTACATTACATTTGAAGACAACACCTTCCTTTTCTAAAATTTTTAGACGCCTATCAATTATATTCTTTTCAAGTTTGAAGTCTGGAATACCATATCTAAGTAAACCTCCAATTTTATCATCTCTCTCATATACTGTAACTTTATGACCAACTAAATTTAATTGCTGTGCGGCTGCTAGACCAGCTGGGCCAGAACCTACAATAGAAACTTTTTTACCTGTCCTTTTACTAGGAATTCTAGGTACTATCCAGTTTTCACTAAACCCTTTTTCTACTATATGCTTTTCTATCAATTCAATTGAAACGGGTGGATCAATAATTCCTAGAACACATGCAGCCTCACATGGTGCTGGGCAAAGTCTTCCAGTAAATTCAGGAAAATTATTGGTTGAATGAAGAACATCAAGAGCCTCTTTCCATTTATTATTATAAACTAAGTCATTAAAATCGGGAATCAAATTACCTAATGGACATCCACTATGACAGAAAGGAACACCACAATCCATGCATCTTGCAGCTTGAGATTTTAATTCTTTATTTTTTGGAGATATTGTAAACTCTTTATAGTTCTTTAATCTTTTTCTAACAGGAATATACTTCTCGTCAATTCTATCATATTCTTTAAAACCTTTAACCTTTCCCATTATTGAATTAACTGATCTATTTTTTCTTTTGCTATCCTTTCTAAAGCTAATTTATATTCTTTAGGCATTACTTTGATAAAGTTTTTCTTCTCATTTTTCCAATTTGATAATATTTTTTCTGCTACTTCACTATTTGTGTTGGAAAAGTGATTTTCTAGCATTTCATAAATTATATCTTGATCTTGGAAATTAGGTGTTTCAAGATCAATCATTTCCATATTAAAATTCTTGATTGAACTTTTATCTTCTTTATAAATATAAGCAATACCACCACTCATGCCTGCTCCAAAGTTTCTACCAATCTTGCCTAGAATTAAAACAGTTCCACCGGTCATATATTCACATCCATGATCACCTACACCCTCAACTACCGCCTTTGCTCCAGAATTTCTTACACAAAAACGTTCACCTGCAATACCATTAATGTAGGCTTCACCACTTATAGCACCATAAAGAGCAACATTTCCAATTATAATATTTTCATTTGAAATAATACTTGACTCTTTTGGAACTCTAACAGCAAGTGTTGCACCAGATAAACTTTTACCAAAATAGTCATTTGTGTTTCCATAGACTGTCATATTTAATCCCTTAACAGAAAAAGCGCCAAAACTTTGACCAGCCGAACCATTAAAAGTTATGTTTAAAGTACTATTTGAGAGCCCTTTCTCACCATGAAGCTTTGAAATTTCATTACTTAATAGTGCTCCAACAGCTCTATCGGTATTCTTAATATTAAATTCAAATGAAGATTTCACCTTGTTATTAATAGACAATTTTGCAACTTTTAATATTTCAAAGTCTAACACACTGTCTAAGTTGTGATTTTGTTTTGAAGTATTTCTTAGCTTATCATCATCTCCAGATAGAGGTTTATAAAGTAATTTGTCCAAATTAATACCTTTGACTTTATAATCATCAATTCCAGTCCTAGCTTTAAGTTTTTGTGTCTGACCAACCATCTCATCAATACTTCTAAAGCCAAGTTTAGCCATTATTTCTCTTAATTCCTGAGCAACGAAATACATGAAATTAATGACATGCTCAGGTCTGCCTTTAAAGTTTTTTCTTAGCTCAGGATCCTGAGTTGCTATACCAACTGGACAAGTATTTAAATGACATGCTCTCATCATTATACATCCAGATGCAACCAGAGGTGCAGTTGAAAAGCCAAACTCTTCAGCTCCTAATAAACAAGCAATTGCCACATCACGACCTGTTTTTAATTGTCCATCACACTCTAGAACAACTCTGCTTCTTAAATTATTTAAAACTAAGGTTTGTTGTGCTTCTGCAACACCAAGTTCCCATGGTAATCCAGCATGTCTTAATGAAGTTAAAGGAGAGGCTCCAGTTCCTCCATCGTAACCAGAAATTAAAATAACATCAGCTTTGGCTTTTGCTACTCCAGCAGCAATTGTACCAACTCCAACTTCAGATACAAGTTTAACATTAATTCGAGCATTTCTATTAGCATTTTTTAAATCAAAAATTAGCTGAGCTAAGTCTTCAATTGAGTAAATATCATGGTGTGGTGGTGGCGAGATAAGCCCTACATATGGAGTAGAATTTCTCACTTTAGCAATTAATGGGTTTACTTTAGGTCCTGGAAGTTGTCCTCCTTCTCCAGGTTTAGCTCCTTGTGCCATTTTTATTTGTATTTCATCAGCGTTAGATAAATAGTATGAGCTAACCCCAAATCTACCAGAAGCAACTTGTTTAATTGAACTGTTCCTTAAGTCACCATTTTTATCCTTATTAAATCTATCAGAGTCTTCTCCTCCTTCACCAGAGTTACTTTTGCCTCCAATTCTATTCATTGCGATAGCAAGATTTTCATGAGCTTCTTTACTAATAGAACCATATGACATAGCACCTGTTTTGAATCTTTTAACAATCTCAGTCCACGGTTCGACTTCTTCAATTGGAATTGGATTAAAATCTACAAACTTCAGAAGACCTCTTATAGTCATTAATTGCTCTTCTTGTTTATTTACTAAATCGGAATATTCTTTGTAAGAGGAATAGCTTTCTGTTCTTACCGAATTTTGAAGTTTAGAAATTGTTGATGGATTAAACATATGACTCTCTCCATCTCTTCTCCATCTGTAATCACCACCAGTTTCTATTGATGAGAAGTCAGATTCAGATTTAAATGCATAATTTATTCTTTCACTGATTTCCTTTTCAATAACATATAGACCAACACCTTCAATTCTTGAAGGGGTGTTTTTAAAATATTTATTGATAAAATTTGTTTTAAGTCCAAGTGCTTCAAAAATCTGTGATCCCCTATATGAATTAAGTGTTGAAATACCAATTTTATTCATAATTTTTAGAATCCCTTTTGCAATTGCATCATTAAAATTAGAGATAGCAGAATCTATTGAAACATTATTAAGATGTCCTGAATTATAATGGTATTCAATCACCTCATTTACTAAATATGGGTTTATTGCACTTGCACCATATCCAAAAAGCATTGAGAAGTGGTGAGGCTCTCTAGGTTCAGCAGATTCAACTATTATACCAAATTTAGATCTTTTCTTTTTCTTTATCATTGTCTGGTGAACATAAGAGCAGACGAGAAGAATAGGAATAGGAGCCATTTTTTTGGAAACATGTCTATCGCTTAATATTATTATATTGCTTCCTTGATCAATGCAATTTTCAATTTCCAAAACAATTTTGTCTAAAGCCTCTTCAATTCCATTGTGACCTTTCTTAAATTCATATAAACATTTAATTGAACTTGCTTTGAAATTCTTATGATTTATATATTTAATCTTATCAAGATCTTCATTGGAAATGATAGGATTTTTAATAGTTAGATTTATTGAGTGCTCTTCAACTATTTCAAACAAATTATGATTTCTTCCAAGTGAAAGACTTGTATCTGTTATAATCTCCTCTCTTATTCCATCTAATGGTGGATTAGTAACTTGAGCAAATAACTGTTTGAAGTAGTTGTAAATAAGTTGAGGTTTTTTAGAGAGAACTGCCAGAGGAGTATCCGTTCCCATAGATCCTATAGCCTCTTTGCCAGTTTGACACATTGGAATTATTATTTTTCTAAAATCTTCCTTTGTATAGCCAAATATTTTCAATCTTGTTTCTATACTTAGTTTTTCATTCCGAGTTCTATTTCCTGTGTAAGGTACATCTGATAATTGCAGAATATTTTTATTTATCCAATCCTCATAGGGTCTCTTAGATACAATGTCCTGTTTTATTTCATCATCGTTAACTATCCTGCCTTTTTCCATATCGACAAGAAAAATCTTACCAGGTTCCAATCTACCATGAGATAGAACATTATCAGGTTTTACATCGACAACACCAGTTTCAGATGACATAATTACATAACCATCTTTAGTCACAGTATATCTTGATGGCCTAAGGCCATTTCTGTCAAGAAGGGCTCCAATAAATTTACCATCTGTAAATGGAATAGAAGCTGGTCCGTCCCAAGGCTCCATAATACAACTATTATAATTGTAGAAAGCCCTTTTACTTTTATTCATAGAATTATGCTTCTCCCAGGCCTCAGGAACAAGCATCATCATTACTTCAGGAAGTGATCTGCCCGTCATTAATAACAATTCAACGACCATATCCATAGATGCTGAATCAGACTTTTTTGGAACAATTATTGGTAATATCTTTTTCATATCACCATCAGAGATTTCAGAAGATTCAAAAAGCTCTTCCCTGGACTTCATTCTACTTACATTACCTTTAAAAGTGTTTATTTCACCATTGTGACACATGTATCTAAATGGTTGAGCAAGATCCCATGTTGGGAAAGTGTTTGTTGAAAACCTTTGATGAACAAGTGCAAGTTTAGTAACTAAATCTTTGTTGGTTAAATCGGTGTAGAATCTTTCAATATCTTCTGGAATAAGCAATCCCTTGTAAATGATAGTTCTTAAACTAAGACTTGAAAAGTAGAAAAATTCTCTTTGAGACAGCTCAGAGTTATAAATAATATTTTCACTAATCTTTCTAGCTATAAAAAGCTTTAAATTAAACTGCTTTTCATTCAATTTAGAATCTTTTGGCTTAATAAAAACTTGTTTAATTGTAGGCTGAGTCTTACTTGCAATAGAGCCTACAACTTTGGAATTTATTGGAACATCTCTCCATCCAATTATTTCTAACTCTTGTTTTTTTATTTCATCTTCAAATATTTTAATACAATGATTTGATTGGTTTATTTTATTAGGAAGAAATAACATACCAACTGCATATTCATTTGCTTTCGGTAAGTTGAAATCACATTGTTTTTTAAAAAATTCATGAGGTATTTCAATTAAAATTCCAGCTCCATCTCCTGTTCTACCATCTGAACTAACAGCACCTCTGTGTTCCAGACAGGTTAATATATTTAATGCTTTATTAATAATAGTATTAGTTCTTTCACCATTTAAGCTACAAATAAAGCCTGCGCCGCAATTGTCATGCTCAAATTCAGATAAATAGAGTCCTTGGTCTTTTAATTTCATATTGAACTTACAAATTTAAAATTATGAAGTTTCTCCTGAAATCTATGTAAGTAAAACCAATGATTAATTTTTAATAATTATTAAAATGATAAAAAAAGTATGAAAAAAATGAGATATCCATACTAAATGTTGAAATGTTTGGAAATTATATATTAAAACTACTTTTTAATCTCCCATTCACCATTTTGAATAAGTTTTTCAGCTTGCTTAAACTTTAGTAATCTTTTCTCTCCTGTTGAGGAGTTTTGTATTTCAACTTTTTCGTTTCTACCAATTTTTGGAAGTTCCCTTGTTATGGTTTCAACCCTCTGAGAATTTTGACTTGCACTTGCACCAATACTTCTCGCTCTTTCGGCTAATTGATCACTATTTAAGCTTTCTTCTTTTGATGTCTTGAAATCATTTTTAGTACTCATATTTGATCCAGCATCTTTTATATTTCCTTGATTATTTGGAAGATTTGATTTAAATAAGAAAGAAAGTAATTCTTTATTTAGAACATGAATCATTGATTTAAAAAGTTCATAAGCTTCAAATTTATATATTAAAAGAGGATCTTTTTGCTCGTGAACTGCTAGTTGAACTGACTGTTTTAATTCATCCATTTTTCTAAGATGATTTTTCCATTTTTCATCAATTATTGCAAGTGAAATACTTTTCTCAAAGTCTTCAATTAAATTCTCTCCGTTACTTTCATATGATTTCTCTAAATCGGTAACAATATTTATTACTTTCTTTCCATCGGTAAATGGAACTACAATCCTTTTAAATGAGTTGCTTTTATTTTCGTATACATTTTTAATTACAGGTAGAGCTATTACTCTGTTAAGCTCTTTTTTGTTAGCATAGAATTTTTTTAACTCATCAAAAAGCTTATTTACAATTATATCTTCATCTGATTCTAAAAATTCATTTTCATCAATAGGAGATGTCATTGAAAATGTAGTAATTAATTCAAATTCATAATTCTTGTAGTTATTTGTTGCTTTGTTATTCCTGACTATCTCCTCAATTGTGTCAAACATGATATTAGAAATATCAATTTGAAGTTTATCACCTCTTAGAGCATTTTTTCTAAGAGTATAAATTATATTTCTCTGAGAATTCATTACGTCATCATATTCTAATAATCTTTTCCTTATACCAAAATTATTTTCTTCAACCTTCTTTTGAGCTCTTTCTATAGATTTTGTAACCATTGGGTGTTGAATATTTTCGCCATCTTTTAGACCCATTCTATCCATTATATTTGCGACTCTATCCTGTCCAAAAAGTCTCATTAGATTATCTTCGAAAGAAACATAAAATTGTGAACTACCAGGATCACCTTGTCTTCCAGATCTTCCTCTAAGCTGTCTGTCAACTCTTCTAGAGTCATGTCTTTCTGTTCCAATAATTGCAAGACCACCAGCATCAATAACCTCTTTACTTAACTTAATATCAGTACCTCTACCAGCCATATTAGTTGCTATAGTTACTACTCCAGGATTTCCTGCTTCAGCAACTATATCAGCTTCTTTTTTATGAAGTTTAGCATTTAGAACATTATGATTTATATCTGATCTATTTAACATTTTACTTAGTAACTCAGAAATTTCAACTGAAGTAGTACCTATTAATACAGGTCTTTTTTGATTCCTCAGATTAATTACTTCATTTATAATAGCGTTATATTTTTCTCTCTTAGATTTATATATTAAGTCATCCTGATCTTTTCTTGCTATTGGTCGATTTGTTGGTATCTCCGTTACATCAAGCTTATAAATTTCCCAAAATTCACCTGCTTCGGTAACAGCTGTCCCAGTCATACCGGATAATTTAGAGTATAGTCTAAAATAATTTTGTAAAGTAATGGTAGCAAAAGTTTGAGTTGCAGCCTCAATCTTTACATTTTCCTTAGCTTCTATTGCTTGGTGAAGCCCATCAGAATATCTCCTTCCATCCATAATCCTTCCCGTCTGCTCATCAACAATCATAACTTTATTCTCAACAACAACATATTCAACATCCTTTTCAAAAAGAGTAAATGCCTTCAGCAGTTGGTTTATAGAATGAATTCTTTCACTTTTGATGTTAAATTCATTAAAAAGATCATTCTTTTCTTTAGCTTCTTCTTCAGGTGTAAGCCCTTTATTCTCAATAATTGCAATATCAGATGCTATGTTTGGCATTATAAAGAAGTCCTTATCATCAAGGTCTTTTGATAATGTTTCTATACCCTTTTCAGTTAATTCAATTTGGTTATTTTTTTCATCTATTGTAAAATAAAGCTCCTGATCAATTTGATGCATTTCTCTATTATTATCCTGCATATAAAAATTCTCAGTTTTTTGTAGAATTTGCTTCACACCTTCTTCACTCAAAAATTTAATTAGAGGCTTATTCTTTGGTAGTCCTCTAAATACTCTATACAGAAAGAATCCTCCCTTTTCATTATCAGAATTATTAATTAAGGATTTTGCTTCTGCTAATGTGGTTGATAAATAAGTTTTTTGAAGAGAAACAAGATTTTGAATTTTAGGCTTTAGGTTATCAAACTCATGTCTATCACCATCTTTAGTTGGACCTGAAATTATCAAAGGAGTTCTAGCATCATCAATTAGTACAGAGTCTACCTCATCAATAATAGCATAGTTGTGCTTTCTTTGAACAATATCATCCAAAGAGTGAGACATGTTATCTCTCAAATAATCAAATCCAAATTCATTATTTGTTCCGTATGTAATATCTGCATTATAAGCACTTCTTCTTTCAGGAGAATTAGGTTTATGATGATCTATACAATCTACTCTTAGTCCATGAAACTCAAATATTGGACCCATCCATGCACTATCTCTTTTAGCCAGATAATCATTTACAGTTACAAGATGGACTCCATCCCCTGTTAAAGCATTAAGATAAATTGGTAAAGTAGAGACAAGTGTTTTACCCTCACCTGTTTGCATTTCTCCAATTTTACCTTGATGAAGAACTATACCACCAATTAGCTGGACATCATAGTGAATCATATCCCATAATACATTCTTACCTGCAGCATCCCATAAGTTCTTCCATATAGCACTTTCACCATCAATTGTAACGTATGATTTTTTTGAACCTATCTCTTTATCAAATTCTGAAGCAGAAACTTTTACAGATTCATTTTCATAAAATCTCCTTGCGGTTTCCTTAACTACAGCAAATGCCTCAGGTAATATTTCATCAAGAACTTGAGTCTTTGTTTCTGATAGATCTTTTTCAACTATTTCTACCTCACTAAATAATTTTTCTTTTTCAATGTTTGAGGATTCATTAGTTATTGATTCATTTAATTTCTTAAGTGAAGAAACTAATTCAGTGGTTTTGTTAGATATAATCTTCTTAAAATTATGAGTTTTGTCTCTTAACTCATCATTTGATAAAGATGACAATCCAATGAAATGTTTATTTATCTCATCAACAAGTGGAGTAAGCTTTTTAAGATCTTTACCTGATTTATCGCCAAGAAAGACCTTTAAAAGTGAGTTAACAATGGACATGCCAATTTTTATTTCAAATTTATCAAAAAAATAAACAATTAAAATTAAATAAGATTAATACTCATCTTCATTCCAGAGGTAATCTTCTTCTGTGGGATAGTCTGGCCAAATTTCCTCTATGGAATCGTATACATCACCTTCATCCTCTAAAGATTGAAGATTCTCTACTACCTCAAGAGGAGCACCAGTTCTAATTGAAAAGTCAATAAGCTCGTCTTTCGAGGCTGGCCAAGGAGCATCACTTAAGTAATTTGCAAGTTCTAATGTCCAGTACATTCTTAATTTTTTTCAAAAGTATATTAAAACTTCAATATTCCAAGAAAAAATTATTTTTTTAGCTTAGAAAATGAAATTAGTAGAAGTAAAATTGAAATTAGAATACTTATCCTTGCAATGTAATCCCCATTCTTACTGTAAAAAGTTCTTTTATCAATTGTATATGCTTTTCCTGATAATGTACCTTTATTATCAAATGGTAATTTAGCTTGATATTCCCCAAACTCATTAATAATTGTAGAAACACCAGAATTTGCACTTCTAACAATATATCTTCTATTTTCTATTGCTCTTAATCTAGCATAACTTACAAGATGTCTGTGCCCAGGAGAATCAAACCACCAAGCATCATTAGTTATTATAGTAATAAAATTTGCACCCAAATTAACATATTCAGCCACGTACTCTCCATAAATAGTTTCATAACAAACTATGGGTACAGTTTTTAGATCTTTATTTGAATGTTTAAATAATTTTCTATCAGATGGATGTTGAACACCTTTTGAAACAGTAGTTCCACCTAAATCAATCATTACATTTCCAAGTAGTGGCTCAAGAAAAGACTTGAGAGGCATATATTCACTACCAACAACTAATTTAGTCTTATGATTGTATTCGAATCCTTGATCTGAAGAAAAATTTATTGAGGAATTATAATAATCTACCCATAGTTTATCTCTAACAAAATTTGCTGTTTTTGAAGGCTTATTCTCTTTATTTTGATATAATTTAAAAAATTGAATACCTGAGATAAGATTTGTGTTTTTAAATTCATCAAGAAAATTACTGAGACTATCATGAAGCTTGGTATATTCAAAATAGTCTAAATTTTCGCCATAACCTTCAGAAAAGAATGTTTCGGGTGCTATGATAAAATCATATTGATCTGATTTTAATTTATTATATGTTAGCTCTTTAAATGTTTCAAAATAATCAAGATTTGTTGATGAATTTCTATATTTAAATGCCCACGGATCTATTCTAGGCTGAGTTAATAAGACCTTAAACTCTTCACCTAATTTAACAGAAGGTTTAACTATGGATGAAATTAAGATTGGAACACAAATCAAAACCGATCTCGCAAATAATCTTATATAAAATCTTCTTTTATCAACAAATTCATAAAAACTTTTTATGAGACTAAAAAGAAAAACATTAGAACATAATACCCAAAGGGTTCCTCCAAAACTTCCTGTGAATTCATACCATTGAATCCAGTTTATTCTTTCAGAGAATACATTACCTAAATTGAGCCAAGGCCATGAGAATTCCCAATTTAAATGAAATTTTTCAAAAGAAATCCAGAATGTTATTAAGAACAAAAGTCCTGCTTTGTAGTCAATCTTCCTCTTTACTCTGCTGTATAATAAGAAGATAATTGAATAAAATGATGAGTTTACAACATTAGCAAAAATTGCACCAGGTAAAGTTGTGTGTACAATCCACCATGTTGTAAAGAGATTCCATATTAGGAATGACAAATAGGAGTAAAAGAACAACCTAATATTCTTCTTTTGATAGCTATCCTTACTAATTATGTCTTCAACGTAAAGTAAAGGAATTAGACTTATAAATATTAACGGAGTAAATCCATTTACTGGCCATGAAGATGCTAATAAAATACCCGATAGTAAAGAATAAATGATAAGTCTACTCACTTTAATAAGTTTAAATACTTTATAATATTAATATTACAATTTTTTTATAAATTGGAATATATATATCATGATAAAAGCCTTTGTTCCTAATACTCTCACAATACTTAATCTTATATGTGGTTGTTTTTCAATTGCTTTCGCATTCCAATTTCAATTTGAGGCAGTTTTAATTCTTGTATTATTAGGAGTTTTTTTTGATTACTTAGATGGCATTGTTGCAAGAATGTTAAATGCTGAATCAGAATTTGGTAAGCACTTAGATTCTCTTTCTGATATTGTTACAAGTGGAGTTGTTCCCGGTATTATCGTATATCAGTTATTTAAATTATCGGGAAATCGTGTTACAGATTTTAATTTGGACCTAAACTTAGAACCAATTATAGATCTAAATCTAATTTTCTCAATCTCCCCAATTGCATTTGTAGCTTTTATTATTACTCTAGGCTCTGCCCTTAGACTAGCTAAATTTAATACTATTGACTACACTGATGAATTCGAAGGTTTGCCAACCCCTGCTAATGCTCTATTTTTTGCCTCATTTCCAATCTTAATGGAGCATTACTATTTTCTTGATTCTAAGGAATATTTTCTTAATAATTACACTTTAATTCTATTAGTCGTATCAAGTTTTATTCTTATGAATGTTCCTTTTAGACTATTTTCATTAAGAATTTCTTTAAGAAAATATGATTATAATATTTTCAAAATTCTTACTATAGTTCTAAGTATACCAATAATTTTAATTTTTGGAATCGGTGGATTTTGTCTAATAATAATACTCTATCTTTTCGTAAATGTTTTAAGGAATCTTTGGTCTTTATTATGAATTAAACTATATTTTTTTTCTTTTAAATTCAAAACTTTTACCTAAGTATAATTTTCTGACAATTTCATCTTTTGCAAGATCTTCTGGAATACCCTCTTTTAATATTTTTCCTTCAAACATCAAATAAGTTCGATCCGTAATTGCAAGTGTTTCTTGAACATTGTGATCTGTAATAAGGATTCCAATATTTTTCTTTTTTAGGACAGATATAATCGATTGGATATCTTCTACTGCTATAGGATCAACACCAGCAAAAGGTTCGTCTAATAATAAAAAGTTTGGGTTATTTGCCAGAGCTCTAGCAATCTCAGTTCTTCTTCTTTCACCACCAGATAAAAGATCACCTCTATTTTTTCTAATGTTTATTAATCCAAACTCCTCCATCAATTGTTGAGCTTTCTCTTTCTGTTGATTTTTAGAGAGATCTGAAAATTCTAAAACACCTAGTATATTATCCTCAACAGAAAGCTTTCTGAAGACTGATTCTTCTTGAGCAAGATATCCTATTCCTTTTTGAGCTCTTTGATACATAGGGTATGTAGAGATAACTTCTTTATCAAGAAAAATATTACCTTGTTCAGGCTTTATTATTCCAACAATCATATAAAATGATGTGGTCTTTCCAGCACCATTTGGGCCAAGTAAACCAACAATTTCTCCTTGATTTACTTCAATTGAAATATTATTAACTACTTTTCTTCCTCTATAAGATTTTGATATGTCTCTTGCGCTTAGAATCATCTAACAAATATTATGTATTTAATTTTTTATATCCAATTTTTGAAATAATAATACTTATTTCATAAAGTATTAAAATAGGTATACTTACTATAATTTGGCTAGCTATATCAGGTGGAGTAATAATTGCAGAAAGACTTAACACTATAACGAGAGCAAATTTTCTATTTCTTTTTAAAAAATCTGGAGTGACTATACCTACTTTTGTCAAATAATGGATAATAATCGGAAGCTCAAATATTAAACCTGACGCTAGTACAGATGCTCTTAAAAGACCAATATAGCTACTTAAATCAAAATCATTGAAAACCTCTGAACTAATAGTGTAATTTCCAAGAAAATTTATGGACAATGGAGTTACAATATAATATCCAAACAGAACACCAATAAAAAAAAGTAATGATGAAATAATAATAAAACCTCTTGTACCTTCTTTTTCCTTTCTGTATAACCCCGGGCTTATAAATTTCCAAAATTCATAAATTACGTAAGGAAATGAAATAATAAATCCAGCTAAAATAGATGTCCAAAGGTGAGCGGAAAATTGCCCTGAAACTGTTCTGCTTTGAACTCTAAATGGAAGTTCTTCAAAGCAAAAGGCATTACCACCAAATGACTGAGAAATTGAACAAAATAATTCATAACTAACAAAATTTCCTCTTTTAGGTCCAAATATTATTTGATCAAAAATTAAATCCTTGGCTAAAAATGCTACAACTGCCACTAATAAAACCGCTATTGTGGATCTTATAATATGCCACCTTAGTTCTTCTAAGTGATCTAGAAAAGACATGTCTTTTGAATTACTCATTGTTTATGCCTTGTTTGATAATTTCTAAAATATGAACGACTCCGATAAAAATATTATTGTAATCAGTAACTAAAACCTGGCTAATATTATTTTTCTTCATAATTTTTAATGCTTCACTAGCCAAAATATCTGAATTTAAAACTTTAGGATTGTTACCCATAAATTCAGAGGCTTTTATATCCTCTATATTCTTTCTTTTTTCAATTACCCTTCTTATATCTCCATCAGTAATTATTCCAACAATCTCTTCATCTTTTAATACTGCTGTAGCTCCATACATTTTAGATGAAATTTCATTTATAACTTCTGCAAAAGATGATAATGGATTAACTACAGGTAATCTTCTATTATCAACTAAACTCTTTAATGAAAGATTAAGCTTCTTTCCTAGACTTCCAGATGGGTGATATTCTCCAAATTCATTCGGAGAAAAACCCTTTAATTTTTGAATTGCCATTGCAATTGCATCTCCAATAGCAAGATGACAAGTTGAACTGGTTGTTGGAGCTAAATTATTGTGACATGCTTCTTTTTCTATATCAGTATGAATAAACATATCGGACATTTTCTCCAGAGAAGAATCTTTTTGACAAGATATACCAATCAGCTTAATGTTAGCTTTATTTAAGTAGTTTGAAATTGAAACTATTTCACTTGATTCACCACTTTTAGATAGACAAATTACTACATCCTCTTTTCCTATGACACCCATATCTCCATGAAGAGCATCTCCTAGATGTAAAAAAATTGATTTTGATCCAGTAGAATTTAAAGTTGCTGAGATTTTCATTCCTATAATTGCACTTTTACCTATACCTGTTAAGACTATCTTACCACGACAATCCTTTAATAATTGAACAATTCTACAGAAGTTTGAATCTATAATTTTCGAGAGATTTAAAATAGATTTGGATTCAAGATTTAATGTGTTCAGTGCAGTATTTTTAATTATTTCAGAATTAGTCAAAATGGGAATTTTTTTTTAAATTATATAGTACAAATTTATAAAATTTGAAACAACCATATTTTGGACAACTTAAAATTAAGTTTAAAGAAACACTTTGGTTTCAATGAATTCAGAAACCATCAAGAATCTGTCATAAAAAATCTTCTTGAGGGAAATGATTCTTTTGTTATTATGCCAACAGGTGGGGGTAAATCAATATGTTATCAATTGCCAGCATTAATGATGGAAGGTACGGCGATTGTAATATCACCTCTTATCGCCCTTATGAAAAATCAAGTTGATCTAATTAGAGTTAGTAGTACAGAACATTCAATAGCTCACGTTTTAAATTCAACTTTAACAAATCAACAGGTTTTGAAAGTAAAAGAAGATGTTATAAATGAAAAAACTAAATTACTTTATATAGCTCCAGAGACTTTATCTAAAAATGAGACTATAGATTTTTTAAAATTAATAAAAATTTCATTTTTAGCCATAGATGAAGCTCATTGTATTTCTGAGTGGGGGCATGATTTTAGACCAGAGTATAGGAAAATTAGAGATATAATAGAATTAATTGACACTGAGATAAGAATAATAGCTCTAACTGCAACAGCAACTACTAAAGTACAAGATGATATACTTAAAAATTTAAAAATAAATAATTCGAAAGTTTTTAAATCATCATTCAATAGGCCAAACTTGTTTTACGAAGTAAGGGGGAAAAATGAATCAACAGATTTAGATTTAATAAAATTTATAAAATCAAAACCTAATCAATCTGGAATAATTTATTGTCTTTCAAGAAAGAAAGTTGAGGATTTATCTGAATTACTTGTCATAAATGGGATCAAAAGTTTACCTTATCATGCTGGATTAGAAAAAAAAATAAGAGAAGAAAATCAAGACAAATTTCTAAATGACGATTGTAGTATTATAGTTGCCACAATTGCATTTGGAATGGGGATTGATAAGCCAGATGTTAGATTTGTGGTTCATTATGATGTTCCTAAAAGTATTGAAGGTTACTATCAAGAAACAGGAAGAGCGGGTAGAGATGGAGTTGTAAGTCACTGTCTAATGTATTATTCACATGAAGACGCAGATAAACTGGAAAAGTTATTATCAAAAAAGAAATCATCTGAAAGAGAGGTTGGAATAATGCTCTTAAAAGAAGTTAAAAACTTTGCAAAGTCATCAATTTCAAGAAGAAAATATTTATTGAGTTATTTTGGAGAAAAATATGATCCTAAGATTCATAACGACTCAAGTATGGATGATAACTCAAAGAATCCTAAAGAAAAAATTAATGCTATTGAAAAGCTTAAGTACCTAATTTTTAATTTTTTTAAGTCTGATAAAAAAATCTCGTTTAAGGAATTGATAAATACTCTACCTGTAGAGGAAGAAAATGAAATTACAAGAGATTTTTGGAAAACTTTAATTACACATTGTATTGTAGATGGAATATTAATAAGAGATATAAATGACATAGGATCTTTGAAGATAACTGATTATGGAAAACAATACTTAAATGAGCAAGATAAATTTGACATATCTATTGATAACGCTTTTAGTATTGAAAACAGACCTAATCACACTAGTGTGAAAACAGGAGTAATCGATAATAACTTAATGAATAAGTTAATTATACTAAGAAGAGAAATTGCAAAAAAGAACTCTTTACCCCCATATGCAATTCTTCAAGAATTCTCTTTAGAAGATATGACATACAAGTATCCAACATCAATTGAGGAATTTAAAAATATCAATGGTGTAGGTGAAGGAAAAGTCAATAAGTTCGGTAATTATTTTATTAAACTTATAAAAGAATATATTGAGGAGAATCAAATTCAAAAACCAGATGAATTAGTTTTAAGAACTTCAGGTGAAAAATCATCAAAAAAGCTGTCTCTTATTCAAAATATTGATAAAAAAATACCTTTAGATGAAATTAGTGACTCAAGAGGAATTGAGTTCAATGAATTGTTGTCAGAACTTGAAAGCATTGTTTTCTCTGGGACAAAATTAGATATTGATTATTATTTAGAAGAAATACTTGATGAAGATCAGCAAGAAGAACTGAAAGAATATTTTATAGAATCTGAGAGTGAGGATATTTCAGAGGCTATAAAAGAGTTTCATGGAGACTTTGATGAAGAAGAACTTAGACTATACAGAATAAAATTTCTTAACGATGTCTCAAATTGACTACATAATATTTGAGTGAAATAGCATATTAAGAAAAATTCTGTTTGTGCCAAACCAAAATGCTCTAAAATTTGTATTATCAGTCATCAATAGAATCTTACCTTTTTCACTCCTAATCACTTTAAATGGAACAGAATTTTTTAATAGTGATATATTTTCTTCTGAAATATATCCACTCATCAATGGGTTAGATGTATATGATATAGGATTATTAAAGCTCTGTTCACTTTTACTCATATAAATATTTGAATTTCTAAATAATGGAAGAGTGTTGGATTCAATTCCATAATTTACAGGGTGACTTCTGTCAATATTTGATTCAAAAATCGCACCACCAGTTTGTTGAGCCCCATAAAACTTTTCTCTATCTGAAAAAGAAACTCCTGAAGCTTTTAAGTCTTTAGTTAAAAATTCTATCTCATTTAGATTATCAGACACCCATTTTACAGAGTTTCTGAAAGCAATAAGGTTACCACCATCGTTAATATAGTTCTTAATTTGTTCTGATCTTATCTTTGACCCATTGTAATCAGGAAGAATAATATGAGAATATTTACTAAGATCCATGTATCTAAGATCATCTACATCAAGTTTAGCAATAGGTATATTATATCTTGTGTCTAGTAAGTGCCATATTTCACCTGCGTCATAACTTCTAACACCATCACCAACAATTAATCCTATTTTAGGTTGATTTACATTTATGAAATAATCTGATCCAAGGTCAATACCAGAAGTTATACCGGTAGATTGAGACTTAAAGTTTATATTATACTTTTTTGCTATTTCTAGTAATTTGTCATAAATATCTTCTGAATTTATACTTTGATTTTGAACAGGAATAAGATAGGTTCCATAATCAAACTCTTTACCGTTAATTGAAAATTTTTTTGTTGCAGTTTTAATTCTTAAACCTTCTTTAATTAAATGATATACAGCAGCCTGTGCGTAATATTCATGTGGTTCAAATAAGTATGCATAATTGGACTTAGAATCAACATTTCCTGCTGGTTTATTTATATCTGTAACTTCTTCTCCGAACAACTTAGAAACACTAGATTTACTAAGATTATCTGTATATGAGTAATTAACGTTAAATGCTAAAGGAAATGTCCACGCCGATACGTCGTAAAATAAGCTATCCTTAAATTCAGTTTGAGTATAAAACATAGCATTTATAAGGGTCCTTTTTGGTTGATTCAATGGAATTATAAAACTATTGTCTTTTGTGAATTTTTTTCCATTTAAAACAACATCTTCAGAAATCTTGTTAAATTTGATTTTATGGCTATTTAATAAATCTGCAAGATGATAAACTGTAGATTCATCTTTTAACTTTCCAAAAACTATATTATCACTTGACTTTGGATTTAATTCAATCTGATCATCATAAAAATCTTTCATGTAATTTAAAAGCTTGACTCTCATATTTTTTGCAGCCTCAAGCGTAGAAAATGCAGCGGTTAACTGATTTCTTATAGTAAAAGGAAAAGTCAATATACCATTAACACTCTCTTGAATATGCCCTCTTGAACTACCCTGTTCAAAAAGGATTCCTATACTTCCGTTTGCATCAGGATAAGTAGAGGCTTTACCAAAAAAGAAATCATCGTAATCTTCTTCAGAATAATATAGTGAGCCAATTGAGTTTAGTGCTTTTTCATGGTATGTTCCTATCTCTCTTGTCAAAGCTTGATTTAAGTCTGATATAAGAGGGTTTTTTCTTTCAGGAACACCAGGTTGAAAGAAAAATGATGAATTTGTTCCCATCTCGTGGTGATCAGTTAGAATATTTGGTAACCATTCAGTAAACGTCTTTACTTTGGCATTTGTTTCAACAAGCTGATTTGGAAGCATATCTCTGTTTAGATCGAACCAGTAATGGTTTGTTCTTCCTCTTGGCCAGTATTGATTATATTCTCTGTCATTTGAGTCTGCGGTTAAACTTTGATTTTTATTACTGTTTGCCCATTGAGAGAAACGCTGAAGACCATCAGGATTAAAACTAGGATCTAAAAGAATTATAGTATTGTCAAGTAATTCTATAGTTTTTTGAGAATTGCTGGATAGTAAATGATACATTAAGGCTAAACTTGCATTTGAGCCACTTGGTTCATCACCATGCACAGAGAATCCTTGATATACGACTATTGGCATATCCGAGACATCAATATCTTTATCCTTTGAATTTGAAAGTTCTAAATGTTGTTTTCTTATTTCCTCTAATCTTGAATGATTTGACTCACTTGTAATTATCATTAACCATGAAGTTCTATTCTCATATGATTTACCTCTATTTACAAGTTTAACTCTATTAGATGCTTTTGAAATCTCTTGAACATAATGACTTAATTTGTCATGGCTAACGTGAAATTCTCCGATCTCATGTCCAATAATACTCAAAGGAGTAGGTATGGACTTGTTATATTCACTAAGATCTCCAAGGTAATAATCAAGACCGACCTGAGCATTTAAAAATAATGATGGAATTAAAAGGAATAAGATTTTTTTCATAATGTTTTTTTTACTGATCGTCATTTTCGAAGTCAACATCAGCAAAGTCTTTTTCTTCATCGGTACTCACTGATTCCGTAAATTCTTCTTTTTCTTTTTTTGAATCAAAGTCTTTGTCATGTTTTTCACTTATTACTTCAGCACCTTTTTTATCGATGATAAAATCACAAGTTTCTTTAAGTGAGTTATTAAATTCATCAAAATCTTCTTTATACAAATAGATTTTATGCTTTTTGTAGTAAAAAGTCCCATCTTCATTTGTAAACTTTTTACTTTCAGTTATTGTTAAATAATAATCTCCAGCCTTGGTTTCTCTTACATCAAAAAAATAAGTTCTTCTTCCAGCTCTTAATGCTTTCGAGAAAATCTCTTCAGCATTATATTCATTTTGATTTTCCATAATATAATTTTAGTCAAATATAATCAAATATACTAAGTAATCTCAGTGTTCTGCTTGTTGAATAATTCCTTGTAATAACCATCAATTTCTATTAGGTTTTTATGAATACCTTCTTGAATAATCTTACCATTTTCAAGAACAATAATTTTATCAGCATGCTTAACACATGAAACTCTATGGCTAACAATTATAACTGATTTATTTTTAAAATTATTTTTTAAGTTTCTAATTAATCTTTCTTCTGTATCTGTATCTAGTGATGAAAAGCAGTCATCAAAAAGGTAAAGTGCTGAATCCTTAACAAAGGATCTTGCTATAGAAACTCTCTGAACCTGACCACCTGATAATGTAACACCTCTTTCACCAAGTATTGTTTGATATCCATTTTCAAATTTGGCAATCTCTGAATCAATTTCAGATAGCTTTGCAGCTTTTTTAACCTGACTTTCTGTTGCATTTGGATTACCAAATTGAATATTCTTAAATATACTCTCTGAAAACAAAAAATTATTTTGTGGAACATAGCTAAAAAGTTCCCTTAGGTTATTAATCTTAAATGATTTAATATCTTTCTTATCATATGATATTGATCCTTTATTTGGATCATATACTCTGCAGATAAGATCTAATAATGTAGTCTTTCCAGAACCTACTTTACCAACTATTCCAAGCGTTTTCCCTTTATCAATTTTTAGATTAAATAAATTAAAAACTTCTATTCCTGTTTGAGGGTATGTAAATGAAACATCCTTGAATTCAATATTTTTGGAATTTTTATCTTTTAAACTATAGTTTCCATCATCTAAAGCTGATTTTGAATCTAAAAATTCATTAATCCTTTTTTGAGATGCTTCTGCTTGTTTAACTATTGATGTAACCCACCCTACAAGAGTTACAGGCCATGTTAACATGTTTACATAAATTATGAACTCTGCTATAACTCCAATTTCTATATTCCCATTAATAAATTCTCTTCCACCAATAAAAATTACTATTAAATTACTGAGTCCTATTAAAAAAAGAATGATTGGAAAAAACCATGCTTGAATCTTAGCAAGGCTTAAATTATTTTTAAAACTCATTAATGCATATGCGTCAAACTTTTTGAAAATTATATCCTGTATATTAAATGACTTTAGTACGGATATTCCGCTAAAACTTTCTTGAGAGTATGTAGATAGGTCAGATAAACTCTCTTGAACTTTTGTGCTTTTAATATTTATTAGATTACTAATTCTATATATAAAAACTGATAAAATCGGTAGAGGTATCAGGCTGAAAATAGTTAGTTTAGGTGCAACGCTAAACATATAAGAAATAATTACAATAAAAAGAACTATTGCATTAGTTCCGTACATTATTACAGGCCCATAATACATTCTAACTTTACTAACATCCTCACTTATTCTATTCATTAAATCACCCGTCCTGTTTCTTTTGTAGAATGTCTGATCTAAAGATTGGTAGTGTTCAAAAACTTGATTCTTTACATCATATTCAATATATCTGGAGACATTAATTATTGTTTGCCTCATTAAAAAAGTAAAGAATCCTGATATTAAGGAAGCACCTATTATAAAAATAACATTTGTCAAAAGAACCTCTCTTATTTCAATTGGTGATATTGAATTAAGATTAAGATAATTTTCAATTGTGGTCATAGAGTCACCAACTAATCTTGGGGTAACAAGAGAAAATAGTCTTGCAATTATGGTAATAAATAATCCAATAAATAACCTGCCTCTGTATTTAAATAAGAATTTATTTAATCTTTGAAGTTCTTTCATACAACCTAACAAATATAAACTTTATAACTTCTAAAAATTTTATTATACATTATAATTGTATAATTTTGCCGTAGTTCTTTAAAAATGCTAAATAGAAGACATATCCGCACAATAGTTGTTCAATCAATTTATTCAAACTCAATTGAATCAATTGAATCAAAAGAGTTAAAATATTATATAAATAAATGCTCATCTTCTAGCTTAGACTTATTATATTGTATAGTTGATTATTTAAAAGAAATAAACCTGTTTTTTAATAATCTTGAATCACAAAAATTTTCATGTCCTTTAGTGAGTAGTAATCCATATTTCTTTTTCTTCACTAAGCTAAATGCTAAATCTTTCAAGAGAAGACAAATAATTAATTGGGATTTAAATCATAATTATATTATTGAAATACAAGATCAAATATTTGATTTGAACAAGGAATTTTTACAATTAAATAAAAATGATAATAAAATAAGATTAGAATTTTTTGTAAAATGCTATTCGGAGATTATCTTAAATTCAAATTTATTCTATGAATTTATTGAAGATCAAAATATTAATTGGGTAAATGATTTTCCTTATGTAAATTCATATATTCTAAAAAATATTCAAAAAGTTGATTTGCAAAACCCTGATTCATTTCCATTGCCCTCTCTTTTTGACTTTCAAGATGAGATAAAATTTGGCCAGGAACTTTTTAATAATGTAATTGCAAATTATCATGATCTAAAATTAAAAATCGAGGGAAGAACTCCAAATTGGGACTCTGATAGAATTGCTAAAATTGACTACATTATTATTATAACTGCAATTGCAGAGTTAATTTATTTCCCATCGATACCTACAAAGGTTTCTATCAATGAATTTATTGATATAGCTAAGGACTTCTCAACTCCAAGCTCAGGAAAATTTGTAAATGGTGTGCTTGATAATATGGTTAAAGATCTAATAGAACAAGGATTAATTGTTAAATCTGGTAGGGGTCTTATAACATAAATTTGCTAATTTTGAATAAATAAAATTAATTATGGAGTCACAATTTCCCTATCTTCTCTTAATAGCGTTAGTCTTTTTATTTTTCATAATAATACCCTCAATTAGAAGGAATAGTAAAGAAAAAAAATTTTTAAACAATCTAAAAAGAGGTGATAGTATTATCACTAAATCAGGTGTTCATGCCAGGATAACTGAATTTGATTCTAAAAGTAAGACCTGCATTATAGAGACTATGGCTGGAAAACTTAAAATTGAAAAATCAGCTATTTCATTAGAATTATCATCTAACATTAAGACCTAATGTATAGTATTTTAAGAAAAATTCTTTTCCTTTTTGATGCTGAATTAATACATGAATTTTCTGTCCACTCAATAAAAATTTTTAATAAAATACCTTTAATTGACATTCTGATTAAAAAGTTTTTTTGTATAAGTGATAAAAAGCTTGAGAGGAATATCTTAGGTTTAAAATTTAATAACCCTGTTGGTTTAGCTGCAGGATTTGATAAGAATGCTGAGTGTTACAATGAATTCTCTAATTTTGGATTTGGCTTTATCGAAATAGGAACAGTTACCCCAATGCCTCAGCCAGGCAATCCCAAAAAAAGAATTTTTAGACTAGCTGAAGATAAATCTTTAATTAATAGACTTGGGTTTAATAATAAAGGAATATCAGAGGTGGTTGATAATTTAAAGAAAGAAAGAGATATAATTATTGGAGCAAATATTGGTAAAAATTATTTTACTCAAAATAGTGATGCCCATAGCGATTATTTGAAATGTCTGTCAGAGCTTAATGAATTTGTTGACTATTTTGCAATTAATATAAGTTCTCCTAATACTGAAGGTTTAAGAGATTTACACGATAAAAGTCTTTTAAAACCATTCTTAGAAAAACTAGTAAAATTCAATAATAAACTAATGAATAAAAGACCTTTGCTTCTTAAAATTTCTCCTGATTTAAATGAAGAGCAAATAGCTGATATTGTTATTTTAATAAAAGATTTAAAGCTAGATGGGATTATTGCTACAAATACTACAGTTTCTAGAGATGGGGCTTCTTCAGAACATAAAACCCAGGAAGGTGGAATGAGTGGTAAATTGCTAACACATAAGAGTAATGCTATAATCAAATATTTAAGAAAAAGATTGGGAGACAATTTTCCAATTATTGGAGTCGGAGGTATAATGAATGCAAATGATGCTATTGAGAGATTAAACTCAGGAGCAGATCTAATTCAATTATATACAGGCTTTATCTACAAAGGACCTTCATTAATAAAAGAAATTAACAAGGCAATTATTAATCAAAGTAACTAAAGCTTTCATCAGCTTTAATATTTCTCAAAGTCTCGTATATTATTTTAATAACATTCTCAACATCATCTTTTTGAACCATTTCTACAGTAGTATGCATATATCTTAATGGAAGGGATATTAGTGCTGAAGGAACTCCTCCGTTACTATATGCAAATGCATCTGTATCAGTACCAGTATATCTTGATGAGGCTGCTCTTTGAAATGGTATCTTATTTTTTTCAGCTAAACTTATAATCTTTTCTCTTAGGTTATTTTGAACTGCTGGTGCATAAGATATTACAGGTCCTTTTCCAATTTTAACGTCACCTTGCTTCTTTGCGTCAATCATTGGAGTGGAGGTGTCATGAGTCACATCAGTAACTATTGCAATATTTGGTTTTAATGTATTTGTTATCATCTCTGCTCCCCTTAAACCGATTTCCTCCTGAACAGAATTGGTAACGTAAAGACAAAATGGAAGCTTATCTTTATTTTCTTTTAGTAATCTTGCGACCTCTGCTATCATAAATCCACCAGCCCTATTATCAATTGCTCTACAAATAAACTTATTCTTATTTATAATTTGAAATGAATCAGGATATGTTATGACACACCCAACATGGACTCCCATTTTTTCAACTTCTTTTTTATCTTTTGCCCCTATATCAATAAAAATATTATCAATTTTTGGAGGTGCTTCTTTTGAATAATCTCTAACATGAATAGCAGGCCATCCAAAAACTCCCTTTACGATTCCTTTTTTTGTATGAATATTAACCCATTTAGATGGAGCAATCTGATGATCGCTACCTCCATTTCTAATAACATATATTAAACCATTATCAGTTATGTAATTAACATACCATGAAATTTCATCAGAATGTCCCTCGATAACAACTTTAAATTTCTTATCTGGGTTTATTACTCCAACGGCTGTGCCATAATTGTCAGTGATGAAATCGTCTACATATGGTTTTAAATATTTCATCCATATTTTTTGACCATTACTTTCGTAACCAGTTGGTGAAGCATTATTTAAATATTCTTCAAGAAATTTTAATGATTTTGAGTTAAGTACTTTCATAATTTTTAAAAAATCAAAATTAACAATTATTACTTAACATCTTATTAAATTTGCACAATGAAATATTATTTATTTCTATTATTTATCTTTTTTTCAAATAGTTTAATCTGTCAAGATGATACTAATGAGTTAGACTTTCTTTTTCCTGGAGATTCTATACCCACAAATTCATTTATGCTTGATGAGGTAACAGTATTCCAGCCCTTAAAATTTAATAATGACGAGGAAATTAAAAGATATGTAATATTAAGATATAGAGTCAAAAAAGTGTATCCATATGCAAAACTTGCATCTGAAAGAATGAATAAAATTGATTCTAGAGTTGATTCAATAACTTCCAAAAGAAAAAAAAGACTTTATTTAAAAAAACTTGAAAAGTTTGTTTATGATGAATTCTCAGATGAATTAAGAAAATTATCAAGATCTCAAGGAAGAATTTTAGTAAAATTATTGAATAGACAAACAGGATTGACTGCTCATAAAATTGTTTCCGAATATAGAAATAAGTTTAGAGCTCTGATATACAACACCGTTGCATCCTTTTATTCAATATCATTAAAGGATGAGTATGAGCCATTTGATGATTATGAAGACTATTTAATTGAGGATATACTTCAAAGGTCATTTTCAGATGGTTCATTAGAAAAACAAGATTATGCTTTAGATTTCGATTTGGATACTCTATATGAGTTTTGGAAAGAGAAAAAATAGTCTTAAAAAAGTGTTGATAAATAATATAAAACATTGACATTTAACGCTTAAAGATTTCATAAATTTACCATCTAAAAAAAAAGTAAAATAAAATCTAAAATATTGTTCAAAACAATAAAAAAGGTTTTATATTTGCAGCCGCAAAAAGATTTATTGCTGTATGCAATAAATTTTTTTTGTTAGTTCATTGAAAATATTGAAAATGACAGCGCGTATCAATTAAGATACAAACTAGCAAACCAAACATTTTGAAACATAGTCAATTCAGAGTCGTATAATTTATTAAAAATACTACAACGAAGAGTTTGATCCTGGCTCAGGATGAACGCTAGCGGCAGGCTTCATACATGCAAGTCGAGGGGCAGCATAAATTACTTGTAATTTGATGGCGACCGGCGAACGGGTGCGTAACGCGTATGCAACTTACCTTTTACTAGAGAATAGCCAAGAGAAATTTTGATTAATGCTCTATGTTCTTATTTACTCGCATGAGTAAATAAGCAAAGCTCCGGCGGTAAAAGATGGGCATGCGTCCTATTAGCTTGTAGGTGAGGTAACGGCTCACCTAAGCTCCGATAGGTAGGGGTCCTGAGAGGGAGATCCCCCACACTGGTACTGAGACACGGACCAGACTTCTACGGAAGGCAGCAGTAAGGAATATTGGACAATGGAGGCAACTCTGATCCAGCCATGCCGCGTGAAGGAAGACGGCCTTATGGGTTGTAAACTTCTTTTATACAGGAAGAAACCTTTCCACGTGTGGAAAGTTGACGGTACTGTAAGAATAAGGATCGGCTAACTCCGTGCCAGCAGCCGCGGTAATACGGAGGATCCAAGCGTTATCCGGAATTATTGGGTTTAAAGGGTCCGCAGGCTGTTTGTTAAGTCAGAGGTGAAATCCTACCGCTCAACGGTAGAACTGCCTTTGATACTGGCAAACTTGAGTTATTGTGAAGTAGTTAGAATGTGTAGTGTAGCGGTGAAATGCATAGATATTACACAGAATACCGATTGCGAAAGCAGATTACTAACAATATACTGACGCTGAGGGACGAAAGCGTGGGTAGCGAACAGGATTAGATACCCTGGTAGTCCACGCCGTAAACGATGGTCACTAGCTGTTCGATGTACATTGGTACGTTGAGTGGCTAAGCGAAAGTGATAAGTGACCCACCTGGGGAGTACGCTCGCAAGAGTGAAACTCAAAGGAATTGACGGGGGCCCGCACAAGCGGTGGAGCATGTGGTTTAATTCGATGATACGCGAGGAACCTTACCAGGACTTAAATGTAAGTTGCATGATTCAGAAATGAATCTTTCTTCGGACTACTTACAAGGTGCTGCATGGTTGTCGTCAGCTCGTGCCGTGAGGTGTCAGGTTAAGTCCTATAACGAGCGCAACCCCTATCGTTAGTTGCCATCAAGTAAAGTTGGGAACTCTAGCGAAACTGCCGGTGCAAACCGAGAGGAAGGTGGGGATGACGTCAAATCATCACGGCCCTTACGTTCTGGGCTACACACGTGCTACAATGGTCGGTACAGAAAGCAGCCACTATGCGAATAGGAGCTAATCTTTAAAACCGATCTCAGTTCGGATCGCAGTCTGCAACTCGACTGCGTGAAGCTGGAATCGCTAGTAATCGGATATCAGCCATGATCCGGTGAATACGTTCCCGGGCCTTGTACACACCGCCCGTCAAGCCATGGAAGCTGGGGGTACCTAAAGTCGGTGACCGAAAGGAGCTGCCTAGGGTAAAACTAGTGACTGGGGCTAAGTCGTAACAAGGTAGCCGTACCGGAAGGTGCGGCTGGAATACCTCCTTTCTAGAGAAAGACGACCTGACTATAGCATCAATCCTTTGCGTTTGCTTGCTGTCATTTTTTTTAACCCTTAATAGTATCTCTAAAAGAGTCTCGTAGCTCAGCCGGTTAGAGCGCTACACTGATAATGTAGAGGTCGGCAGTTCGAGTCTGCCCGAGACTACTATATTCCATTTTGGAAAAAAGGGGGATTAGCTCAGCTGGCTAGAGCGCCTGCCTTGCACGCAGGAGGTCATCGGTTCGACTCCGATATTCTCCACTATTCTTAATGTAAATTAAGATTAAGAGTTCATTGACATATTGAAAATATCAAGTATAATTCTTTAACTATTCAGTTATCCAATTTAATAGTTATTTGAGATTGTACAGAGTTAACGTAAATATGTATTTAATACTGTTATTATTAAATACAAAATAATTTTACAATTTAAGAAAGAGTTAAGAGTTACTTGTAGCTTTTGAAAAGTTACAATAGGCTAATTAAGAGCGTAAGGGGAATGCCTTGGCTCTCAGAGGCGATGAAGGACGTGATAAGCTGCGATAAGCTGTGGGGAGTGGCACAAACACTTTGATCCGCAGATTTCCGAATGGGGTAACCCGGCATATTGAAGATATGTCACACTGTAAAGTGAGCGAACCTGGTGAACTGAAACATCTAAGTAACCAGAGGAATAGAAAACAAAAGTGATTCCGCTAGTAGTGGCGAGCGAACGTGGAACAGCCTAAACCTATGTTGTTAAGGCAATATAGGGGTTGTAGGACCTCAACATTTAATGCTAATAGAACTAGAATTTACTGGAAAGTAAAACCATAGAAGGTGATAGTCCTGTATAGGTAATTGATGTTATTAATAGAGGTATCCTGAGTAGTACGGGGCACGTGAAACCTTGTATGAATCTGCCAGGACCATCTGGTAAGGCTAAATACTCCTGAGAGACCGATAGTGAACTAGTACCGTGAGGGAAAGGTTAAAAGAACCCTGAATAAGGGAGTGAAATAGATCCTGAAACCTTACGCTTACAAGCGGTCGGAGCACATTTATGTGTGACGGCGTGCCTTTTGCATAATGAGCCTACGAGTTACCTTTGCTAGCTTGGCTAATCCATTCAGTGGAGAAACCGTAGCGAAAGCGAGTCTGAATAGGGCGAATTTGTTAGCAGTGGTAGACGCGAAACCTAGTGATCTATCCATGGGCAGGTTGAAGCTGTAGTAACATACAGTGGAGGACCGAACCCGTTGACGTTGAAAAGTCTTGGGATGACCTGTGGATAGGGGTGAAAGGCCAATCAAACTAGGAAATAGCTCGTACTCCCCGAAATGCATTTAGGTGCAGCGTTAAAATAAGTTTCATAGAGGTAGAGCTACTGATTGGATGCGGGGGTTTCACCACCTACCAATTCCTGACAAACTCCGAATGCTATGAAATGTTTTTTAGCAGTGAGGGCATGGGTGCTAAGGTCCATGTCCGAGAGGGAAAGAACCCAGACCATCAGTTAAGGTCCCAAAGTATATACTAAGTTGAAAAAACGAGGTTTGACTGCCCAGACAGCTAGGATGTTGGCTTGGAAGCAGCCATTCATTTAAAGAGTGCGTAACAGCTCACTAGTCGAGCGGTCGAGCATGGATAATAATCGGGCATAAGTATATCACCGAAACTATGGCAATATTTATATTGGGTAGGGGAGCATTCTATTCTGCGTTGAAGGTAAACTGTGAGGTTTGCTGGAGCGTATAGAAACGAAAATGTAGGCATAAGTAACGATTAGGGGTGCGAGAAACACCCCCTCCGAAAAACTCAGGTTTCCTCAGCCATGCTAATCAGCTGAGGGTTAGTCAGGACCTAACGCAAACCCAAATGGGGTAGTGGATGGACAACCAGTTAATATTCTGGTACCTGCTTAACAACAAAAGTGACGGAAAAGCAATGTCATTGCGCACTGACGGATGTGCGTTGAAATCACTGTTAAGGTGATGATAGTACACCGATTCTTCGGATGAGGTGATAATATGGCGGACCTTTTTCCAAGAAAAACAAGTTAAGCAGCCTGTACTGTAAACCGACACAGGTAGTTGGGATGAGTATTCTAAGGAGCTCGAGAGATTCATGGATAAGGAACTAGGCAAATTTGACCCGTAACTTCGGGAGAAGGGTCGCCTACTTTATTGTAGGCCGCAGTGAAAAGGTCCAAGCGACTGTTTATCAAAAACACAGGACTCTGCTAAGTCGAAAGACGATGTATAGGGTCTGACACCTGCCCGGTGCTGGAAGGTTAAGTGGAGATGTTAGCTTCGGCGAAGCATTGAAATGAAGCCCCAGTAAACGGCGGCCGTAACTATAACGGTCCTAAGGTAGCGAAATTCCTTGTCGGGTAAGTTCCGACCTGCACGAATGGTGTAACGATTTGGACGCTGTCTCATCCATGAGCTCGGTGAAATTGTAGTATCGGTGAAGATGCCGATTACCCGCTACGGGACGAAAAGACCCCGTGCACCTTTACTATAGCTTCGTATTGATATTGGATAAGTAATGTGTAGGATAGGTGGGAGACTATGATTAAGCGTCGCCAGGCGTTTATGAGTCGCTGTTGAAATACCACCCTTTGCTTCTCTGATATCTAACCCTTTCGAGGGGACAGTGCGTGGTGGGTAGTTTGACTGGGGTGGTCGCCTCCAAAAGAGTAACGGAGGCTTCTAAAGGTACCCTCAACACGCTTGGTAACCGTGTGTAGAGTGCAATGGCATAAGGGTGCTTGACTGAGAGACTGACAAGTCGATCAGGTTGGAAACAAGAGCATAGTGATCCACTGGTTCCGCATGGAAGGGCCAGTGCTCAAAGGATAAAAGGTACGCCGGGGATAACAGGCTGATCTCCCCCAAGAGCTCAAATCGACGGGGGGGTTTGGCACCTCGATGTCGGCTCGTCACATCCTGGAGCTGGAGAAGGTTCCAAGGGTTGGGCTGTTCGCCCATTAAAGTGGCACGCGAGCTGGGTTCAGAACGTCGTGAGACAGTTCGGTCTCTATCTGTAGTGGGCGTTAGAAATTTGAGAGGATCTGTCTTCAGTACGAGAGGACCGAGATGGACTGACCTCTAGTGTACCGGTTGTTACGCCAGTAGCATCGCCGGGTAGCTATGTCGGGAATGGATAAGCACTGAAAGCATCTAAGTGCGAAACCAACCTCAAGATGAGATTTCTTTTAAGGGTCGTTGGAGACTACAACGTTGATAGGTCACAAGTGTAAAGACAGCAATGTCATAGCTGAGTGATACTAATTACCCGTAAGTCTATTGTAACAAACTTTCTTAGTTGTTAACTTGATATTTTCAAATGTTTATGACCTTAATAAAATTTTAAGGTGGTTATAGCGATAGGGCTCACCTCTTCCCATACCGAACAGAGAAGTTAAGCCTATCAGCGCAGATGGTACTGCTATTAGTGGGAGAGTATGTCGCCGCCTTTATCTTATAAAAAAAACCCCCTATAATTAGGGGTTTTTTTTACTTTCTTTTCTTAAATGGTATTGAATAAGTTAAAGTGTAATTAAATCCACTTCCCCAAGTGTTATCATCAGTCACCTTATTAAATCCTGGAATAAAAAGATTATCAAAGTTTGAAGGTTTTGTATCTGTTAATAACTTATTTAATCTTAAGTTAATTCCAAGATATATATTTTTAAACGTTTCAACTTTCACTCCTGTTACAATTTCAATCCAGTTTCCGTTTAAGTTATTGTGAGTTATATTCTCATAACCCCTATCAACTAAATTTGAAAAATAAGCATCACTACTTCTTACCGTATAGCTTTCAACTTTGTTTGAGAATGAAGACGAGGCATATCTAAGACCGATATATATTGAGTTATCCATACCAACCCAATTATTAAACATGTTAAAATCAAATCCTATTTTTAGATAATTACCTACTGAATTAAAATTAATATTCTCATCTTCAATATATCTATCAATAGATCCATATTCAGCAGCTAAATAAAGATCATCAGTTATTTGTAAATCGCCCACAATTTCATAGCTTAATTTATCATCATTAGATGAAGATATTACTAGGTTTGATAAGTCAACACCAAACCTTAATTTATTTATATTCAATAACTTATCTTTCTTTACTAAACTGTCATTTTCTGTATTTTCTGTTTGAGAAAATATAGAGTTAAGTGAAAATATAAAGCTAATAATGAATAAATATATTTGTTTTTTCTTCATTAAAAATTGAATCATTTTCGATACTTACTTCTTTTATCCAGCCGCTATTTTTTGATATTTCAGTATCTGATTTTACAATAAAATTTGATATATAACCACAAGATCTATTTAGATATTTATGTATTGATTGATGATGAATAGTAACTGTATCTAAAATTTCGTTGTATTCAAGAACATATTCTGTTTTATTAGAGCTAGCAATTAAAGGAAGTTTTAAATTATTTCCAACAATTCCTTCAATTACTGAATCTAATCCAATCCCTCTAATACTCTTTAGAGAAATACTTTTTGGTCCTTTATTCTCATAGTCAATAAAACCAATTGTAATTCTACTTGTAGTATCGGATCCTTCAATACAAATGTCATCTTTTTCACATCCAACAGTAATTATTAATAATAAGAAAAGAATTTTATGATACCTCTTAATCATAAGATTAAATATCTTCAAAATTACTATATTTATAACAAATCAAAATTCTTTTAAATTGATAGAAAAAACTTCAAAAGATTTATCACAATTTTACTTAAACCTTGAAAAAGAATTTGGTGCTAATGATTACCATCCATTGCCAGTTGTTTTAGAAAAAGGTGATGGTGTATTTATGTGGGATGTAAATGGAAAAAAGTACTATGACTTTCTATCAGCTTATTCAGCTGTTAATCAAGGTCATTGCCATCCAGAATTAGTTAGTTTGATAAAAAATCAAGCAGAGACCCTTACATTAACTTCAAGAGCTTTTCATAATAATAAGCTTGGTGAATATATGGAGTTTGCAACAAAGTTATTTGGATTTGACCAGTTACTTCCAATGAACACAGGTGCTGAAGGTGTTGAGACTTCAATTAAACTTTCAAGAAAATGGGGATACTTAAAAAAGAAAGTTAATGAGAATCAAGCAAAAATTGTTGTTTGTAACAATAATTTTCATGGAAGGACAACAACTGTAATTTCTTTTTCTACAGACCCTAGATCTAAAGATTTTTTTGGCCCACATACACCTGGATTTATTCACATACCTCATGGAGAAATTAGTGCTTTGGAAAATGAATTTAAAAAAGATAAAAATATAGTAGCATTTCTGTTTGAACCTATACAAGGTGAAGCAGGTGTTAATATACCTGAACCTGAATACTTAAAAAAAGTCAGAAGCTTGTGCTCAGAATATAATGTTCTGATGATTGCTGATGAAATTCAGACTGGTCTAGGGAGAACTGGATCTTTGCTTGCATCTTGTGGTAATTGTAGTTGTGAATCTTCTTGCGAGCAACAGTCAACTTATGTCAGACCAGATATATTAATTCTTGCAAAAGCATTGAGCGGAGGTACGTATCCTATATCAGCTGTTCTTTGTGACTCTGAAATAATGGAAGTTATTCAGCCTGGTCAACATGGGAGTACTTTTGGCGGAAATCCTTTTGCAGCAAGTATTGCAAAGAAGGCTCTTCAAATAATAATAGATGAAAAATTAGCTCAAAATGCAAGAGTTCTTGGTGAAATATTTAGATCTGAAATGAATAAATATATCAAATCAAGTAAAATAGTTAAACTAGTTAGAGGTAAGGGGCTTTTAAATGCAATTGTAATAAACGATTCTCAAGACAGTCAAACTGCCTGGAACATATGTCTTAAGTTAAGAGATAATGGTTTACTCGCTAAGCCTACCCAAGGGAATGTAATAAGGTTTGCACCTCCTCTTGTTATGACTGAAGATCAATTGTATGATTGTGTTAATATCATCATTTCCACTATTAAAGAATTTGAATAAAAGTATATGAAAGTATATTTTGACAATGCAGCAACTACAAAAGTTAGAGATGAGGTGGTTAACGAGATATCAGATGTTCTAAAAAACTGTTTTGGAAATCCATCATCTACTCATTCATATGGAAGATCAGCTAAATCATTTATTGAAACATCTAGAAAATCAATTGCTAAAATTTTAAACTGTGAACCAGGAGAAATCATTTTTAATTCAGGGGGTACTGAGTCTGACAACTCAATACTCAAATGTGCTGTTAAAGACCTTGGTGTTAAACATGTTATATCATCAAAAATTGAACACCATGCAATAACTTATACTCTTGAAGAAATTAAAAATAAGGATCTAAAAGTACATTATGTTGCCCTAAAGGATGAAGGAGAGGTCGACATAGAGGACCTTGAGAGACTATTAAGATCAAATAATGAGCCTAAACTTGTATCGTTAATGTATATAAATAACGAAATTGGTAATATTCTTGACGTAAAATCAGTTTCAGAATTATGTAGAAAACATAATGCTTATTTTCATTCCGATGCAGTTCAAGCTGTTGGGCACTATCCAATTGATTTAAGTTCATTAAATATTGATTTTTTAACTTCCGCTGGTCATAAATTCCATGGTCCCAAAGGTGTTGGGTTTACATACATAAATAAATCAACAAAAATTAAATCTTTTATCTGTGGTGGTCCTCAAGAGAGGGGACTTAGAGCAGGTACTGAGTCTGTTCATAATATTGTTGGTATGACCAAAGCTCTAGAGATTTCTATTCAAAACTTAGATAAAGAAATTGAGCATGTTAAATCAATCAAAAGACATATGATTGAAAAACTTAATGATCTTTTTCCTGATATTCACTATAATGGAATGTCTGGAGACTTAGAAAAAAGTACATATACTGTATTAAATGTTTGCTTTCCTATATCTAATGATAAAGCTTCAATGCTCGATTTTCATCTTGATTTAAAAGGTATAGCATGCTCTAAAGGAAGTGCATGTCAATCAGGT
>CACHVZ010000007.1 GCA_902583445.1 uncultured Bacteroidota bacterium | reverse complement strand
TGATGAATTACTCTAAATAAGAACTACTTACAATGGTGATCAGCTGCTCTTGTTGCAATTTGATTATTTGGCTTTACATTAACCTTATATCCAAGTGAGTTTGCCCAACCCTTTGTTGCGGAGATTAACTTATTAGATCGATGATTCTCATCTGAGTTATAGTCCATGTCAATTTCAACTTGAACACTCACTTGCTTTGTTAGCCATTCTGCTACTTTAATACTATACTCAGCTTCAAGCCATAGTCTTTTCCAGATATCGTTTATAACATCACATGATGACTTGCTTAGTATATAGTGTACTCCTCTTGTCCCTAGTCTATAAGCAATTACACTTGTATAATTTGTTTTCTTACCTATGTTTTGAGAATCAGATCCAATATGAATTTTTGCATGCGGATAATTCTTCAATATGAATAAAGTATGATTTACTGGATCAATATTATTTCCTTTGACATCCTTAAATAATCTCATATTCTAAAATAAATAATATTTGTAAATTACTATCTTAATAAAACTTTAAATTATCAACTAATGAAAAAACTTCTCTCCATTGTATTTATTATAGGATCTATTTTTTTTGCAAACTCTCAAAGTGCAAACAAATTAAAGAAAGAATTACTCAATTCAATAGAACAAAAATCATCGGAATTGACAGCCTTAAGTGATAAAATTTGGTCAGCTGCAGAAGTGGCATTTAGAGAGGAAAAATCTTCTGAGTACTTAATCAAATATGCTGAAGAAAATGGCTTGAAAGTAGAAAAAGGATTAGCTGGAATGCCTACTGCTTTTACAGCAACATATGGGGAGGGGAAACCTGTTATAGGTATTATTGGGGAGTTTGATGCATTACCAGGGTTATCTCAAACAGCAGACTCATTTAGGAATGAATTGACTAAAGGTGGGGCTGGCCATGGATGTGGACATAATCTGTTTGGCACAGCAAGTCTTGGTGCGGCTGTTGCAATAAAAGAATTGATTGAAAAAGGAGTAATAACAGGTACTATCAAATTTTTTGGAACACCTGCTGAAGAGAAATTTTTTGGAAAACTTTGGATGATTAGAGATGGAGTATTTGATGATGTTGATATATGCATGGATTGGCATCCTGCAGACCATACCGAAGCAAATGTTCAACCTTCATTAGCTCTTGTTGATTTTATGGTTTAGTTTACCGGTCAATCTGCTCATGCATCTGCAGATCCATGGAACGCTAGAAGCGCAAATGATGCATTAGAATTATATACTTCAGGAATCAATGCTTATCGAGAACACGTTAAGCCCTCAGTTAGGATGCACTACCATATACAAGATGCGGGACAAGTTGTTAATGTTGTCCCTGACTATTCAAGAATTTGGGTTAGAGTGAGAGATATAACTAAAGAAGGATTACAGCCTGTTTATGATCAAGTTAGAAGGATGGCTGGAGGCGCAGCAATAATGGCAAATGTTGAGCATAAAGTTTCACTAATTTCCGGGATCCATGACCTTCTTCCAAATAGAACAGGAGGCTCAATTATGCAGAAAAATCTTGAAATTCTAGGAGATATTCAATATACTCAAGACGAGATTGATTTTGCATTAGATATGCAAAAAGCTAATGGAAAACCCCTAATTGGAATTGATGGAAAAATTAGACCATTAAGAGAAACACTAGAGAGCCCAGGAGGAGGTTCGACAGATGTTGGGGATGTAAGTTATAATGTGCCTGTTGTTAGTCTAGCCGCCACCACAGCTCCTAAGGGAGTACCATGGCATTCATGGTCAGTAGTTGCTAGCTCTGGGATGTCTATTGGCCATAAAGGAATGCTTCATGCTGCGAAAGCACTTGGAATGTCAATGATAGATATTTACAAGGATAAAAAATTAAGGGAAGAGATTAAGAAAGAGTTTGATGAAAGAATTGGAGATTACAATTATGATCCTTATCTAAATCCAGGCCCTCCACCTATTGATTATGTTGACTAAATCCAAGATCTAGATTTCATCTCTTTAGTTACAATTTTAGATAAATAAATTATAGCAATCATATTTGGAATTGCCATTAGTGCAAAGGCTATATCAATAAGTCCAATTACAATTTCAACAGTTAATATTGAGGATATAATTATAGCTGCAGTATATATTATATTATAATATTTACCCTTTTTAGGTGTTGTTAAAAAACCATAACATTTTACTCCATAATATGAGTAAGTAAATAATGTTGAAATTCCAAAAATTGATATCATAACTATCAATAAATAATCTCCGAACCCAAAGAATAATCTTCTAAAAGCTTCTAGAGATAAAACAATTCCATTCAAATCACTTTCAAGATATGCTCCGCTAATTATTATAATCAAACCTGTGATAGTACAAACTAAAATTGTATCTAAAATAGGTCCTAACATTCCAACAAGACCTTCATCTGTTCCTTTTTTTGTGGTAGATTGACCATGATATATAGGCGCAAGTCCAACACCACTTTCACTTGAGAAAACAGCTCTTCTTATACCAATTAATACTAACCCCCAAAATCCGCCTTGTACTATTGTATTAAAATTGAAAGCTTCACTAAAAATCAAATAAAAAGTTGACGGAACAACATCCATATTAGCGATTAAAATATAGATCCCAAGTATGAAATATAATATTACCATTATTGGAACTAAACCTGATGTTACCTTAACTATCGATTTCAAACCACCAAAAATTACAAAAGATGTAAAAATTGTAAAGACTATTCCAATAACAAGCTTCCATCCAATATCACCCAGGTTTATTAACTCATTAGGGTTTAAAACATCAATATATGACTGAGTTAATTGATTAGCTGTAAATGCAGGAAGTACACCAACTAGTCCAGCTATTGAAAACCATATTGCCAGCGGACGCCCCCATTTTTTTATACCTAAACTCATATAATACATTGGACCACCCAAATAGTCTCCATTTTCATCTTTTTTTCTAAAATTAACTGCAAGTGAGGCTGAAAAAAACTTTATTGATGCTCCAATCAAAGCAGTCACCCACATCCATACTAAAACACCTGGACCTCCTTGATTGATTGCAATAGATACACCTGAAATATTTCCAAGACCAACTGTTGCAGCAAGAACCGCTGATAATGCCTGAAATCTTGAAATTCCAATACTTGAAGGATCTTTTCTTAGCATTAATTTAAATCCACTAACTATCCTCATCAATGGATTTGCTTTTGAAATAATCGTTAGATAGATTCCTCCTCCTATTATTAAAAACAGCATAACCCAGTTAAGAGGAGATATAATTTGATTAATTACAGCCTCAATAGTGTTAAAGATATCTACCATATTGAAAATTAACGATTAAATTTTGAAAAGAATACTATCTTTTTTAAATTAATAAAAATTACTTTTATATGCAATCAAGACGAGAATGGTTTAAATCCTCATTAGGTATCGGAGGTTTGATGTTAACTCCATCAATTTTATCTGCTGAAGAAATTAAGAAATACAATCCAAGACCAAAATCTTCTATAGTGAAGTTAAGTTCAAATGAAAACCCTTACGGTCCATCGGAAAGAGTCCTAAATGCTATTAAAAATTCTTTTAGTGATGCATGTAGATACCCGTATGAGTTTATTCATGAACTTCAAAAAACTTTAGCTTCAAAACATGGAGTGCCTGTTGAGAGTATTGTAATAACTGGTGGTTCAAATGAGGCTCTAAGAGTAACAGGTCTTGCAATTTCAAATCAAGGAGGAAATATAGTCGCAGGAAAACCTACATATCTTGCCTTGATGAGTTATGCTGAAGGATGGGGAAGTAAAATTAAATGGGTACCTGTAGATTCTGAAAAAGGGTATGATTTAAATAAAATAAAATCAAGTGTTGATGGTGAAACTAAAATGATATTTATTGCAAATCCAAACAATCCTACAGGGACTTTATTAAATAAACAGTCATTAAAAGACTTTTGTGAAGAAATGTCTCAAAAAACAATAGTATTTTGTGATGAGGCATATTATGATTATATCAACGAAGATAATTATCCTTCGATGGACTATCTCATAAGAAAGGGAGAGGATGTAATAATATCAAGAACGTTTTCTAAAGTATATGGTCTTGCAGGATTAAGAATAGGATATTTGGTTTTAAAACCTGAGTTAGCAGATCAATTATTTGGAGATTATTCTGTTTACAGAAGACCAAACATAATGGCACAAACAAATGTACTTGCTGTGTCGGCTGCTTCAGAGGCTTTAAAAGATGAAGATTTTTACACATTCTCTTTAAATAAAGCAAATGAAGAAAAAGATAAAATTTATAAGTTATTAGATTACCTAAATTTAAAATATATTAAGTCTAGCACTAATTTTGTTTTCTTTGAATCCAAGAAACATATAAATGAACTTTCAGAACAAATGCTAGAACAAGGAATAATGGTTGGCCGACCATTCCCACCCTTTTATGATTGGTGTAGAATTAGTACCGGAACAAGTGAAGAGGTTGATGTCTTTGTTCAGGCTATGCTTGAAGTTTATGGTTAAAATTTTTTATTTGGAAAAATAGATTGACTGTAGCTTAGTAGCTTAATAAGATTACTTCTTGTAAATAATGTATGTTGCCTTTACACCTGTGGCTAAATTCCACCTATTATTACCAACTAATCTACCCAGATCATCATAGACTATAACCTCTGCTGTATTTGGGCCAGATGAGCCTTGATTTAATGCAATAAAATCAACAACATTAAATCCACTACTAAGGTCAAGTTTAAATCCTTTAGCTTTCTCAGTTAAAAGAATGGCAGGCATAACGACATTTTCATTGACCTCCACCTTTATTAAATCACCGTCAGGATACTCATGATCACGTAAAATAATATTTACATACTCGCCATCATTTCTAATTTCTCCAAGAAATTGATCTACTTTAAATTTATTTATATTTTTAGTAGCTTCAGATTGCTTTTTATTAAGTCTTGATAAATAAAACTCGTTTGAGTTAATAAATCTTTCAGGTTTTTTTTCTTTCACATTAGCATCGGGGAAAAAGCTTTTCTTGTTCTTATCTTCAAGTTTTTTCAGATAAGGATTCTCCTTTTTTTTAAGATTTAAAAGAGATTTTTCAGAGTTAGGCTTTAATGGAGCAAATGGACTCCCCGAGGACCCAGATGAATTATCCTGTGAATATCCAAACACAACAAAAGTGATTGAAAAGAATAAATTAATTATATATTTACTTGAATGAATCAATCTTAAAAGTTTGTACTAAGATAAACCTTTAACATGCAATTAGAAAACATTGATTGGATAATAATATCTGCCTTTTTTGTAATATCTCTTTTAATTGGAGTTATAGTCTCAAAAAAGTCTGGCAAGGACATTACTGAATTTTTTCTTTCAGGCAGAAAAATGCCATGGTGGCTTCTTGGTATCTCTATGGTTGCAACCACTTTTTCAGCTGATACTCCAAATCTTGTAACAGATATTGTGAGAACAAATGGAGTTGCAGGAAACTGGGTCTGGTGGGCATTCTTATTAACAGGGATGCTTACAGTTTTTATTTACGCAAAGCTTTGGAGAAGATCAAAGGTACTAACAGATCTTGAATTTTATGAACTAAGGTACAGTGGAAAAGGAGCTGCTTTTCTAAGAGGTTTTAGAGCTTTTTATTTAGGAGCAATTTTTAATGTTTTAATAATGGCTAGCGTTTGTCTTGCTGGAATTAAAATAGGAGGGGCTCTACTAGGTCTTTCTCCAGTTGAAACATTATTAATATCATGCGGCATTACAGTAATTTACAGTTCAATAGGAGGCCTTAGAGGTATAATCATTACTGATTTTTTTCAATTTATCCTGGCAATGCTTGCTACTTTTTGGGCAGCTTATGAAATTGTGTCTCTACCTCAAATACAAGGTTTAACCAATCTTTTAAATCATCCCGATGTCATTCCTAAATTAAGTTTAATTCCAGATATAGCTGATCGAGATTTGTTTATTGCAGTATTTATAATCCCCCTCGCTGTTCAATGGTGGGCAGTATGGTATCCTGGTGCTGAACCTGGAGGAGGAGGCTATATCGCACAAAGAATGTTATCTGCAAAAGATGAAAAAAATGCTATTTGGGCAACACTACTGTTTAATTTTATGCACTATGCTGTAAGACCCTGGCCTTGGATCCTTATTGCTCTAGCATCTATAGTCGTATATCCAAATATTGAATCCCTTCAACAAGCATTTCCTAACACAATAGTTGGTAATGATCTTGCTTATCCTGCAATGATTTCTTTTCTTCCATCTGGGCTATTAGGTCTATTGGTAGCATCTTTGATTGCAGCATTTATGTCAACAATTTCAACTCATTTAAATTGGGGCTCATCCTACCTTGTTCATGATTTCTACAGAAGATTTTATGTTAAAAATAAATCTGAGAAGCATTATGTTTTTATGGGCAGGGTGTTTACTGTATTGTTAATGGTTGTATCTGCTTTTTTTGCGCTTTACCTTAATAATTCACTTCAAGCATTTGGAATAATTCTTCAGATAGGGGCAGGAACAGGACTAATATTCATACTTAGATGGTTTTGGTATAGAATTAATGTCTATAGTGAATTAACAGCAATGATAGTATCCTTTTTGGTCGCTTTAGGCTTTGAGTTTGTATTTCCTAATAACTTTTCGGTAGAAGAAAAACTAATTATTGGCGTTACTATAACAACAATTTGTTGGCTAGCTGTTACTTTTGTTACACCTCCCTCAAATATTGAAACTCTTCAAAACTTTTATAAAAAGATTCAACCAGGAGGTCCTGGATGGAAAAAAATAATTGATATTTCTGAATCTAATGGAATCAAAATTGTTGGAAAAAAGGAGAAGTGGGATGTGCCAACTGGTATTCTTTGTATGATTTTTGGAAGTATATCCGTTTACAGCATTCTTTTTGGTATTGGTTATATTTTATATTCTAAAACATCCACTGGATTAATTTTTATATTAGTTTCAATAATTTCAGTTTTTATTTTAATGAAGTTTTGGAGAAGACTATCTTCTTAGTCTAACCTAAAAGCATACCTACAAAAGTTGCTGATAATAGTGAAACAAGTGTTCCAGCTACCATAGCTTTAAATCCAAGCTCAGTAAGAAGTTTTGTCTTATTTGGAGCAAGAATCCCTATACCTCCAATTTGAATACCGATAGATGAAAAATTCGCAAAACCACATAACATGATTGTTGCCATAATAACTGACTTTTCATAGGTTAAGCTTATCACACTACTTACCTCTTTTAGAGTAGCTAACTCAATATATGCTACAAATTCGTTAGCTGCCATTTTAATACCAAGTAATTGACCCATTAAGGCTGTGTCATCAGAAGCTACTCCAATAAGCCACATAATTGGAGCAAATAGATATCCCAGAATTAATTCTATGGAAAAAGCCTTATATATAGTATTATCATCCACCCAAGCATTAAGTCCAAACAACTCTGCAATTTGAAATAAAACCCCATTTAATAAAGCTATAAGTGCAACAAAAACAAGAATCATTGCAGCAACATTAACAGCCATTTTAATTCCATCTCTTGTACCATTTGTAATAGAAGTCAATAAATTTTCACCTATAACACTTGAACTAACATCGACACTTTTATTTATTTTTTCAGTTTGAGGAAACATAATTTTTGAAATAACTATAGCCCCTGGAGCAGCCATTACAGATGCAACAATTAAGTTTTTAGCTACTTCAATTCTTTGTATTGGATCATCACCACCTAAAAAACCAATGAACGCAGCTAATACGCTTCCTGCTACAGTTGCCATACCTCCTGTCATTAAAACAAAGTATTCGGATTTATTCATTTTATCAAGATACCCTTTCACTAGAAGAGGAGCTTCAGTCTGTCCTAAGAAAATGTTCCCAGTAACTGCAAGGCTTTCTTGTCCTGAAATATTTAAAAGTCTTGTCAACATCCATGCAAAGACCCTTACCACCTTTTGAATTATTTTATAATAGTATAGTATTGATGTTAGAGCAGAGAAGAAAATAATTACTGGTAGTACTTGAAAGACAAATATTACACCAAATGAATCTGAACTAGCAAGTTCTCCAAATAAAAAAGCAGACCCCTCACTTGAAAAAGTTACAATTGCAAGAAATCCTTGACCTATTATCTCAAAAAACTTTCTAACGAAATCAACCTTTATTACACCAATGGCAATTATAAACTGACTAGCAAGTCCAATGAAAATAGTATTCCAATCAATCATCTTTCTATTACTACTTAGCAGATATGCGATAGCAATTATAGATGTTACACCAATAAGACCTCTGTAAATGGATGTAATTGAAATTCCTTCATTTGGAATTAGTTCCATGAGTAATTCTTTGTACTAAAATTAATAAATATTATTAGCTTTGGGATAAATAAGATTTTATGAACACCTACTTTCAATTAATTTCCTTATTGCTGCTATTACTTATTTCTTGTGGAGGCTCAACATCAGATGTCAATGATACTACTTTATCAAATTCTGGAAATTACAACAATACAACACCAAATAATCCAACCCAATCTTATACTTTTAATAATGAATTGGTTTGGTCTGATGAATTTGACCAAGATGGCCCTGTTTCACAAGATAAATGGAATGTTGAGACTATACCTCCAAATAATGGTAGCTGGTGGAATGGAGAATTACAGTTCTATACTGATAAAGAAGATAACATAAGAGTCGAAGAGGGTCTACTTAAAATTACAGCTAAATACGAAAGCTATGAGGGTAAGAATTATACATCTGCTAGAATAAATACACAAGATAAATTTGAGTTTATATATGGTCGAGTTGAGATGAGAGCAAAGCTTCCTAATTGGGAGGGAATGTGGCCAGCATTTTGGTTACTTGGCGCAAATATTGATGAAATTGGTTGGCCTAATTGTGGTGAGCTAGATATTTTAGAACATGGGGATTATGTAAAAGATAGTACAAGTAATGATCCAGGACTAATTTCCTCAGCTGTTCATTATGGCCCTCAAGATTACTCAAGGCAAACTACAAATGTTCCAGGCAAAATTTTTTTTGATACAGGTCAAGAAAGATTTATCAGATCTGAAAAAATAATTGAAAAGCCTTTTGAAGAATATCATACATATTCAATGCAATGGTCGCCAGATAAAATTCAATTTTTTATTGATGAAGACCTGCATTTGGAATTTCCTATGCAAAGCCAACATTCCCCTTTTGACAAACCATTTTTCTTACTTTTAAATCTTGCAGTTGGTGGTCATTGGACTGATGGGTACGTAGCTTCAGGATTTACCGAGGCAACCTATAAAATTGATTATGTTAGGGTATACCAGTAGACTGTTTCTCATACTCCCATTTTTTGTTTATTCCAATTTTCAGGATAGTATTCAAAAAATAGAGCTCGATGATGTAATTGTAAAGTCAACAAGAATTGAAGTAAGGAAAAAACAAGCTCCACTTTCAGTATCTGTAAAAAACTTGCTAAAAAATAAAAATTACAGTTCTAAATCATCTTTTTCTGATTTTACTAATTCAATTCCAGGAATTTACACATCTTCTTCAAATAATTTTTCACAAGATCTTAGAATATCAATAAGAGGTTTTGGAGCTAGATCTGCATTCGGTATTCGAGGTGTTAAAATAATCGTTGATGGAATTCCAGAGACAACTCCTGACGGGCAGAGTCAACTTGATAATTTACCCTTATCCCTTATATCAAACATCGAAGTTATTAGGGGTCCAAGCTCAATCTTATATGGTAATTCATCTGGTGGAGTAATTAATATTAATACTCTGTCAACTAATTTACTGCCATACTTTAAAACCTCTGCTGTTTTTGGAGCTTATCAATACCAGTCTATACAAAGAACAAGAGTTTTTGACTGGAATAATTCTAGTCTAGTTGTCCATTATGATAAGAGGAAATCTAACGGTTACAGAGATTTTAGTGGCTACAAGTCTAATATTTTAAATCTTAAATATTTGAGAGACCTTAATGAAAAAAATAAAATAGTATGGCAGTTAAATTATACAGATAGTCCATATGCAAAAGATGCTGGGGGATTAAAACTAAGTGAAGTGGAAGATGATAGACGACAGTCAAGAAAAAATAATTTTGATTATGATACTTATGAAAAAGTTAAGCATTTAAAAACAGGATTTTCATGGAAACATTTCAATGATGACAACTCATCAATTGAAAGTTATTTCTTTTACCAGAAAAGAGATTTTAACTCGAAGCTACCTTTCAATTATGGAGGAATTATATTTCTTGAAAGAGACTATTATGGTCTTGGAACAAAGTACTCTAAACAATTTTTTTCAGACAATAAATTCAGAACTATTACTTTAGGAATAGACCACAGTAATCAGCAAGATGATCGAAAAAGATTTAAAAATAATCTAGGTGAAAAGGGAGAGATCACATTTGATCAAATTGAAAAATTTAAAAGTACTGGCGTCTATTTTATTAATCAGACCGAATATAATTCAGGATTACTGTTTCGGTATGGAATTAGATATGACGAGAATAGAATAGGTACTGACTCAGAAGCATTTATATCATTAAATAAGTTTAACCCGTCAATAGGTGTCTCATATTCAATTAATGACTCTAATAATATTTACTTTTCTACTGGAACTAGTTTTGAGACTCCAACTTTAAATGAGCTTTCAAATAATCCAAATGGTAATGGCTTAAATAAAAGTCTAGACCCCAGCTCATCTGTTAATTATGAATTTGGGTGGCGTAAGAATACCCCAAATTTAGCTTTTGATGTAATAGTATATTTAATCAATACAGATAATGAAATTTTGCCATATGAACTTGAACAATTCCCTGGAAAAAATTTTTACAGAAATGTTGGCTCTACCAGAAGATATGGAATAGAACTAAGCTCACAGTTATTATTTTCCAAAGGAAGATTAAATTTATCATATACAAATGCTAAAAACACATTTAATGATTTCGTGCTTGATGGCAAAAATCTAAAAGGCTTATCGCTTCCAGGTATCCCTGATCAAATATTAGATATTGAATTAATTTTAAATTTATCAAACAGGAGTGACCTACTAATTAATAATAGATTAATTGGTGAGCTATTTGCAGATAATTTAAATGAAACAGAGGTTAGCTCTTACAACCAATTAAATATTACTTATTCAAAACAAATTTTCAATAATAGCGAGATTTATCTTGGTGTAAATAATTTATTCGATGTAAATTATTTTGATAATATTAGAATAAATGCATTTGGAAAAAGATATTATGAACCAGCTCCAAAAAGAAATTTCCATTTTGGATTCAACTTTTCATTTTGATAAGAATTTTTAAAATATTTATTTTTTTTGGCTTTATAAACTTTGTAAATTGTCAATCAGAATACATATATATATTAGGAAATGTTCAAGATGCTGGCCTACCCCACATTGGGTGTCAGCATAAATTTTGTAATGATAAATTCAATGAATTTGAGGAATATTTCACAACATCTTTAGCCGTAGTTGATCCAATAAATAAAAAATATATTCTTTTTGAAGCTACACCAGATCTTCCATACCAACTAAACTATTTAGACAAAAAAATATTTAAAAAATTCCTTCTTCCAGAATCTATTTTTATAACCCATGCTCACATTGGTCACTATGCTGGCTTGATGTATTTTGGTAGAGAAGCATTAGGATCTAAAGGTTTAAAGGTTAATGTATTGCCTAAAATGGCTAATTTTTTACAATCAAATGGTCCCTGGAGTCAGCTTGTAGAAATCAATAATATTAAAATTCAGGATTTAAATTTTGGTGTAAATGTGAGTGAGTTAAAGAATATAACCATAACACCAATTGAAGTCCCTCATAGAGATGAATACTCTGAAACAGCTGGCTTTATAATAGAGGGTAAAACTAAAAAAGCTTTATTTATTCCAGATATTGACAAATGGGAAAAGTGGGATAAGGATTTGAAACAACTTGTTAATGAATTTGATTATTTATTACTGGATGCAACCTTCTATGATTCTAAAGAAATAAACAGGGATATTAGTGAAATACCTCATCCATTAGTTTCAGAGACTATAAATTTGTTAGATAGCCTAAGCAATGAGTCCAAAAATAAAGTTTACTTTATTCATATGAACCATACAAACCTAATGTTAGATCCAATGAGTGAACTTTCAAAATTTATTTACAGTAAAGGTTATAATATAGCTAGGGTTGGACAAAGAATATACTTGTAGCAATTATTTAGGTTTTTTTTATTTTTACAGATACGTTGGGAAGAAATCTTACATATCTGCTTTTAGGGTCATATTTTTTTTGTTATACAATACCTCAATCTATTTTTAATTTGTTTTACGTATATGATAGAATCTCAGTTCATTTTCTTTTTCTTGCAGTTTTAAACTTAATAAGTCTTATTCTTATTCTGAGAAAAAACACACTTGATGAATTTCTTTCAGTATTTAAGGAAAAGCCTCATTCGTATTCTTATTTATTATTCATAGTTTTTGGATTAATTTCAATTTTAGTAGCTGAAAATAAAATTGAGAGTATTGTTACAATAACACAACTGTTGATTTTCTTCTCTTCTTTTGTAATAATTGTGTTCTTAAGTAAATTAAAAAACATAAACTTTGTTAAAGTTTTTGGTGTTTTTACTTTGATGGCTGTTTTTATAGAGAGTATTTATATTAACTACTTGTTTTATGACTCAATTATTATAGGCGGTACTTCCCTGGATAGAAGTAATGAATTTAGAGGGTTTACCGCGAACATTAATATCTCATCCTTTTCTTTATGTTTAAAGATCCCTTTACTTTTTTACTTAGCATTTAACACAAAAGTAAATACAGTAAAAGTATCTACATTAATAATGATTTTTTCTTCAATTCTAACTATACTCTTATTAGGTGGGAGAGCTTCAATTATAGCTTTAATTTTTATTTTATTATTGATTGTTACTGTATGCCTATTTAAAATCAATAAATCGAAGATTGTAAATTTATCTCTGTCAATATTGATGATAGTTTTATCTTTATCTGCCTATCAATATTTTAATCAAAACAATATATCATCTAGAGTAGTTGAAAGATTTTCAAATGTATTTAACCCAATTGAAGATCAATCTGTAAAAGAAAGGTTAAGTTATTATAGTGCTGCTTTTCAAAGTATAAAAAATAAGCCCTTATTGGGAATTGGAATTGGAAATTGGAAGCTTATTTCAATTGAATACAGCAAGGATTTAATTGAAGATTATAAAGTTCCTTACCATGTTCACAATGATTTTTTGCAAGTAGCTGCTGAGGTTGGTTTGTTTGGTGGAATTGCATATCTATATTTTATCCTTTTCCCTTTTGTAATGTCAATAAAAAAATTCCTTTTAGATAGAGAAAAAAAATTTAATCAATATGTTTTAATTATTCTAATCTTTGGTGTTTATGTTTTTGACTCTTTGTTAAATTTTCCCATGTCTAGGCCAGTGAACTTCATATATCTTCTGTTTGCTATGGCTTTATTCTATGCATCGTATAAAAATAATTTAAATGATGAAAAATAGAATTTTAACTTTTTTAATCACAGCTCTTTTTTCTTTACTTATCTTATCAAGTTATAAAGTTTTTGAATCAACTAATTATCAAACTACCCTTCTTTATGATTTTAATAATGGAGAGTACAATCTACCATATGAGGTTTATTCAAAGAAGCTAGATGATAATTACCCTAACCTCTCACTTACTACTTTGCCAATCAAAGTTTTAAAAGCAAGATACTTTATAGAAAACGATTCAATTGAATATGCAAAAAGGCTTTTATTTGACGCAATTAAGATTAATCCACATTTAAAATCCTCTGAGGCTTTATTAGCCGAAATCTATTTTAACGAAAAAAAATTTGATAGTTCTTTCTTTTTTTCTAAAACTGCATTTTATCAAATGCCAAATGTAAATTCTCATAGAAATATGTATTTCAAAAACTTAAAACTATTGAATGATACTCTTGAGTTAGATAATGCTTTTAATATGATAAAAGAATACAATAAAGTAGATAATTGGTATGAATACATTATTATAAAAAACGAAATGGGCACTAAAAATGATTTGAAATTATTAAGCTTAGTTCAGGAATTTAAAGAGAAATTTCCAAATGTAAATCATTCAAAAATTAATGATATTGAAAAAATGATTAAAGTTGGAGTTTTTGAATATAACGAATCATATAAAATATCTCAAAATGCAGTAAAAGAATTTCAAAACAAGAATTACTTAAAAGCCGCCAAATTATATGAGTCAGCTATTCTACTCAACAACACTGATTATACTTTTTATGAAAATGCAGGTATTTCATATGCTTTATTTGGTAATTATAAGGATGCCTTTAATAAATATGATGAGGTTATATATAGATTTAAAACTAATAATGGCAAATCGGAATATCTTAAAGGAATACTAAGCATGCAACTTAATATTAAAAATCAAGGATGTAAATACTTAAGACAATCTGCTCAAAAAAAATATATTGATAGGGCAACCAACACTAATCCTGCAATATTAGTCCAAAATTTTTGCAACTAATTTATTTTACACCAATCATTTTATTATTGCGATTGCAACTTTGCAGCTATTTCTTGCACTTCATCAAGTACTCTTAGTAAATTACCACCCCATAATTTTTCAATTTCTGAGTCACTGTAGCCTCTTTCTCTAAGCGCAGCTGTTACATTCATTGTCTCTGATGCATCCTCCCAACCATCTATTCCTCCACCACCATCAAAATCAGAGCTAATTCCAACATGGTCAATTCCAATTTTATCTACCATGTAGTCTATGTGATCCATAAAATCATCCATATTAGGCGGAGGATCTTTACGATCAGTTAAAAAAGACCCTAAGGCAGTTGTTTGAATAACTCCACCATTTTCTTTTACCCAATTAAGTTGCTCATCATCTAAGTTTCTAGGATGATCTCTTAGCCCTCTCGCTGAGGAATGTGAGGCTATTACAGGGGCTTTACTTAGCTCTATCATTTGTCTTATTGCCTCTTTTGAAGGATGTGAAATATCAATCATAAGCCCATAATAGTTAAGAAGTTCAACAACTTGTTTTCCTAAATCACTTAAACCCCCGTGTAGAGCAGTATTATCAAACTCACCAGTATTTGAATCTGAAAACTGACTATGGCCATTATGAGCTAAAGAAACATATCTTGCACCCCTTTCCCAATATTTTCTAACATTTGTTGTATCAATCCCCATAGGATATGCATTTTCAACTCCAATCATAGCTACTTTCTTACCTGAAGCGTGAATTCTTCTTACATCATCTGAATTTAAAGCTAATTCTATTTGATCAGGAGCATATTGATTAACCAATCTATCTATTGCATCAAATTTTGCAATTGCATTTTCCTTAGCTTTCTCATAGCCCATCTCATTAAGTTCTCCTTGAGCTGTATACACAACAAACCAAGCGACATCAAGGCCTCCTGCAATCATTTTTGGTAGGTTTACTTGAGTTTCAGTGTTCATTGTATAATTCAATGAATCTGTAAAATTTGCAACATTTATATCATCGTGAGTATCAATTGTTATAATGCTTGTACTTTCACTGTTAGTGCATGATATAAGTGAAGTTGATATTATTAGTGTAATCAGTGTAGTTTTTTTCATTTTTTAAGATTTTCTTAACTTTCTATATACTTGAAGGTCAATTATTTAGAATAGTATTTATTCTTTTGGCACGGTATTTGTTAATGTGTGTGTGTACATTTATTATGTAACATGAACGTTCATATGAAAAATATACAAATTAAATATAAATTAAATTTTAAAACAATGAAAAAAGGATTATTAACCCTTTTGGCTGCCTCACTTGTATTTGTGGGTTGTCAAAATTACGATGATCAATTTGATGATTTAAATGCTCAAATTAGTGCATTAAAGTCTCAAGTTGATGGTTTATCATCTTTATCAGGTCAAGTATCTGCGCTTTCTGGGACTATTGCTGGTCTTCAGTCAGGTGTTGCTGCTGCTCAAGCTTCTGCTGATGCTGCAAATACTGCTGCTAGTGGAATCGATCTTTCAGGTCTTTCTGCGTCTTTAGCAACTTTACAAGCTGAAGTTGATGCTGTTCAAGCTTCTCTAGCTACTGCTGCTACTGCTTCTGCTGTTGCTGCACTTCAGACTGAGCTTGATGCACTAGAATCTGATCTAGATGATTTATTAGTATCTAACAATGTTTATTCAACTGCTGTTACTGTTAACAGTGCTGCATCAATGGCTTCTGCTCTTGCATTAGGTAACAAAGTTGCCTTAATGAATGCTGCTGTTACAATTACAGATGATGCAACAATTGCTGATACTGATATTCAAACTTTTATTGATAGAATTAAGACAATGAATGGTGCATTTACGTACTCTTCTGGTTCTGCAACTGGTTATGCCGCTACTTTTGATGAGCTAACTGCTGCAACTACTTTAGATATTACTCAAGCTGGAGATATTTCTTTTAAGAAATTAGCTTCTGCTACAGTTGTAACTATTACTACATCTTATTCTACAAAAATTACTAGCGTTGACATGGGTGCTATGACTTCTGTTACTTCTATTGCTTCAGGTGCTGATGGATCTGAGACTGCAAATAGTTTAACGGTTTCAAGCGCAACGAACGTTGACCTAGGTTCTTTAGCTAGATATGGTGCTGCCTTATCTATTACTACTAAGAAAGGTGCTACATTAGATATCGCAAGTTTAGATGATGTAACTGCTGCTGGTCTTCAAAGTGATCTTTCACTTACATTAAGCGGTCCAGCTTCTGTTAATCTTTCTAAAATAGACGACGGAACTATTACTTTAAGTAATGTTGCTGCTGCAACTGTTTCTGGTTTCTATGGGACTTTAGATATCGATTCTGGTGTTGAAACTTTAACTACAACAGATTCTGTAACTATCGATTTAGATGGTGCTGTTGACTTAGTTACTGCTACATTAGACTTTAAATTTGACTGGGATCCAGCATTAACAACTGCACAAGCTGCTGTTGCTGATGACTTAAGTAACGATGGTTACCTAGAGGATTATGCAACTAGTGCTTCTATTGGAGGTACTGACCTTAAGACTCTAACTGTTTCTGGTGAATTACTAGATTTATACTTAGACGAAGCTAATCTTGAAACATTAACACTTACGGGTGTTACTATGCACGGATTAACTATTTCTAATATGGATGATTTAACAACATTATCTGTTGCTTCAGGTAACAAAATTGGTGATATTTCATTAACAGGATCTGATAACTTAACAGTTGCGAACTTTGACCATACTACAAACTTAGATGGTAAAGTTACTGGTACAACCGCTGGTACTGCTACTAGTGTTGAAACTGGTGTTGACCTTATAGTTACAGATAACTTAGGTTTAACTAAACTACACACTACAGGTGACCACGTTGATACATTCACAGTTACTGGTAATGATGCTTTAGCTGAGTTAGATATGACTGGTCTTAAAGACTTTGGTACTACTACTGAGCCTTCGTTTAGCCTATTTGATAATGATTTAACTGCTACTAAGGGTAATGACACTTGGGATGGCGAAACTGCTACTGCCACTACTGGTGCAGATGGTGGTACTGCTGATGCAGGTTCATGGGATGATGGAACTTCAGGTATGGACACAATGAAAGTTTACTTTACTGCATTAGCTGCTGAAGCTGATTCTGACGGGTATGCAGGATTTGATACTGTTTCAACTTTTGATAATACTGATGCTTCTGAAACTGCTACAGTATCAACAACGTTAAACGTTCTAGGTCCTACAAGTTATACTGCTGGTACAACTACAGCAAACGACTCAACCGTTCTTATGATGATTGAAGCTGTTGCTAACACTGCTGCTGGTGCTAATGATGCTATCGCTCAAATTTACGGTATGATCATTACTCCAACTGCTCTATCTAATGATGCAGGGACTGCTGCCGGTACTTTACAGGTTACAACAAATGGTGTTAATTTATTTGATACTACATTAACAGGAAATGGTACTGCACTTGCATTGAGTGGAAACCAAGATCTTGATATTGAAGCTATTAAGTCTTCAATTAACTTATCAAGAGCAACATCTGCGGGTGTTACTATGGATGCAAAAAGAGGGGCTAACTCTACTGCTGCTATAACTCTTAGAGAGCATGGTAATGGTGCAACTGGTTCTGTAATTGGTGAGAGATATACAACTGCTACTGCTGCTGCAGCTGGTACTACAAGTACTAACTTCGGTATGGGTACAGATGATTATGTTACAATTACTATTGGTTCAAACTCAGTAACTGCTACTGCTGTTTCAGCAACTCTTTTAGGTGCTGCTGTATACACAGCTTGGGCTGCTAAGTATCACTCATCTGGTACTGCATCAGCTGCTGCGATTGCAACAATGACTTCACCAACTGTTGGTGATGCAGTTGCTTCTCAAGCACTTGCATGGACTATGAACCAAGAAGATAGTGGAGGTTACGGAAAAACTATTTCAGTTAGTGTAACTGCTGGTACAACTACAGCTACTTCAGCTGCTATGATTGACTGGACTATTGGAGCAAGTAATATTACATCTAACAACACTACTGTTGATGATGGTGTTTCAACTATACTTACTTTAACAGCTAATGACGCTTTAGTTGCTGTTCCTGCAGTTACAACTGCTGTTTCAGCTGCTGCTTCGATGGCTGCAATTGCATTGTCTACTACTAAAACAAGTAATACTGCATGGGCTAACGGTTCGCTTCACACTGGAGCTTTAGAACCTGTTACTGATGTAAGACAGCAAGAAGCTGCAACTGCTGCTGCTACTTCTAATGCTGTAGCACAGACATTATTTAATAGAGTTACTTGGTTAGGATAATTTAACTAATAACTTTGTATAAATTAAACCCTCCTTTATGGAGGGTTTTTTTATTTTTATACATATTTACTAAAAAATGAAAAATGTTTTCAACGCGGTTATACTAAGTCTATATTTCTTCGTTTTTTTAATTTCGGAAACAACATTTAATTTATACTTATCGTGGGACAGAATAGTTCCTCAATTTCTATTTCTAAGTATATTAAATACTTTATCATTTATATATTTATTAAGAAATAATTTACTCTTGATAAGTGTTGACTGTGCTTTAAAAGACAAAATTGCTAAATGTTATTCTTTTTTTATTTTAATATGTTTGTTCTCGGTATTTTTTGCAAATAACTTTAGTGAATCAGTTATTGCTTTTTCTCGATATTTTACATATTTGTTGTCATTTATATTTATTTTCTCTATTGCTAAATTAACTGGTGAAATTTTTCTAAAGTATTTTATAATTTTCTCTGTAACCGCTCTTTTTATTGAAAGTTCATCAATATTATATAATGCTTTAGATAGAGTCTTAATTAATGGTCAAACTTTTGAGAGAGACAACTTTTTGCTGAGAACCTTCACTGGTAATATAAATATTGCGGCTAACTCTATAGTATCAAAAATAATGGTAGTGTATTTAATTATATATACATATAAGGATAAGAGGTTAATCTATCTATCATACGTACTATTGTTCGTTGCATTTTCAGCATTATTTATTTTATTAACTAGATCAGCTTTTTTGTCTTTGGGCTTATTAACTTTAGTTGTGATGTTCTTTAACTTTAAAAAATTTGTTAAAAGTTCTATTCCAATATTAGCTGTTATGTCGATTGGTTATTTTTTTGTGAATTCAACTTTTAATACTGAAAATCCTGATGAAATCACCTCTAGAATAAGCTCAATTAGCTTAAACACTGAGGATGACTCCATTAATGAACGTTTAGGCTATTATTCTGATGCTGTTAAAAGTATAATGCAATATCCTATATTAGGAATAGGTGTTGGTAACTGGAAGATTAAGTCAATTCAATATGCTGGGGACTCAGTTGTTGGATATACAGTCCCATACCATGTTCACAATGATTTTTTACAAATATTTGCAGAAATAGGAATTATAGGTGGATTAACATATCTTATGATTTATCTTATTCCTATATATCGCATATTAATTAAATTAAAAGATAGGGTTTTAGACAATTTAAACTTGATATATTTATTAATTATATCTGCAATTTTTATTGATTCGATGCTAAACTTTCCTATAGCAAGACCTGTAAATCATATCTTTTTGTTGTTTACTCTTGTAGCTTTATTGCAAACCTCTAAATCTAATTTCAAATAATGAGAGTTTTAAAAATTTTATTTATTACAACAACCATTATTTTAATGTTATTTATTAATTATAAGGCTTTTATCTCTTCTCAGATTCAGCCATATCTTATTGCAGACCTTAATGAAGGGATGCACAGGTATTCACTATCTGATGCTATAAAAGTTGATGTTGATTTTCCTACGCTTTCTGGTCCAACACAGCCTATAAAGATGTTAGTGGGCAGATATTACAGAAATGAGGATTCAATAAATATTGCAAAAAGATTATTTTTGGATGCTATTAAAGATAACCCATATATAAAATCACCACAGGCACAGCTTGGGTATTTATATTTTGATATTGAAGAATTTGATAGCGCATATTACTATGCTAAGGATGCCTTTAATGGCATACCTAACAATAATGTACATAGGGATATATTTTTTAAAACCCTAATTCAAAGAAAAGATACTCTAGAATTAAAAGAGTCATTTGAATTATTACTTGAAATAGATCCAACAAATAGTAGTCATTGGTTAGGATATTTAGATTCCAGATATCAAATAGTAGGACCTCAAGATCCAGAAATACTTGAACTAATTCCTCGCTTTGAAAATCAATTCCCTAATTTTGATAAAAGAGTTTTAGATGGAATTAGAGTCATCTCTAAGTCCGATTTGCAAGATTTATCTCTTGGATCAGCATTTGCAAATTTAGCTGATCAATTTTTTGAAGATGAGAAATATTTAACAGCTGCGGATCATTATGAGTTTGCAATAGAAAGAGCAGAATTTGAATATGCATACTATGAAAATGCAGCTATTTCATATTATTTAGCAGAAAAATATGAAAATGCACTCAATTATTTCTCTAAAGTAATAGATGAGTTTGAAATTAATGACGGTAAATCAGAATTCTATAAAGGAATATTACTTATTGAATTGGATAGTCTATCTAAGGGTTGTGATTATTTACTAAAATCAAGTAAACTAGGATTTGCAGGTGGATCTATTTCAGCATACAATAATTTTTGTAATTAATCTGAATTAGGATCAATTAAAATAGGCTTTACATCATACCCATCAATATTTATCTCTTGATAATTATTGTTTAATCTAGTTGTATCTATTATTGCCACTCCTTCATTCCACTCCTGCTCTATAGTAAGATTTCCATTTTCATCATATACTTTCCAAACACCGTGTTTTTTCCCATTTAAATATCTTGAAATTTGACTTTTTAATCCATTTTCATAATAATAGTTCCACCTACCAACTCTCACCCCATTATCGAATTTCCCTTTTGTTTCTAGTTGACCATTTGGAAAATAAAATTTCCATGTTCCATGAAACTTTCCATCATTATATTCATGGGAACTTATCATTTTACCATTGTTATCATCATAGAAAGCACATTTTCCAGAAAATAAGACTTCATTTTTATACACTAAATCATCTATGATCTCTATTTCACAGGCCTCTGGAGTACTACATGAATATAAAGTAATTAATGCTAAAAACATTTTAAATCTCATTTTTAAATTTTTATAAAACTAATAAAATATTTTATTTGATTTAATTGTCTTTTATTAATGTTTTTAACTAATTTCCTAATAATGTTTAATTGCAAATTAAAATGAGTAAAAGCATTCACTCTTACGGATTATATCGATTAAAACTTGAAATTAAAAATCTCTTAAAACAGTTTTTAAGAATACAGTCTAAGCCTAAAAGAGATAAATTACTGATTAATGAAATTTATGAAAATATTCGTCAACAAAAATTTGAAAATTTAGATTCTTTCGCTACTCCTAAAGATTATCTTTTTGATCTTCCCTATAAAGATCAAGATGGAAGAATTAGATATTCATTACTTAATAATAAATTAGTTGATGGAAAAACAAATGAGGTTGCATTGATGATTTTAGAGATAATTGAGGGCATAATGATAAATTCGTCTTGTGAATATGTTGTAGAGCTGGGAAGTGGAGGGGGAAAAAACTTATTATGGTTTGCCTCAAAGTATAAGGATATCAAATTTATTGGATTAGAGCTTAACAAAACCTCTGTAGATCTTGCTAATACTGCTGCCAAAAAATTTGATATTCAAAATGTTGAGTTTTATCAATGTGATCTTACAAACACTCATGAGTATAAGAGATTTTTAACAAAAAAAACCTTTATATACTCACATCATACCCTAGAAGAGATGCCTCGTATTTACAAGATTCCACTAAATGAAATTAAAAAAAGTGATGTTGAGATAGTGGCTCTTTTAGAGCCTATATTTATGTTTAGTTTCTCAAGAATAATTTTGGATTTAGCCAAAAGATTAAGAATATTGAATAAGGATAGGCTTATTGGTTTAAAAAAGTTCTCAAAAAGGGAATTAAGTAAATACTTTAATATTGAACTTGTGGATCTTGGTTTAGGTGTTAAGCCTGAAAATCCAACGACACTATTATTACTAAAAAGAAAGTAGCTAATTAATAAATATTTGTTTTTTTGTTTTATTAAGTTAATACAAGATTATATTGGGTTCGCAAGAAATTTAAAATTACTTCAGAAGTTAAATAATATTTGAGTAAATATTGTAAGTAATATTGACATAGATATAATACATAAAGAAGTCAGTAAATGATTTTTAAACTTGTTTAATAGTCTGTGATGAATATGATTTCTGTCTGCTACAAATGGAGATGTTCCCTTTAATATCCTTAAAAAAAATACTCTAGTAATATCTATTATTGGATAACCCAAAATAGATATAACAAATATCATCTTATTTAAATCATACTCATTCTTTATAATGTAATCAGTGGATAAAATATTAAGTACATATATACTAACTATTCCCCCTAAGAATAGTGATCCGGAATCTCCAAGAAAAATTTTTTTAATTGACCTGTAATTAAAATATAATAAAGGTATAAATGATGCTAACAAAATAATTGAAATAGATTGTAACCCAGTTTGATTTTTAGCAAAAAATTCAAATGAAATAATAAATACTGAAATTATAGAAATAGCAAGACCATCTATACCATCTATAAAGTTGATTGAGTTAATTATCGCTACTACAATAAATATTGTAAAAATTTGAGCAAAAATTCTATTTAATTCATAAATACCAAGTATTCCATGAAAATTATCAATTATTAATCCACTATCAATCATAATTTTTGCTGTAATAATTTGAAAAAGAAATTTAAGCTTGAAATCTACTTCATAGATATCATCATATAGTCCAACAACTAAAAGAATGCTCAATGGAATCAAATATGAATAATCAAATATTTCAATACTTTGTAAATAAAAGTAAACTGAAATCAATAAAAGAGTTAAATAAATTGAGATACCCCCATTTCTAGTTGCAATTCCTACATGAGATGATCTTGAGTTAATGGGATCATGAAATTTTCGTTTAAGAAAATAGTTATGAGAAAATTTAAGAACAAATAGGCTTAATAAAATTGATATTATAATTAGAAGAACATCCATGTCTAATGCAAATTAGATAAATTTACCTACAATAAAAACATATATTTATTCACAAATTTGCAATCATTACAAGGATTAATAATATACTATAATAATATATTTCATATGAAAATTTGAAATTTATCATAAATTAAGTACTTTTGTTACTTAAAAATAAATATGTCTTTTTGATTTTAATAATATCTAACATGAAAACATATATAATCGCTGAGGCAGGAGTTAATCATAATGGAGATATAGACATTGCACATAAATTAATAGATGAGGCTAAGAAAGCAGGTGCAGATTGTGTTAAGTTTCAAACTTTTAAGGCAGAGAACTTAGTAACAGCAGGTGCCCCTAAAGCAAAGTATCAGTTGAAGGTAACTGATAGTGATGAAAGCCAATTTGATATGCTTAAATCACTTGAATTAAAATATGACGATTATGTAAAGTTAATTGAACATTGTAAAAGAATTGATATAGACTTTATGTCTACTCCATACAGTTTTGAAGATGTTGATTTTTTGATGAAGTTAAATGTTGATTCATTTAAAATTGCATCAGGACAGCTAACTGAATTACCCTTTTTGGAATATGTGTCTAAAAATAAAAAGCCAATTTATTTATCTACAGGCATGTCAACCATGTCAGAGGTTCATGCTGCTGTTGAAATTATATCCAAAAACTCAAATAGTGAGCTGACTGTTTTTCAATGTACGACTAATTATCCATCAGATATTTCTGAAGCTAATATTAACGTTATTGAGAGTTTTAAGTCAATTCCTAACATAAAAGTTGGTTACTCTGATCACGTAGTTAATAATTTTGCATGTTTCGCTGCAGTTGCAAAAGGTGTACATTCAATTGAAAAACATTTTACCACTGATAAATCACTACCCGGACCAGACCATTCATGCTCTTTAAATCCTATTGAATTTAAGGATTTAGTATATGGAATCAGAGAAATAGAGAAGTCTTTAGGTACATTTATAAAAGCCCCAACCAAAATGGAATCCGAAAATATTTATGGCATGAAGCGAAGTTTAGTTTATTCACAATCAATTAAAAAAGGAACAAAACTTTCCTTAGAGCACTTTTCATTTAAGAGGCCAATGAATGGATTAGTTCCAAATGATTTGTTGAATTTCGTTGGCAAAGAGATAAACAAAGATGTCTCTGTTGATCAGCTAGTAAATTTTAATGATATATAATGAAAATCATACTTTGTGGATATAAACTTATTGGTTGTGAAATATTGAGACAATTAATTGATCAGAAACACGAAGTTTTTGTATATACACACGAGTCTCCATATTTCATCCATGACTTAAAGAAGGTATGCATTAATAAAAAAATTAACTTTTCACTTAATAAAATATCTTTAGATAACATTCCATTTAAACCTGATTTGATTTGTGTAGCTTATTATAATTACATAATACCTAAGGATGTTATAAACTTTTGTAATAAAAAGATTTTTAATATTCACCCATCTCTTCTTCCTAAGTATAGAGGGTGTAGCAGTATAACTTGGGCATTAATAAATAATGAAAAATATACTGGATTTACATATCATTTTATTGATGAAAATATTGACACTGGAAATATAATATTTCAAAAGGAAATTAAAATAAATGATTATGACACTGGGGGAAGTTTGTACATGAAAGTTATGCTTGAGGCCTTTAATCACTTTGAATATGTTCTCAAAATGATTGATCAAGGATATGAAGGAACACCTCAAATTGGTGAAGGAAAATATTTTAAAAGAGGAGCACCATACGACGGAATTATTTCATTAAAATGGAGTGAAGAAAAAATTGAAAGGTTTATTAGAGCAATGACTCATCCTCCATATCCATTTGCAACATATAATGGTATTGAGGTTAAATCAATAAATGAATTAAAAAATATTGTCAATGAGGAATAGAACCTACATAAGTACCCTATGTTTTTCAGGAACACCAATCTCTAAAATTTTGGATAAAGCAAATAATAATAACTTTAACCTTGAGTTTAGTTCAGGATTGCCTTATAATCCAAATAATATTAACTTTTTCAATAATTTCAATAAAAATTTTAAACTACTTCATAATTATTTTCCTGCTCCAAAAGTTCCATTTGTAATAAATCTGGCAAGCGAAAGTAAAGAAATAAGAGAGTTGTCTTTGACTCATTGTCTAAAAAATATTGAATTGTCAGCTAAAAACAAAATTGATTTTTATTCTGCTCATGCAGGATTCTGTATTGATCCTAAGCCAGACAGCCTAGGTAAGTTTATCCAAATTGAAAAAAAATTTCAAAGATCACATCACATAGATATATTTCTTGAGTCATTAAATAAAATTTTGACATTTGCAGAATCATTAAATGTAAATTTTTACATAGAGAATAATGTGGTTTCAAAACAAAATTATATCGATAATAAAAATGTAAATTCTTTTTTATGTTGTGACGCTCAAGAAATTAATTATGTTTTTAAAGAAATTAATAAAACTAATTTTGGACTTCTACTAGATACTGCTCATTTGAAAGTTTCATCTTCAACTTTAAAACTTGAAAAAGTAAAAGAAGTTGAGAAAATTCTTGATAAGATTAAGGTTATTCATCATAGCGATAACGATGGTAAAGTTGATTCTAATGAACCTCTAGATAATGACTATTGGTTTTTAAAATTCAAAAATTATTATTCTTTATGGGATCATGTAATTGAGGTAAAGAATATTGATACAGAAACAATAAATAAACAAATTGAAATAGTTAATTAACTTTAATTTATATGACAAACAAAGCTATTCCAATTTATAGGCCATTTATAGATAAAACTGAAGAAGATTTGGTAAATGACTGTATGAAATCAACATGGATTTCATCTAAAGGAGCTTACATCAATAAATTTGAAGAGCAAATAAAAAAATATATTAAAGCAGATTATTGTACAACAACATCAAGTGGAACTACAGCTTTACATCTGGCAATGCTCGCTTTAGATATAGGACAAGATGATGAAGTAATAACAACAAACTTTACATATGTTGCATCAACAAATGCCATTTTACATGTAGGTGCTAAACCTGTTTTTTGCAATATTAGATCAGAGAACTTAAATATTGACGTTGATAGTATCGAGAGTAAAATAACTCCAAAAACAAAGGCTATATTGTATACTAACGTTTATGGATTTCTTTGTGATTATGATAGGCTTAATGAAATTGCAAAAAAGTATGGACTTTTTCTTATTGAAGATGCTGCAGAATCCTTTGGTGCAAGATATAAAAGTAGAATGTCAGGTACTCTTGGAGACATTTCTACATTTTCTTTTTTTGGAAATAAGACAATTACAACTGGAGAAGGTGGCATGGTGTTGTGTAAAAATTTACAACATTATAATAAAATCAAAAAGCTTAAAAATCAAGGAAACTCTGAAAGAACATACTTCCATGATGTTTTGGGTTATAATTACAGAATGACAAATATCCAAGCAGCTATTGGAATTGGGCAATTAGATAAAGTTGATAAAATTATTTCTCTAAAAAAAAGTTTGTATAATAATTATAAATCTAATTTAGAAAATAAAGTGAGATTTATTAAGGAGCTTGAAGGCACTGAACCATCCTATTGGATGACACCTATTATTTTTGATAGTCAGAGTAAAAGAGAAAAAGTTGAGATAAAATTAAAAGAAAACTCAATTGAAACACGTCCACTCTTTACCCCAATCGACCAATTGCCTTTTTATGAAAAATCAAGCAGTGAAACAGCCAATAGAATTTATAAATTAGGTATTTTACTGCCAAGCTACCCAGGCCTTTCAGATGAGGACCAAAACAAAATATGTAAAATTATAAACAGTATAATATAAATTATGAAAAAAGCATTAATAACAGGTGTTGCAGGACAAGACGGAAGCTATCTTTCAGAGTTTTTGTTACAAAAAGGATATGAAGTTCATGGAACAATCAGGAGGTCTAGTCTAGAGGGTGTCTCAAGAGTCGACCACTTATATAAGGGGGAGGGAAAAAACAAACATTTTAATGTCCATTATGGAGATATAACTGACTCAATTTGTATGAGTGATATAATTTCTAAAGTTAAACCAGATGAGATTTACCATCTTGCTGCACAAAGTCATGTTAGAGTATCATTTGATATTCCTGGCTATACAGCTCAAACTGATGCTGTTGGTACATTAAATATTTTAGAAGCAATAAGACAAAATAATTTAACTAACAAAACAAAATTTTACCAAGCATCAACCAGTGAGTTGTTTGGAAAAGTTTCTGAATCACCTCAATCAGAATCTACTCCTTTTTATCCAAGAAGTCCATATGGAACAGCAAAACTATATGCATATTGGACAACTATCAATTATAGAGAAGCTTATGGTATTTTTGGGTCAAACGGAATTCTATTTAATCATGAAAGTCCTAGAAGAGGTAATAGTTTTGTAACTAAGAAAATTGTGGAATCAATAGCTCAAATTAAAAGTGGGAAAATTAAAAGTTTTAAATTAGGAAATTTAGATGCTAAAAGAGACTGGGGATATGCTCCGGAATATGTTGAAGCTATGTGGTTAATGCTTCAGCATAAGGAACCCTTAGATCTAGTTATTGCAACTGGAGAAACTCACTCTGTTAGAGAGTTGATTGAAAAAGCTTTTAAAATTGCAGGTTATAATATTTATTGGGAAGGTAGTGGCGTAGACGAAGTTGGTAAATGCTCTGACTCTAATGATGTACTAGTTTATATAGACCCTTATTACTTTAGACCAACAGAAGTAGAAAATTTACATGGGAACCCGACAAAGGCGGAAAAGGTTCTTGGGTGGAAAGCCAAAATTAAATTTGATGAATTAGTTAAAATCATGATGGAGTTTGAATTAAAAAAGAACTAAATGGATAGTAACATTTTAATTACAATTTGTGCAAGGGGAGGATCTAAAGGAATTCCAAAAAAAAACATTTTTCTGGTTAATGGAAAACCATTAATAGCATATACTATTGATTTTGCAATGGAATTTAAAAATCATATTGATTGTGATATCATATTATCAACAGATGATAAAATGATAAAAAAAGTAGCTTCAGATCATGGACTAAAAACATCTTATTTAAGACCTTCATTATTGGCAAATGATGAGGCAGGTAAAGTTGAAACTATTGACCATGTTTTAAATTATATGGAAACTGAAAACAAAAAAAAATATGATTACATAATAGATTTAGACGTAACATCTCCTTTAAGAACTATTAAAGACCTATTAAATTCATTTGATATTTTAAAAAAAAATAAAAAAGCTTATAATATTTTTTCAGTTAGTGATCCTAATCACAACCCATATTTTGATATGGTAGAAAAAAAAGAAAATGGATTTTTTGATTTAGTCAAAAATGAAGAAGATTATTTTTCAAGGCAAAAAAGCCCTAAAGTTTATGATATGAATGCCTCAATTTATGTTTTTAGAAGAAAGTTTTTTGAATTAAAATTTAGAACACAAATAACTGATAAGAGTTTAATTTATAAAATGGATCATATATGTTTTGAAATTGATAATCCAATTGAAATGGAATTTTTAGATTTTTTAATTAAAAAAGATTACACAAAAAACATACTGTAAAAAAAGAAGTTTATGATGATGATAAATGGTTTTAAATTAATAGAAGCATATAAAAAAATTGAAATCAATAATGGAAAACAGCCTTCAAGTATATACAGCATATTCATTAAAATTATTTGATAATGAAAAATTATAAGGAAAGGCTTCATAATTCTATTCCAGGGGGTGCTCACACATACTCAAGGGGTGATGACCAATTCCCTTCAAACGCACCACCTATATTATCAAGTGGAAAAGGCGCATATGTTTATGATACAAATGGCCAGGAGTATTTAGACTATGGTATGGGATTGAGATCTGTAAATATTGGATATGGGAACAAAGAAGTGGCTGATGCCGTATATCAAGAAATATTAAAAGGAAATAACTTAACAAGAGCATCATTAACTGAACTAAATGCTGCAGAACTTATAATTGATCTTATTCCTTCTGTTGAAATGGTTAAATTCGCAAAACATGGGTCTACAGTAACAACAGCTGCAATAAAATTGGCTCGAGCATATACCAATAGAAAATATATTGCTGTTCCAGCAGAGCAACCATTTTTTTCTTTCAATGATTGGTTCATTAGTTCAACTGAGGTTAAAAAAGGAACTTTAAAAGAAACCGAGCATTTCACACTAAAGTTTAATTATAATGACATAAGTTCTTTAGAGGAACTGTATAAGAAATACCCAGATCAAATTGCTGGTGTAATTTTGGAACCTGCAACTTCCTTAATTCCATGTATTTCTGGATGTCAAAAAATAAACTCATGTAGAGAGTGTCCTGACAATGGAAATAATTTCTTAAATCAGGTTCGAGCTCTAACAAAGAAACATAAAAGTGTATTTATTTTAGATGAAATGATTACAGGTTTTAGATGGCATTTAAAAGGAGCTCAGTATTTTTATAATGTAGATCCCGACTTATGTACTTTTGGAAAAGCAATGGCAAATGGTTTTGCTGTAGCTGCACTTTGTGGTAAAGAGAAGATTATGTCCTTAGGGTCAATTCGAAATATTGGTGCTGAAAGAGTATTCCTTACCTCTACAACTCATGGAGCAGAAATGAGTTCATTAGGTGCTTTTATTAAAACAATTGAGATACTAAAAAGAGATAATGTAATACAACATATTTGGGATTATGGCTCAACCTTGATTAAAGAAGCAAATTCTATTTCAAAAAAGCATGGTTTGTCTAAAAATATTATTTTTAATGGTTTAGGATGTTCTCCTAATTATTTAATAATGGATAATCAAGGGAATAATTCTCTTAGCTTGAGAACACTCTTTTTACAAGAAATGATGAGAGAAAAAATTTTAATTCCATATATAGCATTATCTTTTTCTCATGGTGATAGTGAAATGGAACGAACTCTGTTTGCTCTTGATAAAAGTTTTGGAGTAATTAAAAAAGCTATTGATGGTCAAGTTGATGACTATCTAAATTCTGAAGTTGTAAAACCTGTTTTTAGAAAATATAATTAAATGTTAGATAAGAAAAATATTTTTATAGTAGGGGGTTTAGGACTTCTAGGAAGAGCATTTTCAAAATCTGTAATTGAAAATGGAGCAGAACTTGTAATTGGTGATATAGAAACTAAAGAAAATATTCAGCGATTCAATAATCTAAAAAAAGAATTAAATTCCAATAAGATTCAATTTATCCCATGTGATATAAGCTCTGAATCATCAGTAAAAAATGCTTTTAAAGAAATTTTTGAATTATATCAGCACATAGATGCGGTTGTGAACACCTCGTATCCAAGAAATGAAAATTTTGGAAATGATTTTTTAGATGTTGATATTAATGATTTTAATGAAAATATTAATTTACATTTAGGTGGATATTTTTTAACATCTCAAGTTGCAATTAAATATTTTTTGAATCAAGGAATTGGAAACCTTATAAATATTGCTTCAATATATGGAGTAATTGCTCCTAAATTTGAAATTTATAAATCTACAGAATTAACAACACCTGTTGAATATTCTGCAATTAAGTCTGGTATAATCCATTTAAATAAGTATTTCTCCAAATATTTAAAAGGTAAAAATATAAGAGTTAATTGTATTAGTCCGGGAGGTATAATTAATAATCACTCGGAAATATTTAAAGAAAATTATAGAGCGTATACTTTAAACAAAGGAATGCTAGATTCGTCAGATCTAACAGGAACCCTTATATACCTATTAAGCGATATGAGTAAATATATAAATGGACAAAATATAATTATTGATGACGGATTCACTCTCTAATTTTTTAAAAAATGAAAGATATACCGATTATAAGCATTAATACTGAAAGACTGACCTTAAAACCATTAGGATTAGACTTTTTGTCAAAAATTTATCTAAGTTGGATGCAAGATGATAAAGTTGTTCACTATATGGACACAGGAGGTGCAGACTATTCACTGCAAATGCTGGAAGACTATTTAAAGAATATAGAAAACAATAAAATCTTTTCATGGGCAATAATATTAAAAAACACTAATCAACATATTGGTAATATAAAAATAGACCCTATCAACTATAGACATTTATATGGTGAATACGGAATTATGATTGGAGATAAAACAACTTGGGGTAAAGGTTACGCAAAAGAGGCTTCTATTGCAGTGATTAATTTTTGTTTTACAAAATTGTCATTAAGAAAAATAAATCTTGGGGTTATTGCTAATAATGCTATGGCATTAAGTCTTTATAGATCTTTAGGATTTGTTGAAGAAGGTAGACTTAAAAAACATGAATTAATTAATGGCACTTATAAAGACAAGCTTAGAATGGCATTGTTTAGAGATTACCATGATAAACAACACATTTAAAGTAATTAAATAAATATTTGGATCTGTTCAAAAAGGTAATATTTATTTAATAATGTAAAATCTATAACTTTTTAAAATATTCTATTTGACTAGGATGATACTATGGTTCAACCTCTAATAATAAATACATTTTTTAGTTGTAAAGTTATCATAAATTAAGTACTTTTGTAACTTAATAATAGTTTTAATATGCTAAATCAATTAATAACATCTAAAACAAGATTAAGACTTTTACTGAAGTTTTTTATCTCTCAAGCAAATCGTGGATACTTAAATGGTCTTGCTAATGAAATGGGTGAATCTACAAACTCAATTAGAAAAGAGCTAAACCACCTATATGGAGCTGGTTATTTAAAAAAAGTTAAACAAGATAATAAGATAGAATATAAAGTAAATATAGACCATCCCCTTTATGAAACCTTAAGAAAAGTTGTACTTAAGCATTTAGGATTAGAAGATTTGGTAGAAGTTGTCTTGGAAAGAATGGGTAATGTTGAATATATTCTTTTAATTGGAGATTATGCCAAGGGAATTGATTCTGGTAATATTGAAGTTTTTCTAATAGGTAATGATTTAAATTTTAACTATATAGCTCAACTGGAAAACAAGATTGAAAAATTAATTGGAAGAAAAGTAAGCTTCTATTTATCATCAAATCTTCTAGAAAATCAGCCCCACATTAAGTTATATTCTAAGGATTAATAGACATGAAAGTTATAGAAGAAGCATTAAGGCCTTGGGGTAAGTATATTGTAATTAAGGATGAACCTAATTATAAATTGAAAGTGATTGAAGTAAAACCAGGACATAGACTTAGTTACCAGTACCACAATAAAAGATCTGAAGTATGGACTATTGTGAAGGGTTCTGGTGAAGTAACTATTGAAGGAAATACTAAAATTGTTAATTATGGTGATTGCATAACAATAAAAAAAAATGAAAAACATAGAATTAAAAATAATTCAAACCAAGTTCTAGTTTTCGTTGAAGTACAAACAGGAAGTTATTTTGGTGAAGATGATATAGTTAGAATTGATGATGATTATAATAGAACAAAATGAAAAAAAAGGCAATAATTGTTTCGGGATATTTTAACCCTCTACATAAAGGGCATATTGAGTACTTTAAAAATGCAAAGAATTATGGAGATGTATTATTTGTAATTGTAAATAATGATTATCAAAGAAAATTAAAGGGCTCAAAAGAGTTCATGGACGAAAAAGAAAGGTTATTAATAGTAGATGAACTAAAAATTACAGATAAAACTTTTTTATCTATTGATAATGACAGAACCGTATCAAAATCGATTGAAAAAATTCATGGAGAATATTCTTCAGAGCTTGACTTATGTTTTGCCAATGGAGGAGATCAAACCAATGATTCAATTCCAGAGGCATCAATTTGTGCAAAATTGAATATTAATTTAATAGATGGGCTTGGAGATAAAATTCAATCATCTTCTTGGTTATTAAAAGAGTAATATGAAAATTAAAAATATTTGTTGTATTGGAGCTGGCTATGTAGGTGGACCAACAATGGCTGTAATTGCATTAAAGTGCCCTGAGATTAAAATTACTGTTGTTGACACAAATCTTAAAAAAATTAGAAATTGGAATAAAAAGGACTTAAACAAATTACCTGTTTTTGAACCTGGGTTATCAAAAATAATTGGTAAGACAAGAAATAAGAATTTGTTTTTTTCATCAAAAGTTGGAAAAGCTATAGATGAAGCGGATATGATATTTATGGCTGTCAATACACCAACCAAGACTTCTGGAAAAGGAAAAGGTATGGCAGCTGATTTAACATTTGTTGAGAAATGTGCAATGCAGATTGCTAAATTTTCTTCTTCTGATAAAATAGTTGTTGAGAAATCTACTTTACCTGTAAGAACAGCTGAGAAAATCAAAAAAGTATTAAGTTCAGAGAATAAGAAGGTCAAATTTGAAGTAATATCAAACCCAGAGTTCTTGGCAGAAGGAACAGCTATTAATGATCTTTTTAAATCTGATAGAGTACTAATTGGTGGAGATGATACAAAAAGTGGGCAGGAAGCAGTAGAAAAGTTAGTTGAGATATATGAGAGGTGGATTCCAAAAAATAAAATTTTAAGAACAAATGTTTGGTCTTCTGAATTGTCTAAATTGGTTTCAAATGCAATGCTAGCACAAAGAATTTCTTCAATTAATTCTATTTCTGCATTGTGTGAGAAAACAGACGCGAATATTCAAGAAGTTTCAAAAGCAGTTGGAATGGACTCTAGAATTGGACCTGATTTTTTAAAATCATCCATTGGGTTTGGTGGAAGTTGTTTTAAAAAAGATATTTTAAATTTAGTATATATTTCTAGGCAATACGGTTTATCCGAAGTTGCTGATTATTGGGAGAACGTAACCAAAATAAATAGCTATCAAACATTTAGATTTGGTGACAAAATAATAAACAAGATTAAATCAAATAAAGAAGACCAAATCGTTACTATTTTAGGTTGGGCATTTAAAAAAAATACCAATGATTCTAGAGAATCTGCATCTATTTATTTGACAAATCAACTATTGGATCAAAAAATTAAAATTAAAATTTATGATCCTATGGTCCAAAAGGAAAGAATTCTAGAAGACTTAAAACTTCAGTTAGAAAGTTCAGGAAAAAGTAATAAAGAGATAAAAAAACTTGTTTCACAAATTACTATTTGTAAAGATGCATACATAGCTTTAAAAAATGTAAATTTTGCTGTCATTTGTACAGAGTGGGATGAATTTAAAAGTTATGATTGGAATAAAATATATAATAACATGAAAGATAATCCATGGGTTTTTGACGGGCGAAATTTGCTTGACAAACATAAACTTCAATCAATTGGATTTAAAACTTTCTTTTTAGGACAAGTATGAAAAAAATAAAAATTGGAGTTATCGGATTAGGTTATGTAGGTTTGCCTGTTGCAGTAGCTTTTTCAAAAAAATATAAAGTCCTTGGCTTTGATATTAATTCAAAAAGAATTAATGAACTAAACCGTTCAATTGATAATACATTGGAGATTTCAACTGAAAGCTTGAATATTGCAAAAAATAGAAATTTTGTATTGACTGACAATATTAATGATTTAAAAACTTGTAATATTTATATTATTACAGTACCTACACCAATCAATACTGATAATTTGCCAGATCTCACTGCCTTAGTTTTAGCTTCAGAATCAGTAGGTAAAATATTATCAAAAAATGATATCGTAATATATGAAAGTACTGTGTATCCAGGTTGTACAGAAGAGGTCTGTGTACCTTTGCTTGAGAAACATAGTGAGATGGTATATAATCAGGATTTTTTCTGTGGATATTCTCCAGAGCGAATTAATCCTGGAGATAAAAAACGTACAATAGAAAAAATAGTAAAGGTTGTTTCAGGTTCAAATAAAAACACGACTAAAAAGATAAATCGACTGTACTCATCAGTTATAGATGCAGGTACTTATGTTGCAAATTCTATCAAAGTTGCTGAGGCAGCAAAAGTGATTGAAAACGCTCAGAGAGATATTAATATAGCATTTATAAACGAGTTATCTAAGATCTTCTCTAAACTGAATATAGATACCAATGATGTAATTGACGCAGCCTCAACTAAATGGAATTTTTTAGACTTTAGGCCAGGACTTGTTGGAGGACACTGTATAGGTGTAGACCCATATTATTTAGCATATAAAGCAAAAATTGAAGGATACAAACCTGAAATTATTCTTGCCGGAAGAAAAGTTAACAATAGCATGGGAAAATTTGTTGTGTCTGAGTTATTTAAGGCTTATAATTTCAATAATAGTTTATCAGATAAAACAAATGTATTAATTCTAGGAGCAACATTTAAAGAGAACTGTCCTGACTACAGAAATACTCGTGTGTTGGATATTTTTAATGAACTTGAAGATTTAAAAGTTCAATTTGATGTTGTTGATCCATGGATAGACTCAGACTCTTTTTTCTCAGACCATAACATTCAGGTTATGAACGAGTTGCCTAATAAAAAATATAATATGATTATTGTAGCTGTAGCTCACGATAAATTTAAAACAATTGATTATGAAAAATTAAAAATTAATGATGATACTATTGTATATGATGTTAAAGGAATTTTAGAAAAACCAATTTATACATCAAGATTATAATATATTTTGATATGAAAATATTAAAACCATTACAAGACGTATATAGATATATAAGAATTTATCAGTTATATCTTGGAGTAAGAATGTATCTAATTTATATTCTAGGAATCATTTCATCTTTTTTAGAAGGAATAGGAATATTAATGCTAATTCCATTGTTACAATCTATTGATGAGGGATCGAGTATTGAGTCAGAATCAGTAATTGTTCAAACACTTAACTCATTTATCAATTATCTTGGACTTTCAGATTCAATGTATTCAATACTTGCAATAATAGCAATTGCATTTATTTTAAAAGGTGTTATTACTTTTTTTGCCCACGGTCTTACAGCTTTTATGATGGGGACTCTGCTCAAAGAAATTAAAATGAGATTATTTGAATTATACTCAAATATGAGCTATCATTATTTTTCTTCAAAAAACACAGGTGATTTAATAAATTTAATAAATGAGCAACCAACACAAGCTTTAAGAGCTTTTAAGCAACTTGTATGGCTTGGCTCCCACTTTATGAATACAATAGTTTTAATGTCTCTTGCATTTATAATTACATTTAGTTTTGGAGCAATGGCACTAGGTTTTGGGGTTATCATTTTATTACTTTTTTTGAAAATGAACACATACGTTCAAACTTTATCTAGAATTAACGCAGAGGAAAATGGGATACTAACCAAGTGGTTAATCCAATCTCTTCACGGTTTTAAGTATTTAATATCTACAAATCAAATTACATCCTTAAAGAGATACATTTTCAAATCAATTTCTATTTTAACTAATACTCATATTAAATCAGGTATTGCAAGTGCCTTTACTCAATCAGTAAGAGAACCTATTGCTGTAGTGTTTATTATATCAATTCTATATATTCAAATTTATTATTTTAACTCTCAAATAGAGCCAATACTTGTCTCTATAGTATTATTTTACAGAGCCTTAAACTCTACCTTAGAGGTACAAACTGCTTTTCAAGGAACATTTCAATATATCGGAAGTATGGAACTTGTTCATAAAGAATTTATTAATCAAAAGCAGAATCAATTATCAGATGGAGAAATTTCAATTGGTAAACTAAGTAAAGAAATTGATTTAAGAAATTTAAGCTTTAGTTATGAAAAAAACTCAAAAGGTGTTAGTTCAATTTCTATAAACATCCCTGCAAAAAGTTCTATTGCATTTATTGGAGAATCAGGTTCAGGAAAAACAACTTTAGCAGATATTATTACTTTGTCTCACAAATACACCTCAGGTGATATGTTCATTGATGGCATAAGTTCAAATAGAATTAAAAAGTCAAGTTGGAATAGTCAAATTGGATACGTATCACAAGAGACCTTGATTTTCGATGACACAATTGCAAATAATATAATAATGTGGAAAGATGATATTAAAGACCCTGATATATTAAAAAGAATAAGAGATGTAGCTGATCAAGCAAATATTCTTGACTTTATTGATACATTGGAGGATGGTTTTAACACAAAAGTAGGAGATAGAGGTTTACGTTTATCAGGTGGTCAAAAACAACGAATTTTTATTGCACGAGAGTTATATAGGAACCCTAATTTATTAATTTTAGATGAAGCAACAAGTGCCCTAGATTCTGAATCTGAAATAAAAATACAGGAAAGTATAGAATCATTAAAAGGAAAAATTACAGTAATAATAATCGCCCATAGAATCTCAACTATAAAGAATGTTGACAAAATTTACATAATGGAAAATGGAAAAATAGTTGAGAGTGGAAATTTCAAGGAGTTAAAAACTAATAATCAATCAAAACTTAGTAAAATGGTTGAGTTACAACTAATTTAAATTAATAATGAAGAGGTATTTCTATTTTATGACTTCAAATGAACATTGGTTTGACATAGCTGTCAAATTAAAAGAGAACAAAATAGCCGAGCCTGTTCTATGGATTGGAGATCATACTCATTTTGAAAGAGCAAGATTAGAATTTGGAGATGAGGTTGTAAAAGACTTTGATTTTTTTAAATTTAAATCTCATAAAATATCTGATTTCAATTGTGAGGGTAGGCTTAATGATTTTTTCCATTCAACAAATTATCTAATTGCAAAAGATCGTTCATTAAAAATGATGGATAGAATAGATGAGACATCAATGTTGAGTAGGCTTGATAGAGAAACAATTTTTCACCAAACAGTTCTTTGGACATTGGATAAAATTGAAACACAAAAACCTGATTTTTTAATTTCAGTTGAGAATCCACATTCACATATTCAACATACTATCTTCCAAGTTTGTAAATTTTATAATATTCCATGTAGAAATTTTGTATCATGGACATATCTTCCGATTCTATCAGTTCAGGATACAGTTAGCGGTAATAGATTAAATTTTTTAAAACCTATAAATAAAAAATATATTTTAAAATTTTCAGATAAGATTAAGTCAATAGTTGATAATATTCATGAAAAAAAAGATACTTATAGAACTAATCATACTGAACTCGAAAGACTTGAATCTAAGAGTCTAACCTGGAAAAAAAATCAAATAATTAATTTACTAAAAGACACCCTTAGAAAATATATTTCTAAAAAGAATTATAATGAACATCTTGAATATAACCCATTAAATCCCTTTAAAATCTCAGCATTAAAAAAATTAAAATATATAAATAAAAGAAGACAAAACATTTTAAAGGAATTAAAGAAATATACTTACAATAAGTTTAGTCTAGAAGATGATTTCATCTATTATGGACTTCACTATGAGCCAGAGAGATCAACTCTTCCTGATGGTGGTGATTTTCATGATCAACTAATTGCAATTCTTAAGCTTAGAGAATTAGTCCCAAATGAAATTAAAATATATATAAAAGAACATCCATCAGTTTTTGTCAAATCAATATGGGGCTACAGAGGAAGAAGTCCCCTTCTTTACAGGCTAATTAACGAAATAGATAATGTATTCATTATCAATCATGAAATAAAAACAATTGACTTAATTAAAAATTCATTATTTACATCTACAATTACTGGAACTCTTGGATTTGAATCTGCTATTATTGGTAAGAAATCAATAATTTTTGGTAATTGTTGGTATAAAGGATGTCCCAACACTATTAGTTGGTCCTCTAGCTTGAGGTACAAGGAGATAATGGAAAATAAAATTCAAAATAAGGACTATATAATCAATTTTTTGAAAAATAAAATGGTAAAAGAATGTACAATGGGACTTCTAAATTCAAGAAGTTCAATAAGGTTTAAGTCACTTATTGATAATAGCTTTTATGATTATCAGATGGATGGTATTTATGACTTATTTGAGGATATTTTAAACAACAATATTAATGACTAGAATAGGTGGAATAATATTTGCTAGGATGAATTCTTCAAGGTTACCGGGTAAGGCAATGATTGAAATAGATGGCGTCTCTCTAATTGAAAGAGTAATTGAGAGAGCAAAGCAAATTTCAAAGATTGACCATTTATGTGTTGCAACATCAATTGATAAAGAAGATGATATAATTGCCACTCTTTCTAAATCCAAAAATATTGATGTGTATAGAGGTAGTTTATTAGATGTTGCCGTTAGAGCAATTGAAACATGCAAAGAGTTTAATTATGATAGTTTCCTCAGAATTTGCGGAGATAGGCCGTTCTTTGACTTTACTATTTATGATAAATTAATCGAAATACATAATCTAGAATCTAGTGATATTACGACAAATATTTTCCCAAGAACCGTTCCACCTGGTTTGTCTGGAGAAGTGATTTCAACTAATGCATTGAAGTTTGTAATTGCACAAAGTAATAATAAAGATCACAGAGAACACATAACAAAATATTTTTATGAAAATCCAAAATTGTTTAATATTAGAAATGTGCAAAATGGGATTCCAAAGGAAAAGGTAAACTCTAGACTTGTCATAGACAATCATCAAGACTTGAAAAAAGCTACATGGATTGCTAAAAAAATAAAAAAAAATAATACTAATGCAGATTATATTCAGTTAATTGATCTCGCATTTGAGTGGGAAAATAATAATAACAATAAAAAATATGGTAGTATTAGGAATACATGATGGGCATAATGCAAGTGCAGCACTAATTATCAATGGTGAACTAAAATGCTCTATCGCAGAAGAAAGACTTTCTAGACAAAAAAATCATTATGGATTTCCTAGACAGGCAATTGAATGTGTAATGGATCAAGGTGGGATTAAACCTCACCAGATTGATAGAGTTGCAATGTCTACAAAAAAATTAATTCCAGCTTATTTCTATACCGGAAGAAATTCAAGATTAAGTGTCTTGGATTATTGGAAAGAACAAAAAGAGTATTGGTACCCCAAACTTTATGAAAATAAAAAACCTAAGTATCTTGATATTTTGTCACATAGGGTTGATAAAAAGTCATTTCCATATGATGAAAAATTAATAAAAGATGAGTTAGACCATGAAGGAATGTGGCTAGCTAGGGTAAAGCATGTTTCAGAATATCTAAATATAGATAAAAGTAAAATTTCTTATCAAAATCATCATGCATGTCATGCTTATTATGCCTATATGATGTGTCCTAAAATTAATGAAAAAACACTTGTTTATACAATGGATGGATTTGGTGACTCTGCAAATGGAACAGTTTCAATTGGGGAAAAGGGCAGTCTACTAAACGAAATATATAGAACATCAAATTGTAACATTGGTAGAATGTATAGATATGCTACACTCTTGTTAGGAATGAGGCCTGCTGAGCATGAATATAAATTAATGGGTCTTGCAGCATACAATTCTGATAAATATGGAAAAGAGGCTTATGATATTTATGCTGAAACTCTTCAAAATGATGGATTAGGATTCAAATATAAAAAAGAAATCCAAGATCATTTTTTCTACTTTAAAGATAAACTTGAGGGTCAAAGATTTGATGCTATTGCATACGGAATTCAAAAAAGGTGTGAAGAACTTTTGGTTAATTGGATATCAAATGGTATAAAGGAAACAGGAATTGCAAATATTATTTTATCAGGCGGTGTAGCTCAAAATATTAAGGCAAATAAATTAATTTCAGAACTAGATGATCTAGAATACCTATTTGTGCCTCCTGGTCCTGGAGATGAATCAATTTCAATTGGTGCTGCTTATTTAGAATATATCAATGAGACTCAATCTATTGAAAGTGTCAAATCTCCAACCAATGGATTTCTAGGCCCTATATATAGTGAAGATTTAATTCTGAAGACAATTGAAAAAATAGTTCCGGAAGACTACAAAGTTCAAAATACAAATGAATCAAAAGTTGCAAAACTATTATCTGATGGGGATGTGGTTGCGAGATATGGTAAAGGTGGGATGGAATTTGGTGCTAGGGCTCTTGGAAATAGATCAATACTTGCAGATCCTAGAAGACCTGATGTTATTCATCATATAAATAAACTCGTTAAAATGAGAGATTTTTGGATGCCATTTGCACCAAGCATTATTAAGGAAAGAGAAAATGACTATATAATTAATCCAAAGGGTATTGATGGACGATTTATGGCTGTAGGTTTTGATACAACCGATTTAGCAAAAGATCATATAGCAGCTGGTATTCATCCATTTGATAAAACAGCTAGACCTCAAATTGTTCATAAAGAAGATAATCCTGAGTATCATTCTCTTATTGAAGAATTTGAAAAGATAACCGGTGTTGGTGCATTGATGAATACTTCATTTAATATTCATGGAGAATCAATTGTGGGAACACCCCATGATGCCATTGACACATTTTTAAGATGTGGGCTTGATCATTTATTTATAGGATCATGGCTAATAAGTAAAACTAAAAACTAAATCTTATGATATTTATAGCAGAAATAGGACTTAATCATAATGGAAATCTTGATTTATGTCATGAACTTATTCGACAAGCCAAATTGGCTGGTGCGGATATTGCAAAATTCCAGTTAGGATGGAGAGCTAAAAAAGATGAAATTAATCATATTCCTTTAGAGGCTCTAAAACAAATAGTTGAAAGTTGCAATTATTATGATATTCAATTTATGGCTTCTATTTTTAATGAAGAAGCCTTTGAATTATCAAAAAAAATTAATCAAGACAAATTTAAAATTGCAAGTAGAACAGTAGTAGATAACCCTGCTCTAGTAGAAAAGATTCTAAATTTAAATAAGCCAACATTTATTTCTCTTGGAATGTCTGATAAAGAAAATTTGCCTTTTAAAGAATATGATAATGTTCATTACCTTTGGTGTAAGTCAAAATACCCTACTTTTCCATCGGACTTAGTTGACCTTCCTAAAGATTTTAAAAACTCAAAATTTGATGGTTACTCTGACCATTCAATTGGTATAGAAATACCTTTAACAGCAATTACTAGAGGAGCAAAAATTATTGAGAAACATTTTACTTTAGATAAATCGGATACAACTATAAGAGATCATAGTTTGAGTGCAACACCAGATGAATTTAGAACTATGACTACTATTGGTAGGAATATATTTAAAAATAATTCAATTGGAGTTTAAAAAAATAATTATTCTAACAACTGACACTTTACATCATAGATTCTATATTAATAAAATTTATGAAGAAGGATTCATTGTTGATTCTGTATTTTTTCAAAAGAACCTACCAAAACCTAATTTTAAAACTGGCCCATTATTTGAATCTATAGAAGAAAAATTTGAAATAGAAAATTTTTTTAAAACTACTTCACGAGATCTTAACAAAACAATAAAAGTTTATAACGTTAATAATATTAATGATAGTATTGTTTTTGACAAAATAAAAATAATAAAACCCTCTCTAGGTTTAGTTTTTGGAACATCGTTAATAAAAGAAAAGATTTATTCACTTTTTGATGGTAATTTATTTAATATTCATAGGGGAATTCCTCAGTTTTATAGAGGTCTTGATTCTGATTTGTGGGCAATATACAATAATGAGTATGATAAATTAGGTACTACAATTCATATGGTTGAGAAGAAGCTTGACACAGGAGACTATGTATATCAAAAACTTTTAGAAATTAAAAACTCAATGAAAATACATCATATTAGATATTATACAACAATATTAGCTGTAGATATAACTTTAATGTTGTTAGAAGATTTTTTTAATGGAGATATTCAATTAAAAAAACAAGAGAAAGTTGGAGAGTATTTCACCTTCATGCCACTTGAGTTGAAAAAAAAAGTACAACTAAAGTTTAATAATTATTGTAAAAACATATAATAATGAAATACGCTTTAAATACTCAATTAAAAGATAAATTGAATATACTCTTATACCACGGTGTGACTGATAAGCCCAACGAGGGAATTATTAATTGTCAGGGTAAGCATATTAATGAAGATGACTTTTTGTTTCAAATGGAGTTTATTAAAAAAAGATGTTCACCATTAAGTATAGATCAATGGGTTGAGATAAAGAAAAATAATAAAAGAGTTCCCGAATACCCTACAATAATTAGTTTTGATGATGGGTTTAAAAATAATATAACTATAGCAGCTCCAATACTAGAGTCCCTTAAACTTCCTAGTGTTTTCTATATAACTACAGGGGTAATAGATACTAAAAAAATGTTTTGGGTTGATGTGATTGAGCAATGTCTTCATTTCTGTGAAAAGGAATCAATAGAGCTATACTTAGATAAAAAAACATGTTTTGACTTAACATCAAATAAGAATAAATCAATTGCTTTAATTTCTATAAAAAAATTCTGTAAAAAAACTAAATCAGATCAAAAAGATGAGATTATAAATGATCTAATTCATCAAACAGATGTAATTCCCAGAAAAGATTTACATGATAATTACAAGACATTATCTTGGAACGAACTTAGGCAAATGAATGATAATCAATTATTTACAATTGGAGGACACACTGTGTCTCATAATATTTTATCATCTGTAAATTATGATAATCTTAATTACCAAATTTCTGAATGTATAGATAAATTATCTAATGAATTAAAATCAAAAATTCAACATTTTTCATATCCTGAAGGACAGAAGAATCACTTTAATAAAGAGGTAATTTTAAGATTAAAAAAACATGGTATTATATGCTGCCCTACTGCAATTAATGGCTACAACGATTTTAACGAAAATTTATTTCAATTAAAGAGAGTAATGGTAGGATTTGAAAAAATAGATTTTCCTCACAATAAATTATAAAATGAAAACAAACCCTTTAGTTACAATTTATATTCCATGTAGAAATTATGGCAAGTATCTTCGCCAATCTATTGAAAGTGTTTTAAGTCAAATATACTCTAATTGGGAGCTGTTCATTATCGATGAAGGTTCTAATGATGATACAGAAGAAATTTCAAAAGAGTATCAAAGTAAACACCCATCAAAAATATTTTTTATAAAAAATTTAAAACCAATTGGATTACAAAAAGTTGCTAATAAAGTACTTTCTAAAGCAAGTGGTAAATATATGATAAGATTAGACTCCGATGACTGGTTTCATGAAATAGCATTATTTATTATGGTAAATAAATTAGAGAGCAATAAAAATGCAGGAATAGCATATGGAAACTATTTTTACACAAATGAGTCTGGAAATATAATAGGCATAGAAACTAAACATAAACTTGGCGAAGAGGATTTATCTGGTCAATTACCTCCTCATGGTGCTTGTACTCTTTTCGAAACAGATGAATTAAGAAAAGAAGGAGGGTATTCTGAAAATGTTGATGCACAGGATGGTTGGGATTTATGGTATAAATTATATAGGAAGATTGGGGCACTAAGTATAGACTTACCATTATTTTACTATAGACAACATGAAAAATCTTTAAGTAGAGATAGCGATAGATTGTTAAAAGCAAGAGCTAAAATCTTTAAAGAGGCAAGAAAAAAATCCAAAATAAACTATAAGCCAAAAATACTGGCACTAATCCCAGTTAAAGAGTCATACCCGAATATTAAAAATGTCCCATTTAAAAAAATAAATGGAGTGTCATTGTTAGAAAAAGCAATTAATTGTGCATTTGATTCTAAACAAATTTCAGATCTAGTTATTTTTTCCAAAAGTCAAAAAGTCTTAGACTTCTCAGAAAATTTAGAAAAAAAGAATAAGGTATCTGCGCACATGAGATTATTAAGAAAATCTGAATCTAACCTTCAAAATATACCAATAAATGATTTCATGATTTCTGTTGGAAATTTTTACAAAGATGATACTGGATCATATCCAGATATTATTATTTACTTAAGTCTTCATGCAATAAATAGAAGAGCAGATCATATAGATAAAGCTTTAAATAATTTACTAATATCAAATTCGGATTCTGTTGTATCTGTTCAAGAAGAGAGGGAGCCTATGTTCAATCATGGAGACTCAGGTCTTAATTTAATTAATCCAGGTAGATTTAGAAACCTATCTTTTGACAAAGAAAAGTTATATAGATTTAACGGTTCAATCATTGCAACGAAATGGGATAACATTAAAAAGGGTAGTTTATTTGGATTAAAGACTTCATATATCGAAATGTCTCAGAAGGACAGTATTCAAATTAAAGACTCAAGTGTTTTTGATAATTAAAATCTGAAATAGTAATGATAAATCTGAATAAAGCTGAGGTTATAAGTGAACTAAAAACAAATAAATATCTTAATGTCTTCATAGTGGCAAGTCCAATTTTAGCAATTATTACGAGGATGATTATTGATAATTTAAATTTAGATAAAGAAAACATACTTATTATTTCGTTAAGAGATACTTCTTTAGAGATACTCCCATTCAATTTTTTAGATATTAAACCTGGTAATTTCGATAGCTATTTTGAAAAAATTTTTTTTGACTCACCAACAGGAAGAAAAATCCAAAACCATACAGAAAAATATAATAAACAATTTATATTATATTGTGGATGGGCATATAGAGAGGTTAATTGGTTATTAAGATCTCCAAAGTGTGCAGGGCATATTTATATTGAAGAAGGACAAGGATCTTTTTTTAACTATATTCCATACTCTAGGAATAAGATGAGCATAATTGATAGAATTAAGTTTAATATACGTAATAGAGAAAATCCAAATGATGGGGAAGGATTCTTCTATAGAGATGATGCACTACTTTATATTGGAATGAGTAAAAGTGCTTATCCAAAAATTGACAAAACTAAAAAGTATCTTATTGATAACTTAAATGGAATAAAAAAATATTATGAACCTAAATTATTAGGAATTACAGATGTTGGACTTACATGTTCAGCTAGTAGATTACCTACTTATAATGACTGGGAGATAATGATGCAAAAGTTAATTAAATTACTTCCAGAAGGATCATTTATAAAGTCTCATCCATCATTTACATGTTCAGCAAAAGTATTTGATAAGTTCAAATTAATATTTGATAATATTAATAATAAAAACATAAAATTATTACACAGTAATATTAATCTTGAATTAGAAATGTTATTCGAAAAGAAAAACATTATTGGACCCCAATCATCATTACATATATATGCATTGGCATTTGGATCAACCTATCAGAAAATAAATTTATTTTAATTGATAAAAAAAATCATAAATAGAATACTATTAAAAAAGGCTTTACTAAATAATAAAAGAAGTTCTAATAAAATAGTTTGCTATAGTGACAGTATTGGTGTTGAAATAATTTTAAATGGCTTTTATGAAAAAACAAATCTTGAAATTTTAAAAAAAACATTTGAAATAGAGTTAAAAAACTCGACATTTCTGGATATTGGAGCAAATATTGGTAATCACTCCCTGTTTTTTCAGAGTTATTTTAAAAAAATAGTCAGTTTTGAGCCTCAAAAACAAACATTTAAGATTTTATCAATAAATACAGAAAAATATGATAATATTCATGCCAAAAATTTTGGACTTGATGTAGAAAATAAAAAAGTAAAATTCTATATTCCATTTGATAATAACGGCATGGCTAGCCCAAAAATTAAAACCGTTAATACATATGAAGAAAAAGTAGAATTAAGAAAAATTAATCATAATGATTATAAAAATGTTGGTTATATTAAAATAGATGTTGAGGGTAATGAACTTAATGTCCTTGTCTCATTAAATGAATTAATTAATCAAACATTACCAGTTATTTCTTTTGAATTGAATCAAAATATTTCATCAAGAAAAAAAATAATAGATTTTTTTCATAGTAAAGGTTATTCAACTTTTTATGTTCCTTACGAATATTTATATCAAAAAAATAGAATAAGAAGACTACATGCAAGTTTTTTCTATAACAAGTTGGTAAAAAATAGATGAAAAGCTACTTCTTGACAATTCATTAAGTTTCACACTTGTCACAACATTTAACAGAAACTCAATATTTAAGTTGAAAGTTTGATGAAAAATGATAAACTGCATATTCTTATTATTCCTTCATGGTATCCTGAATTTGAAGGCGACTATGTTGGAAGTTTCTTTAGAGAACAAGCTATAGGTATTAGTCGTCAAAATTGTAAGGTTGGAATCATATATCCAGAATTAAAGTCGTTAAGATCTTTAAAATTTAGATTCATACCTAGACTGGTTAGATATGATGATACGGGGCTAATTACCTATAAAATTTTGTGGAGTAATTGGTTCATTAAGCTACAGTCCATACAAATTATTGCATTTAAATATCTGGGGATTTTTTTTATTCAAAAGATATATTAAAAAAAATGGAGTCCCTGATATTATTCATTGTCAATCTATTTTTAACTCAGGTTTTCTTGGAGAATATATATTTGATAAATATAAAATACCCTATATAATTACTGAACATAATAGTGGGTTTTATCATGAAGATCAGGGGGTGGATTTTGCAAAATTTTATAAACAAACAGTAGAAATTATAAATAAATCTCAAAAATGCTTTACCGTTTCTAATTTCTACTCTAAATATTTAGATAACCTATTAAGAGTTAATCAAAATTGGGATGTGCATCACAATATTGTAGACAACAGTTTTTTAAGTACTGAAATTAAGTTTCCAAATACCAAGAACTTTATTTTTCTTTGTGTCTCAAGGCTGGATAAAATAAAAAATATTGATTTAATCATTGAATCATTTAAAAAATTCAATATAAAATACCCAGACTCTGAGCTTAGAATTGTTGGAGTGGGTTCTGAACTCCAAAATTTGAAAAATCTAACAAAAGCAATCCAGATAAATAAAAAAGTAAAATTTTTTAGGTAAAAAATCAAGATCAGATATTATTAATGAATACAATTCGTGTAATTCATTTATTTATGCAAGTAGTTTTGAAACATTTGGAGTAGTATTTGTTGAGGCTATGGCTCTTGGTAGGCCAATAATTTCTCTAAATTGTGGAAGCTCAGATGAGATTATTTCCGCAGAAACAGGTATTATAGTCAAAAATAAAAAATCTGAGGATATGTCATCTGCAATGATAACTTTATATCAAAATTATTCGAGCTATAATCCAAATAAAATAAGAGAATATTGTAAGTCATTATTTTCAGAAAAAAAACTTTCACTAAAAATGATTAGTCATTATAAAAATGTATTAAATCAATGAAAAAAAAGTTGAAATTATTAATAGTTGCTTCTTTCCCATCCAAAAAGAATAAGGTAGTAGGAGGTATTGAAAAATCATCAAGGGTTTTAATAAAATCTAAATACTTTCAACAGTTTGAAATAATACAATTTGATACATCACAAATATCTAATCCACCTCCTACTTTTATTATTAGATTTTTTCTAGCTATAGTTAGACTATTTAGATTTATTATGACCTTAATAAGAAATAAACCTGATTCAGCTCTAATTTTCTGTTCAGATGGAGGTAGTGCGATAGAAAAGGGTTTAATGCTTGTAATTTGTAGAATCTTTAATGTAAAATCATTAATATTTCCTAGAGCAGGAAACCTTATAAACCAGACTAATAATAATATTCTATTTAAAGACTTAATCAGAAACCTTTTTTCTTGTTCAGATATCATTTTATGTCAAGGACCAACATGGTATGAATTTGTAGCTAAAAGGTTAAAAATTGATAAATCAAAAGTATATATAGTTAATAACTGGACAGCTTCAAGGGAGCTTCTAAAAATTGGAAAAAATAGAATTATTCATAAACACACTGACTATATACAAATATTATATGTTGGTTGGCTTGAAAAGCAAAAAGGAATTAATGAATTACTTGAGTCGTTCCTAAGTTTAGTTAAAAAAAATAAAGTAAAAATTAAATTTGTTGGGGATGGGACTTTAAGAAGAAAAATTGAGAAATTTAGTCTTTCTAATGAAATTCAAGAGTATGTATCAGTTACTGGATGGTTATCAGATAAAGAAATTATTTCTTATCTAAAATCATCAGATATCTTTATTCTACCATCATGGTATGAGGGTATGCCAAACTCATTAATTGAGGCATTAGCATCAGGACTGCCTTCCATTTGTAGCTCTGTTGGAATAATTCCAGATTATATTATTAATAATGTTAATGGTCTTTTAATTCAACCTAATAACAAATTAAATCTGGAAAAGACTATTGAAAAAACAATAAATGATATTAACTTGAGAAAAAAATTATCAAAAAATGGAGTTAATCTTGCAGAAAGTTTATTCTCTGAAGATATTTCTCTTAAAAAATTATCAGATATAATTAAAGACCTGTAAGATGGCTAATAAAAAACTTTTAATAACAGGTGGAACTGGCTCCTTTGGAAATGCATATCTTAAAAAAGCTCTAGGAAATAATAAATTCTCCGAAATATTCATTTTTAGTAGAGATGAAAAAAAACAAGATGATTTAAGAAAAAATCTTAATGATGAAAGAGTGAAATTTTTTATAGGTGATGTAAGAGATATTAATTCAGTTAATCAAGTTGTTAAAAATGTTGACTATATATTCCACGCAGCAGCACTAAAACAAGTCCCATCATGTGAATTCTTTCCTATTGAGGCTGTTAAAACCAATATTTTAGGAACTGAAAATGTATTAAGTGCTGCTGAATCATATGGTGTAAAGAAAGTAGTCATATTGAGTACAGATAAGGCTGCGTATCCAATTAATGCTATGGGAATGTCCAAAGCTTTGATGGAAAAGGTTATGATAGCAAAGTCAAGAATTCTAAATGATAATAAATCTATTTTCTGTGGAACAAGGTATGGAAATGTTATGGGGTCTAGGGGTTCTGTTATTCCACTTTTTATTAATCAAATTAAAAATAATAAAGATATAACAATCACTGATCCAACTATGACAAGGTTTATGATGTCTTTGGAAGATGCTGTTAACCTAGTTGACTATGCTTTTGAAAATGCAAATCAAGGTGATCTTTTTATCAAAAAAGCACCTTCATCTACTATTGCAACACTTGCAGCTGCATTAATTGAAATTTTTAGTTCTAATTCAAAAATTAGAGAAATTGGAATTAGACATGGTGAAAAAATGCATGAAACTCTTGTTACTAAAGAAGAAATGTTGAAATCAGAAGACCTAGGAGATCATTTTAGAATCCAAGTAGATAGCAGAGATCTAAATTATGATAAATATTTTTTTGAGGGAGACTCCAAAGATAAAGGTAAACTAGAATATAACTCTGGAAACACAGAGATACTTAACAAGGATAAATTGATTGAAATTCTTTTAAAATTACCACTTGTTAATTCTCAATTAAAATAGAGCTTAATTTGAAGATAGCAGTAACAGGTCAAGATGGATTTATAGGTTATCACTTGTATAACACAATTAAATATAGATTTCCCTCATTTAAGCTTGTAAACTTTAAAAAAACTTACTTTCAAAATCAAAAGAAGATTGATAAAATTGTATCAAATGTTGATATCATAATTCATTTAGCAGGAGTAAACAGGGATATCAAAGATGAGTCTATTCTTAAGAAAAATTTATTTTTAACGGAGGAACTTATAAATTCAATATCAAGGACTACTTTTAGTGGAAAATTAATATTTGCCTCATCAATTCAGCAAAAAGATGATAATGCATACGGTGTTTCAAAAAGAAATTCAGTAGAAAGCTTTTTTAGTGCTTCTTCAGAATATGGCTTCACATTTATTAATTTGGTTATACCAAATGTTTTTGGACCCTTCTGTAAGCCACATTACAACTCATTCATAGCTACATTTTGTTATAATTCTTTGAATAAAATTCAAAATATTATAAAAAAAAATAAAGATGTACCGTTAATATATATTGATAATTTAGTTCAGCAAATCATTCAAAAGATTACTGTTGATTCGAGTGATGAATTCAAAGTTATTGAAGACATAAATATAAAAGTTAAGGAAGTACAGAGTATGATTGATAATTTTAATAAGGTTTACATTAAAAATGGCAATATTCCAGATTTAAATAACCCTTTTAAGATTAATTTATTTAACACCTTTCACAGTTATATTGAACCTAAGAACTTTTTTCCAAGAAAGCATAGGTTAATCAAAGATGATAGAGGGGCTTTCTCAGAAATTTTAAAATCATCATCAAAGGGTCAAGTATCTTTTTCAATAACTAACCCTGGACATATACGTGGAAACCATTTTCATACAAGAAAAATTGAGAGATTTTCAGTAATAGAAGGTGAAGCGGAGATAAATATTAAAAAAATAGGATCAAACAAAAGATTCTCTTTTAATCTATCTGGAAAAACTCCTTCTTATGTTGATATGCAGGTGTGGTATACTCATAACATCAAAAATATAGGAGATTCAAACCTTATAATTCTTTTTTGGACTAATGAGTTCTACAACGAGAATGATTCAGATACATTCTTTGAAAAAGTTTAATTTTATAATATGAAAAAAATTAAGATTGTAACTGTAGTTGGAACCAGACCAGAGATAATTAGGTTGTCTTCAATTATAAACAGATTGAATAATTCAAATTTTATTGAACATATATTAATTCATACTGGTCAGAACTATGATAAAACTTTGAATGATGTTTTTTTTAAAGACTTAGAGATAGATAAGCCAGATTTTTACCTTGATGCAGCTAAAGGTAATCCTAATTTAACTATTGGTGAGATTATGATAAAAATTGATCCAATCTTAGATAAGATTTCACCTGATGCGATGTTAATTTTAGGTGATACAAATAGTTGCTTATCAGCTATTGCAGCAAAGAAAAAAAAGATACCTGTCTTTCACTACGAGGCAGGCAATAGATGCTTTGATTATAGAGTTCCTGAGGAAACAAATAGAAGGCTCGTAGATCATATCTCTGACATAAATTTAACATATAGTTCTAATGCTTCAAGTAATCTTATAAATGAGGGAGTTCCAGCTGATAGAATAATTAAGGTTGGATCACCCATGTTTGAAGTATTGAATAAAAATATTGATAAAATAAAATCATCTAAAATTTTACAAAATCTTAAACTTAAAAAAGATGAATATTTCTTGATTTCATGTCACAGAGAAGAAAACATCGATGCAAATGTTAATTTCAATAAACTAATTGATTCATTAAATAAAATTTCGGAAGTTTTTAAAATACCTGTTATTTTCCCCATTCATCCTAGAACCAAAAAAATATTTAAAAAGAATAAACCTAATTTGAATAAAATGATTAGATTGGTTGATCCTCTTGGATTTGTAGACTACAATCAACTTCAAATGAACTCTTTTGTTGTCCTATCTGACAGTGGTACTATTTCGGAAGAATCGTCTATCCTAAAATTTAGAGCACTTAATATAAGAGAAACTCATGAAAGACATGAAGCTATGGAGGAATCAGCTGTAATTATGACAGGTCTTGATGTTGACAGAATATTACAAGGGATTCAATGCTTGACTGATTTAGTTAATGATAACGAAATAGGTTTAGCACAAGTCGCTGATTATAAAATTCCAAATATTTCCATTAAAATAGAAAGAATTATATTATCATATATTAATTATGTAAATAGAGTTATTTGGCAAAAAGAATCTTAGTTTATACCAATCATTTTTATCCAGAGCAATTTAAAATTAATGAAATAGTTGAATGGCTTTCTAATGAGGGTTCTCATATTCGAATAATAACAGGTTTGCCAAATTATCCCTCAGGAAAGATAATTAAAGAATACTCTAATATATTTAAAGACAATATTATTATAAACAGGCTTTTTTTAATTCCAAGAGGAAGTGGCTCAAACCTCATGTTAATAATAAATTATGCGTCATATTTTATATCATGCTTTTTTTTTACGATTTATATTGCTTTATTCAAAAAAAAATATGATGTTGTCTTTGTTCATCATACTAGTCCAATTTTTATAGCTTTTCATCCAGTAGTTTATTCA
>CACHVZ010000006.1 GCA_902583445.1 uncultured Bacteroidota bacterium | reverse complement strand
TGTTGAATAAGAAGTTAGAGCAAGTTGAATCAACCCTAGCTAATATTGAGAAAAGAGACAATAACCTTTACAGAGTTTATTTTGAAGCAAGTCCAATTCCTGAAGATCAAAGAAGAGCAGGATTTGGTGGTGTCAATAGATACGATTATCTAGAAGGATTTGGGAGTTCTGATGTAATAGTTAATACAACTGAGAGATTAGATATTCTAACAAAGGAATTAGTAATTCAATCTAAATCACTAGATGAAATTGAGTTATTAGCTAAGAATAATGAATCCCTTTTGACTTCAATTCCAGCAATTCAACCTGTAAGCAGTTCTGACCTTAAAAGAATGGCCTCCGGATATGGTTACAGAATTGATCCATTTACTAAGAAAAGAACCATGCACTGGGGTATGGATTTTTCAGCTAAGACCGGAACACCGATTTATGCTACAGGTGATGGAAGAATAGCTAGAGCTGATGCTAGAGCTGTAGGTTTTGGTAATCATGTTAGAATTGATCATGGTTTTGGATATGTTAGTATATATGCTCATATGGATAAAATTGTTGTTCGAAGGGGTAACAAGGTAAAAAGAGGAGATCTAATAGGTTATGTTGGTAATACTGGTAGATCTGTTGCACCTCATCTTCACTATGAGATTGTAAAAGATGGTAGAAAAATTAATCCAATAAATTTCTATTCAGGCAGTCTATCCCCTTTTGAATTTGAAGAGCTTGTAAATCAAGCTTCTCAGGAGAATCAATCTCTTGACTAAAATGTTTAGTAATCTTCCAGAAAAAAAATACTATAGTATAAGTGAAGTAGCAACTCACTTTAATGTAAATACATCTTTACTAAGATTTTGGGAAAAGGAATTCAAAGAGATAAATCCTATGATTAAATCATCTGGAATAAGAAAGTATACTAAAGAAAATATTGAGTCCATAAGATTAATATATTCGCTTCTAAAAAAAGATGGATTAACAATTCAAGGAGCCAAAAAGAAGTTAAAATCCAAAGATATTTCAGAAGATGAAAATCTAGCAATCATAAAAAAGCTTAGTAAAATTAAAGAAGAGCTAAAATCTCTTAAAAAAATTTTATGATTATTTTTTTCTTAGAAAAATATCAATTGGAACTCCTAAAAAATTGAAATTTTTTCTCAATTGGTTTTCTAAAAAACGTTTATAATGATCCTTAATATACTGCGGAAGATTACAGTAAAATGCAAACTGAGGATATTTAGTAGGAAGTTGTCTGCAAAACTTAATTTTTATGTATTTACCTTTAGTACTAGGTGGAGGTTTTTGTTCAATGATTGGTAGAATAAAATCGTTTAATTTTTTTGTTGGTATTTTATATTCCCTTCTTTGATTTACCTCCATTGCAATTCTAATTGCATCAAAGATTCTTTGTTTTGTTAAAGCCGAAATAAATACAATTGGTATATCAGTAAACGGAGATGTTTTTGATATAATTTCTTCTTCAATTGACTTAGTAGTCATATGATCTTTTTCCACAGTATCCCACTTGTTAACTAGAATGACGATACCTTTTTTATTTCTAGCTGCAAGCCAAAAAATATTTTGAACCTGAGAATCAAAACCTCTCTCTACATCAAATATTACTAAACATGTATCTGAATTTTCAATTGCTCGAACAGATCTTAAAATTGAGTAGAACTCAATATCTTCTGAAACTTTACTTTTTTTCCTAATACCAGCTGTATCAATTAAGTCAAATTCAAAACCAAATTGATTATATCGAGTGTATAAACTATCTCTAGTTGTTCCAGCAACATCAGTAACTATAAATCTATCTTTACCGATAAGGGAATTAATAAATGATGATTTTCCAGCATTAGGTCTTCCAACAACAGCAAACTTAGGGACATCAGAAATTATCAGGTCCTCTTTTGGAAGCTTATCAGATAATAAGTCTAAAAATTCACCTGTTCCAGATCCATTAATCGATGATAAACAGAATAGATTTTCAAAACCAAGAGAATAAAATTCATTAGAGTCTTCTATAAGTTTAGAATTGTCAACTTTATTTACTAGGAGTAGAGTTTCTTTAGAGGATTTATGAAGCATATCTGCAATAGATTGATCAACTCCAGTTAGACCATCTTTAACATCAACCAAGAATAAAATTACATCGGCTTCCTCAATAGCTAATACTACTTGCTTATCAATTTCTTTTTGAAAAACATCATCACTTGAAGGAAGATATCCTCCCGTATCTATAACACTAAACTCAACTCCATTCCAGTCAGATTTTCCATAATGTCTATCTCTAGTTACTCCACTTACCTCATCAACAATAGCCTCTTTTCTCTCAATTAATCTATTGAAAAGTGTAGATTTACCAACATTAGGTCTTCCAACTATTGCTACAATTCCACTCATTTAATTATAGATTATATCCAAATTTTTTTAATGAAGATGGATCATTTCTCCAATTCTTTCTCACTTTAACAAATACTTCCAAGAATATTTTCTTTCCAAAAAATTTCTCTAGATTACTTCTTGCTTGAGAAGCAACTTTTTTTAATGCAGACCCCTTATGACCAATCATAATACCTTTTTGTGATTCTCTTTCAACTAGAATTAAAGATCTGATTTTAATAATTTTTGGTGAGTCCTTAAAATTTTCAGTTATTACCTCAACAGAGTATGGAACTTCTTTGTCATAGTGAATTAAAATCTGCTCTCTAATGGATTCATTTACAAAAAATCTTTCAGGTCTATCAGTAAATTGATCTTTTGGAAAAAATGGAGGCGATAAAGGGAGTTTATCTTTAAAAATTTCAATTAACTCATCAATAAAGAATCCTTCAATTGCAGAGACTGGGTATATATCAACATTTGGAAATATTGATTTCCAATGCGATATTGATTCTTCCAATTCTTGTTGAGAAGAAAGATCAATCTTGTTAATCAATAGAATTATTGGAATTTTAAAAGAATTTAGCTTCTTAACTAATGATTCATCAAATGACTCTTTATTTCCAACCTCTTCAACTATTACTAGGAAATCAGAGTCTATTAAAGTTTCTTTAATAAACTTCATCATTGCCTCTTGAAGTTTATAGCTTGGATCTAAAATGCCAGGAGTATCTGATAAAACAATTTGATAATCATCACCATTTATTATTCCTCTAATTCTATGTCTTGTAGTTTGAGCCTTAGAAGTAATAATAGATAGCTTCTCTTTCATTAAAGAGTTAATCAAAGTTGATTTGCCAACATTTGGTCTCCCAATTATTGATACAAATCCAGATCTATGTTTATTATTAGTCATTTCGGCAAAGATAACTACTTAAATTCAATGCCTTAAAACTAAGTAATGAAAGTTTACTATATTTGCACTCTATATCGCGAGGTAGAGCAGTAGGTAGCTCGTTGGGCTCATAACCCAAAGGTCGCAGGTTCGAGTCCTGCCCTCGCTACTAAAACAAAAAACGGTTATACTATCATAATGTAACCGTTTTTTTTATTTTTATATAATGAGAAAGCTTTTTACTAAAAGACCACTTATATTTTGTCTAATATTAACTTTTTTTACTAGTTGCGATAACTCAAGTATTAGAGAAAATAATATTATTGAAAAAGAAATTATTGCATACTATCCAGGGGGTAAAGATTTAATTGATAAGTATGATTTAAATGGAGTAACTCAGCTAATATATAGTTTCCTACATTTAAAAGGTAATAAGTTAGCAGTCGATAATGAGGAGGATAGTTTAACAATAGTTCATTTGGTTAACTTAAAAAATAAATATCCAAAATTAAAAATTCTTGTTGCATTAGGAGGCTGGGGCGGATGTAAAACATGTTCAGATGTTTTCTCAACAGTTGATGGTAGAGAAGAATTTGCTTCTTCAACAGCAAAAATTTTAGAAGATTATAATTTAGATGGCATAGACTTAGACTGGGAATATCCTGTAATCCCAGGTGTACCAGGTCATAAGTATCAAGATGAAGACAAAGATAATTTTACTGACCTTATAATAAGATTAAACAATTATTTAGCTTCTGAACATATAATAAGCTTTGCAGCTGGTGGTTTTGATTCTTTTCTAGAAAATTCAATTGAATGGGATAAAGTCATGCCTTTAGTTGATCATGTTAATATAATGAGTTATGATCTGTATAGTCAAACAAAAACAGGTCATCATACACCCTTATATTCAGTAAATAAAGATTTGTATTCTGTTGATAGTGCAGTAAGATATCTCACAAAAATTGGGATACCTAAAAGTAAAATAATAGTTGGTGCAGCATTTTATGGAAGGATATGGGAAAATGTCCCAGATATAAATAATGGCCTGTTCCAAAATGCAAAATTTAGAAGAGCTATTTCTTTTAATAAGCTTGATAATCTTGATGATGGGTTTGAATTTTATTGGGACGAAATTGCAAAAGCTCCTTATGCTTTTAATAAGAATAAAAATGAATTTTTATCCTATGATAATAAAGAATCTGTTTCACTTAAGGCCAAATACGTAATTGATCAGGATCTTAAGGGCATTATGTTTTGGCAACTTGGTGAAGATTTATCAACAAATGGACTTTTAGAGGCTATAAAAAATAGAATATATCAAGATTAATTTAATGGGCTTCATCACTAATCCAATATATGTATTATCCGTATTATGTTTTATGGTCATTCTATCAGTCTATGCTGGAAAGACTAAGATTGGAAAGCAACTTGGAGGAGCTGCTCTTCTAGTAATACTACTTACTGCCGTTGTTGCAAATTTTAAGTTTATTCCTTCAGCATCTAACAGTATTGAGCTTTATGATATCATTTTTAAATATATAGCCCCTATCTCTATTTTTTATTTATTATTAAATGTAAATATTACATCGATAAAGAAAGCAGGACTTCCTATGGTTGGGTTGTTTATTCTTGGTTCAATTGCAACAACAATCGGTATTCTTATCTCATGGTTTTTGTTAACACCAAAGGAGATTCTTGGAGATGACGGTAAAATAATTGCTGGAATGTTAACTGGCACATATACTGGTGGAAGTGTAAATTTTAATGCAGTTGCCCTTGAATATGGATTTCAAAAGAATGGCTTTCTTTATGCTGGAACAATTGCCGTTGATAATATTGTTACAGCAATTTGGATTATGGTCACACTAGCTATTCCAATGTTTTTAAATAAAATATGGAATTCAAATGTAAAGCTGAATACGAAAGGAGACTTAAATACTGAGGAGACTAATTATAATGATAAAATAGACTCTAAATCCTTTGCATGGTTAATCTTTTTGGGAATAGGGGCATACTATATATCAGATATAATTTCAGAGAATTTTATTAAGATACCTTCTATTCTTATTCTAACAACTCTAGGAATACTCCTAGCACAAGCTAAGTTTATCTCTAAAATGAGGGGAAGCCAGACTTTAGGTTTATATCTGGTGTATCTTTTTCTTGCTGTTATTGGGGCTTATTGTGAATTAAGCGCAGTTAGTCAACTTCAAGAAGTAGGAGCCATACTACTTATTTTTACATCTTCTGCTGTTTTGATTCATGGATTAGTTTTCATATTTATTGGCGGTTTAGTTTACCGTGACTGGGAAATGATCTCAATTGCAAGTCAGGCAAATATTGGAGGAGGTGCCTCAGCAATTGCACTTGCAGAATCATTTAATAGAAAAGAACTAATACTTCCAGCTATTTTAGTTGGTAGTCTAGGAAATGCATTGGGAACTTATCTAGGATTTCTAGTGGTCTATATTCTCTAAAATATTACTTCATCAGATATTTGCTGAAGAAATGGTAGAACTTCATCCTCAACAATGCTATAATAAATCTCTACTCCTTTATTATCAAGTCCCTTATACCTCTTAGATAAATTCACAGATGACTCCTCACTTAAATGTGAGAAAATAATACAACTTGCAAGATACGAGCCATTTGAGTTTGGATGTTTTTCATCTTCCATTAGCAAACTAAACTGTGGGTGTTTTTCCTGGAATAACTTAAATGCTCTTCCAACAGGGATTAACTTAGTAGTTGTTCCTTCAATAATCTCTTTAATACTTTTCTCTATAGGATATTCCTCATTATCTATATTAAACTGCTCCATTGATGGGTACATCCATGTTGAAAAAAAATGAATCTGTGTAGAAACTGGTATAATAGATCTTATCTGATCAAAATAAAATTTCGAATTACCATCTGCATTAGTTAATATATTCGTACTATGTTCCTGAACAATAATATGATCAAAATCTTCATTTTCAAGTAGTGATATAAGATCGGGATTATTCCAGTGGATTTTTAGAGTTGCTGAAGGAACTGTAAAATGAGTAACATTCCAATTTAGTCCTCTTTCAATAGACATTTTTTCTACCAGAGATGGTAGATTCCAATAAAATGTAAAACTATTTCCAATAAAAAGTATTTTTTGGTTTTCAAAATTGTATGGAAAGTTATTATCATTTTCTACTGCAATTTCATTTGCATTAGATGAACATGATGACAAAAAAAGAAAACTAAGAATCCAAACTAATCTCATGTTACTTATCATATGAACTTACTGACCCCTCCCAATCAGGATCAGCAGATCCAATCCAAGACTTATTTATGGTATCTAGAGATATAGCATGAACTCTTCCAAAGTATGCCTTCTCTCTAATCTTTTCTACATTATAATAACTTTCGTAAAATATATCATCATTAATTCTATGAATACCTAGGTGAGATTCAACATATCTAGGACTTTCAAACATGTAGACTCGAGGCATAAATAGCGCATCATTTAATGGAAATTTTTGCTTTAAATATCTATATGCAACTTGATTTATTGCAACAGGAATCTTATTTCCTCCTGCAGCACCAAGAGCAAGAATAACCTCATTATTCTTTGTAAATAATGTTGGAGATATATGAGAGGAAGCCCTATCACCAGGTTTATCTTCACCAAGATATCCGCCTAAATAAGGCCCCATTGTAACATTATATAAAAAACCTAGACCTTTTGTTGCTACTCTAGATCCCATATTAGGTCCCAGAGTTTGTGTTAGAGAAACAACATTTCCATATTTATCAGATGTGGTTAAATGAGCAGTATGTTGCATTACGAGATCTGTGTAATTATATTCTTTAATTTCATTTTGATAACTAACAATTGCATTTTTTTCAATACTACTAGCAATATTTCTAGCAGTATTAAGTGATAAAATACTTTTTAAAGAGTCAACATTTTTTTGGTAAGGCCTGTATTTATATGATTCTTCAATCGCGCTTGACATCTTTATAGACCAATCTTTTTCATCATTGATCTCAAGATTATCAAAAATTTGTAACATTTGAATTGTAATCGATCCATATGATGGAAGGTTGAGTGTATGAATATTGTATCCATTAAATTTACCTTTAAGAACTTTTGCACGTTTTGCAGAGTAATTTTTTAAATCTTCCAATGTTATGAAACCTCCATTTTTTTGAATATCATCAACTATTTTTTTGGCAATTTCACCCTCATAAAAACCATTCTTGCCTTCTTTAGAAATAATTTTTAATGTATTCGCAAGGTCTTTTTGAATAATTCTATCGCCAATATCAAAAGAATTACCAATTGAGTCAAGAAAATAAATTTTCGATCCTTCAAAAGATTCTAACTTATCCTTTTCATATTTCTGTCTTAATATTTCACCAGGCAGAAGCATAAAACCATCCTCTGCATATTTTATAGCAGGTTGCATTATAGTTTCTAAATCAAGCTGACCATTTTCCTCATGGAGCATTAATAATCCAGAGACAACACCAGGTATTCCAATAGTTTTATATCCAAAACTAGGAAGGTCATCATCACTATAAAAACTTTTAGGAATTTGTGTAGTTCCATCAATACCTGAAATTACTCCATCTTGGGTTTTAAAAATAACCTGTATTCGACCACCAATTCCACTCATACTTGGCTCAACAACAGATAATGCAAAAGCAGAAGCAACGGCAGCATCAAATGCGTTACCTCCTTTTGAATAAATGTATCTACCTGCCTCTGAAGCAAGAGGATGAGGGGATGATATTATACTATTAGAATATTTGACTTCTATATTATTGCATCCAATAATAGTTAGAAGTAAGAAAATCAATATGGTTTTTGAAATCTTAAGCATAAAAAAAAAGGTTTGCAAAAAATACAAACCTTTTTTAAAGTTTTACTGATTAACCTCAGTTTTTGTAAAAATACCTGGGTCTTCAGCTGGAGCATTTGAATTTGAATTTAATTCAGTTGCTGCATATGGCATCCTCTCAGGATATGGAGGATTAGGCCCAAGAACAAGAGTAAAAGGAACTGAAATTGCAGAATCCGATTTTCTTAATCTTCTTGCATCATTATATGGTATATGCATTCCAAAACCACTAACGTATCTTTCTTCAATAACTTCTCTAAGAAAAGCAGATTTTGGATCAATACCATCAGTGTTTTCGATACCACCAGAATTAAAGTCAGAAGCTACATAAGCTTCATATTTAAATCCACCAGAGTTATGATTATCATTTAAATTATCACCTGAGTTAAGCCATGCTCTAACATTATTTAGATGAGGAAGTCCATCAGATATTCCCCCTTGTCTAGCTTTTGCTTCTGCTAATATTAATTCATTCTCAAAAAATGTAACCATATTTTGAGGCTCTGTTTCAGCTATAATACCAGTATTAGCAGAACCACTAGAAGAATTTATTTTATAGTATCCATATCTAGCAGTTTCATCAGTTTTAGAATTATTTCTATTAATAGAATAATCATTACTTAGTAGCTGAAGTAGATAGCTTTCGGAACCACCAGAGGAGTTACCAAGATCACCAGCTCTTGAACCATTAAGAATGGTTGCAAAAAGATTTTGATCTCCTGATTGAGTTCCAGGTGGTTTATATTGCATATCACCAGAGGAAGAACTAATTCCATTATTGGCAGCAGAAATAGCAGCAGAATAATTCTTTTTATGAAGATTAAATCGAGCCACTAACGTATATGCAGCTTCAATCCACTTAGTTGTATTTCCACCAAAATAAATATCCTGTGAAATACTACTTGAAGAAGCTGATTGGAGGGTAGATATCCCTGCATTTAATTTAGCAATAGCAGCATCGTAAACTGAAGTCTGACTATCAAAAACTGGATCTTCTATCTCAGGGTTTCCAGATTCACTATATGGAATTCCACCCCACAAAGAAGCAGCAGTTCCAAAGGCATGACCCTCAATTATTTGAGCAATACCAACTAGTTGAGTATTTGTCGAGTTCTCTTGAAGTAGTCTCATATTATTTAAGACACCAACATAAAGTGCAAACCATTCGCTATTTGACTCTACAGTTGATAAAGCATATCCATAGATATTAGCATAAAGAGAACTAAATCCTATCAATTGACCAGAATACATTCCACTAATTCTATTTAAATGTCCTAATTGAATTTGAATATTAGCTAGTTGAGCACCTGTTAAAAATAATTTATCCTCAACATCTGTTGTCAAAATATCATTAGGATTTGCATTAATATCTTCATTTAAATCCTCACATGAAAATGAGAAAATTATAAGAAGAGCTAAGATTGATTTTATATATATATTTTTCATCTTATTAATAATTTATTGTTAAACTAAAAAGAAATCCTTTTGTCTGAGGATTAGTAAAGTACTCAACACCTTGTGCTGTACTAACACCAATTGTATTGATCTCAGGATCAATCCCATCAACCTTATTGATGTTTATTAAATCTCTACCAGTAAAAGAAAGCATCACATCACTTAAACCAAGATTTTTGATTACGGGTGTATCAAGTACATAACTTAAAGTTAAATCTCTAAGTTTAGTCCATGTAGCATCAGCTATAGAGAAGTTATATGCTTGGTTATCACCAAATCCACCTCCAATACCAGTTCTATACCAGTTTTCATCAAGAAGAACAGGTCCACCACCAAAGTCTTGAATATTTCCTCTAACAGTTGTTCCTGCTGGAATTGTATTACCTCTGTAATTTACCAAAGGTTGATCAAGAGTTAATCTATTAGCAGTTTCCTGAGTTGTACCAAATCGTCTTAATACCCAAAGAGTCCTAGGAGAAAAATCTCCTCCCTGAGAGTGTTCTAACACAGCATTAAGTCTGAGTTTTTTATATCTCATACTTAAAGATATACCACCCCTCCAATCTGGGTTAGGGTCTCCTAATACAATTGGACTTGAAGTTATCTGAGGGAATCCATTAGAGTTAAGATCAAAACTTCCATCTGGATTTGTTTTTGAACCAGTACCATATAATGCACCCAAAGAGTATCCAACTATTGCTCTTGAACTGACTGACGCACCAGGTGAAAGATTAATTGTTTCTGTTCCATAAAGATCTGTTACCTCATTTTCATTAGTAGACCAATTAATTGCTGTTGAAAGTCCAAAGTCATTATTATTAATAAGATCTAAACCAAGATCAAGCTCAATTCCATTATTTGTCATTTCACCATAATTTCCATACTGAGTAGAGAAACCTGTTGAAGGAGACAATGAAACATCTAATAAAATACCTTCAATTATATTGTCATAATAAGTAAATGATAATGAAACTTTATCATCTAAGAATCTAAAGTCACCACCAATTTCCCATTCTGTTTTTAATTCAGGTTCAAGATTTGGATTACCAAGGTTATTATCTAACCTAAAACCTCCACCAAACAAATTACTATCAAGTGGATCACTATAAGTTGAATAACCAAATCCTCCTTCTGCAAGAGTCTCAAATTTATGAGCAGCAGGCTGTACACCTACTTGTCCCCATGAAGCTCTAAGCTTAGCAAAAGAAAGTGCATTAGATTGAATTACATTCTCTGTTAATACCCAGGCTGCATCTGCAGATGGATAGAAGAATGTTCCACTTATTGTTGAAGAAGCCTCCTGCGTTCCAGATATGTTTAAAAATAATTCATCACTTATATCAAAGTTTAGAATTGCATATCCTCTATTTGATCTTCTATATGCTTTAGCACCACTAAATGTTGATGCTTCTGAAGATGTATTTAAAGCTGTAGTTCTCTTCGCAGAGTTAACCAAAAATCCTGTTATATTTCCAGATACTCTAGAATACTTTCTGTCATTATAGCTCCAACCTACAGTTGTGGTTAAGTTAACTTTATCGGATAATTGAAAGTTTGCCTTACCAATTACATCTAAAGCAGAGTTTCTAATATCAAAAACATCCTCTTGATATTGACCATTCGCTCTTGAACTTGCATCACCAACTGGGAAGAAATAAGTTCGTTTGTCATCAGCAAAATCTAAATTACCTCTTGTTATTAATTGTAACCAACTAGTTGGTTTAATAGTAATTTGAGGAGTTACCGTTACTCTGTTTACCCTTGTGCTTGATTCTTGCTCATTAATAGTCCATAGTGGATTTGTATATGACTGATTTACACTTTGTCCAATTGACTTTCTGTATGATCTACCTCTATTTATGTATTCAACCCCACTAGAGCTATAGTATGTACCTTTATAATCTCTTCCATCAAAATCAGGTGGAGTTCTAAGTAACCCTAACATCATACCTGATACATTTGAACTTTGTTGAATTCTATTAGACTTTGTGTAAGTATAGGACATTCTAGATGATAGAGTAATTTTATCATTCAGTTTAGCTTCATAGTTTAGCCTTGCATTGGTTCTTTCATATGAAGCGTTTTTTATTACACCATCTTGGTCAAGATGACCTAAACTAAAGAAGTAATTACTATTTTCATTTCCACCACTCACAGTCAAGTCATTTTGTAAAGCATTACCTGTTCCAAAAACAGAGTTGAAATTTTCATCGACAAATGTATCTCTAGAATTCTTTTTGGAAATAGCTTGGTATTGTCTCCCGCTATCTGCCACAAAGTATGCTCCAGATTTATATTCATCTTGACCTCCAGGTCTATCAGCTATATAATCTCCCCAAGATTCTGCTCTTGTTTCACCATACACTCCAGATCTTCCTTGTCCCCATGTATTTTGCATAGATATTCTCTCGGAAATTTCATCAAAAGAATAAGATGACTTAAATGAAATTTTTGCTTCGCCTCTTTGCCCTTTTTTAGTTGTTATAACAACTACACCATTTGCAGCTCTACTTCCATATAGAGATGCTGCAGATGCACCCTTTAGAACGTTGACTGATTCTATATCACTTGGATTGATATCATTAAGACGAGATCCCTGTGATACACCACCATTACTTCCAGTTATGTTATTTCCACCAGCATATGTGGTTGTATTATCAAGTGGCACACCATCTACAATTATTAAAGGCTGTATTGAACCATCAATTGTATTTGCACCTCTAATTCTTATTGTACTCCCTGCACCAGGATCACCATTAGATCTGGTAATTCTAACACCTGAGGCTTTTCCACTAAGGGCATTAACTACAGTAGGTTCAGCAGACCGAATTACATCGTCTGTATCTATAACTGAAGATGTTGATCCCTGTTGATCTCTTATTGCAGCAAAACCAAGAGCAGTAACAACTACTTCTTCAAGTTCATTATCTAGCTGAAGAGAAACATTTATATTAGATTGACCTGCAAATGTTATAAATTCTGTTGTATAACCAATAAAACTAATTGCAAGCACATCTCCTTGATTAACAGCAATTTGAAAGTTTCCGTCAAAATCAGTTGAAACACCAGTACTGGTTCCATCAATAACTACGTTGGCGCCAGGAAGAGGCACTCCATTTTCGTCACTAACAAGACCTGAGACAGATGTTTGTCCAACAGAAATTAAAGAAAATATCAAAAATACTGCACTAAGTATTATTCTCATATATAAGTTAATTTTATGTTAATTTAACAATAATATAACAAATAAGTTGTGAATATCAGCAAATCAAATATATTTTTTTAAATTTATCGTATGGAATATGTTACATATACATGCGAAAAATGCGGTATGTCTGTTAAAAGTCAGTGTGCAAAATGTGATGAACCTCTTCAGAATAAAACTATCACAATCGATAGTGGCGATGAAGTTCAGGTTTCATTATGTCCACAGTGCGATGGGATGATAAAGTCACCTATGTGTTGTGGTCTTGATATGACATGCGAAATTTAATAAAAGACTAATCCTTTTTAATTATTGGATACTCTATTCCTAGTTGTTCTAGGTAAGTATCGTAATTTGTTTCATCAAAGTAAAATTCTTTTAATCTATTCTTATATCTCTGCATTATATCCTCGTTTAAATATGTTGCAGGAGGATCATTTTCAGAAATCATAGGTTTATACTCTGTTTCTTTTTTCTGAATATTTTCAAAGTAATTCTTTGCCTCATCTAGTTTCTCAGGCTTTAACAGAAAATCTAATACCGTCATAGCAACAACTTTTGCTCCAGCATTTGCACCTTTGTGAGCTATTGGAGTTGCCATAGAAATTGCATTTGACCAATGATGTCCTTGAAGTCCTGGGATATTCGATGGAAATCTAAGTGTAACTGTTGGCACTTTCCATGATATATCACCAATATCATCTGAACCACCACTTATATTATATGGAAGAGGAGATCCTATTTTATTAAGTTCTGTTGCAAGACCATTAGTATTCCTTGAATTAACTTCTTTTTGAACTGCAACAGCAAGCTTTTGATCATCCTCTGACCATTCTGGAAGACCAATTGTTTGAATATTTTCATACATCTCCTCAGCAATAACTTTGTTAAAATGTCTTGGCCATGCAGTTCCAATTATTTTTGAAGTAAACTTAGTATCAGTCATTAAAGCAGCTCCTTCAGCAATTTTATTAGCTTTTTCATAATTTTCCATTATACCTTCATAGGTAATGTTTCTAATATAAAACCATATTGAAGCTTTAGAAGGAACAACGTTTGGTTGGTCTCCTGCATCTGTAAAAATTGAGTGAGATCTTTGATCAGGATGTAAGTGTTCTCTTCTATAATTCCAACCTATATTCATCAATTCAGCAGCATCAAGAGCACTTCTTCCACGCCAAGGCGCACCGGCCGAGTGAGCTGTTTCTCCTTCAAAAGTATATTCAACTGAAATCAGTCCAGTTCCTGTAGCCTTTCCCCATGAAACAGATAAGTTACTACTTACATGGGTAAAAATACACATGTCAACATTATCAAAATAACCATCTCTTACATACCAAGCTTTGGTTCCAATTTGTTCTTCTGCAACTCCTGGCCATAAGACTAACTTACCAGCTATGTTATTCTCTAACATAATTTTTTTAACAGATAGTGCAGCGGTAATGACAACAGGAAGGCCTGAATTATGACCTTCACCATGTCCTGGCGCACCTTCTACCATTGGTTTGTGATATGCAACACCTGGGTATTGAGAAGCAACTGGAATTCCGTCAATATCACTACCTAAGGCTATTGTAGGGCCACCCTTACCATTTGACCATGAAGCAAGCCATGCAGTTGGAATATCTGAGATAGCATATTCAATTTTAAATCCGTTTTCCTCCAGTATTGAAGTTAAATATTTTGAGGTCTCAAACTCTTGAAAACCAAGTTCAGCAAAGCTAAACACTTTGTCTACCATTACCTGAGTAGCCTTTTTATCATCCTCAACCATTTGGGATACTTGATTCTTAAGATTATTTATTTTTCTCTTTGAAAAATTTTGTGAATATGTATTATTTATAGATCCTGCTATTAGAAGGAAGAATATAATTTTCTTGAATTTACTCATAATTGAAATTTAATAATAATGTCTTTTAAAAGATTCTATAGCAGCATAATCCGCAAGTCCCATCTTTTTATATTTTTCGGCAGTTTCACTATTCCTTTTTTCGGCTCTTACCCAAAACTCTCTATGGTCTTGACCTTGGAACATTACACCATCTTTTTGAGTTTGATGGAAGAAAATTGCCTTTCTTTTTCTTAGTACTTGAGCTGGACTCATTGGAACAGCCATATCAATATCATGCACATCCCAATCCAACCAAGCTCCTCTGTATAACCACAACCAACAATCCTTGATAAATTTTTCACCCTTTAATATATCTAAGGCATCCAGAATTACATCTAAACACACTTTGTGAGTTCCATGAGGATCTTCTAGATCTCCAGCAGCAAAAATCTGATGAGGTTTAATTTTTTTAATTAATGAAGCTGTAATTAGTACATCTTTTTTTGTGGGAGGGTTCTTCTTAATTCTTCCTGTGTTATAGAAAGGTAGATTCATAAAATGAGTATTTGAATCTGGAATTCCAAAATATCTTGTAGCAGCAATTGCTTCTCTTTTTCTAATAAATCCTTTTAAATCTCTTACAGCTTGTGAATCTATTTTGTCTGGCTTGTTATTCTTTAATTCCTTTATTAATTCACTGACAAGTACTTTAGAGTCATTCTTAAACATATCCTTGGAAACTTCTATAAATTTAAGTGCATCATGGTCTGATACAGCAATATTCCCTTTTACTTGGTATGCAATATGCACTTTGTGACCTTGAGATACAAGTCTATCAAATGTTCCTCCCATTGACACTACATCATCATCAGGATGAGGGCTAAAAATAATTACTCTTTTAGAGTTAGGAGATTTTCTCTCAGGTCTAGTTGAGTCATCAGCACCTGGTTTTCCTCCAGGCCATCCAGTAACTGTATTTTGAAAGTGGTTAAACATATTAATGTTTAGATCATATGAAGATCCTTCAAGAGCTAATAGATCAGATAATCCATTTTTATTATAATCTTCATCTGTTAGTTTTAGTATAGATTTTCCTGTTGTTTCACACAGCCAAACTATTGCTCTTCTTTTCATTGAATCAATCCATTCACATGTACTAACTAGCCAAGGTGTTTTAAACCTTGTTAATTCACTTGCTGACTCATTATCAAGAACAAGAGTTGTGTTTTTATGATTCTGAAGATATGTAGTTGGTATTAATGAGGTAACATTATTCTCTACTGATTTTTTAACAATTAAACTTTTGTGTAAACCCCATGCCATTACAATAATTCTCTTTGCATTAAAAATTGTTCTAACCCCCATAGTTATTGCCTTAGTAGGGACATTTTCAATACCATTAAAGCTGTTACTTGCATCAAATCTAGTTGTATGATCAAGTGTTATTAGTCTTGTCTTTGAGTTAAAATGAGAACCAGGTTCATTAAATCCTATATGTCCAGTTCTTCCAATGCCTAAAAGTTGTATATCAATTCCTCCACATTTTTCAATTTCTTTCTCATATAAAGAACAAAATTTATTTATTTCTTTTTGGTCTATTTCACCTGATGGAATATTTATATTTTCTTTAGGAATATCAATATGATCAAATAGATTTTCATTCATGAAATGATGATAACTGTTATTATCATCTTTTTTAATACCATAGTATTCATCAAGATTAAAAGCAATCACATTTTTAAAGCTTAATGATTCATCTTTATGAATCTTTATTATTTCTTGATAAACTATTGAAGGTGATGAACCAGTAGCAAAACCTATTACACAACTTTCATTTTTTTTTTGTTTAGATTTAACTAAATCACAAATTTCTCGCGCAATAAGACTAGAAGCTTCTTGTGAATTTTCAAAATTAACAGTGTGCAGTTTTTCAAATCTTGTCTCCTCATTAATTCCTGGAGATTGATACTTTAGGTTTTTATTATCCATTTTATCTTTCTGTAACAAAATTACAAAGTTAATAATGTTTTCATTAATTTATTCTCATGTTTTCTTAATTTTACATAGTCAATTTAAATCTCAATTATCTTAGTATGAATACAATCATTATAGGAAGTGGGCCAGCTGGATATACAGCGGCAATTTATGCAGCTAGAGCTGATCTTAAACCAATAATATATACTGGGTTAGAACCAGGTGGTCAATTAACTACTACAACTGAAGTAGATAACTTTCCTGGATACCCTCAAGGTGTTGATGGGCCAACCATGATGAATGAATTAAAAGAACAAGCAGAAAGATTTGGAACAAAAGTTGAAGTTGATTTTATTTCAAGAGTAGAATTTTCAAAAGAAAAAGGTGGTATTCATAAGATTTACACTCAAAATGGTGATGAAATTCAATCTAAGACAATAATAATTTGTACAGGTGCTTCAGCTAAATATCTTGGTCTCCCAAGTGAGCAAAAACTCATTGGAGGTGGAGTTTCAGCTTGTGCAGTTTGTGATGGGTTCTTTTATAAGGATCAAGATGTTGCAGTTGTTGGTGGAGGAGATAGTGCTATTGAGGAGGCAACATATTTAGCAAAAATTTGTAATAATGTTACGATGCTAATAAGAAAGGATCACTATAGAGCTTCAAAGGCAATGCAACATAGATTAAGCAATTTTAAAAATATTAATGTGCTTTTTAATTCTGAAATAGATGAAGTGTTAGGGGACAATGTTGTTGAAGGAATAAAAATTAAAAATAATATTACTAACGAGTTTTCTCAAGTTAATATTACCGGTCTATTCATTGCAATTGGCCACACTCCAAATACAGATATTTTTAAAGGTATTGTTGATATGGATGATAGCGGATATATATTAACAGACAAGACCTCAACAAAAACAAATATACCTGGAGTTTTTGCTGCAGGTGATGTGCAAGATAAAGATTATAGACAAGCAATTACAGCTGCTGGAACTGGTTGTATGGCAGCCCTTGATGCAGAAAGATATTTACAAGAAATTTAAATTCTTTTTGATGCTTTTAGCCACCTTACAGGGAGGTTGTCATTCAAGGAATCGTGATAATCACTTTCAAGACAAGGTAAATATTTAATTTTATTATTACTGGCTGAGGTTACTGTCATCCACCATCTCTCTGAAATTTTACTTTTATAAAAAATAATATCCCTACCTGAAGTTTGAACTATATATTTAAAAAACAGTTGAGAATCATCAAAGTTTGATTCATTTATTCTATTATTTAAACTGTCAATAAAATACCAAATGATTTCAGAATATAATTTATTTGAAACCTGATTTTTATTTAAGTCAAACAATCCGAAAAAGGATGTCTTATTACTTTGACCTGCATATTTACTCAATATACAAGCAAGTCTTGTATCTATTCCATTAGGATTAGAGTTTCCAGAGAATGATAATGATTTCATGTCAAAACCAACTATATCGGCATCTCGAATAATTGGCTCAGCTCTCATATTGTTTTCTGAAATTTCACCCAATGAAATTTTTTCAAAGAATAATTTATCCATTAGCTCTATCTCTTTATATGAGCATAGGTGTCGTTGGTACCCTATATTTGTAAAATCATTTAATTTGTTAGAATCATCCAGTATAATTTTATTCATGTATGTTCTACCTGAAATTATATCTGAATCTTGATATAAGTCAAATTGATTATCAATTGATACAATATTTACTTTATCAGAGTAAGAATCAAAAGATTTAAAGACTGGATAAATAATATCATTGCTTCCTCCAATTATTACTAAAGTAATTTTTTTTGAATGTAATTCCTTACATAGATCATATAGAGCATGATAAGTATCCTCAACAGTATTTCCATTGGGAAGATCACCTAAATCAGATATAGATATCTTCCATTTACCCTCTTTTAGTTTGTAAAGTTCCTTTCTAAGAATGTTTAAATCTTGTATATCAGATTCAAAATAAGAGTTTCTAGTTTCACTAATTCCAATTATGCAAAGATTTGATGAATCAATATCAGGAATACCTGATTGGTCTCTATGAAATTTTATTTTATTAAAAAGTGATCCTTGTAATTGATTTTCATCTAATTCGTCGAGTAAATTTTCTGAAATAGGTTTTAATAGCTCAAGGCTCATTTTTTCTTTTTTGGATTTAGATATTCTTTAGCAATATTTAATGTAATAGTTTTAGGGTCAATTTCTTTTGGAATTTCTATTTTCTTATTACCCATTGAGATAACTGACCTACCCCATCTACCTTTTTCAAGCTTTATGCCTTCATCAACCCACTCAGCAATTAATTTTTCTTTTTCCTTTTTTAATTTTAACTCAATTAGTTCTTCAATATTGTCTATTGTAAGATTATCAAAGTCATATGTCTTATTTACGTTAATAAACATTTCATTCCACTTTATAAATGGTCCAAACCTACCCTTTCCCTTTGTTACTGGTAAATCGTTATAAATGTGGATAGGTTCATCTGCTTTTAACTTTTCGTCAATCAGCGGAATTGCAGAGTCTATATCAACTGAATGTGGATCAATTTCCTTTGGTATTGAAATAGATTTTGATGAATATTTTAAATATGGTCCATATCTACCATTATTGACAGTTACAATCTCTCCCTTATAAGTTCCAATTTCCTTAGGAAACTTAAATAGTTCTAGTGCTTCGTCTAAAGTTATTGTGTCTAACTGCTGTTCTGTAGTTAGGCTAGCAAAAACTGGTTTATCCTCATCATCAACTGTTCCTATTTGAGCAATTGGACCAAACTTTCCAAGCCTTACCTTAACAATTCTTCCTGAGACTGGATCATCTCCTAAAATTTTTTCACCAGATTGTCTTTCAGCTGTATCTTTTACAATATTTACATTCGTGTGAAAATCTGTATAAAATTGCTTGATTAAATCAGTCCAATTTTGATTTCCATCTGCTATCTTATCAAAACTTTTTTCAACCTCTGCTGTAAAACCGTAATCAAGGATATTATTGAAATTATCAACTAAAAAGTCATTTACAATTATCCCAATATCAGTAGGGACAAGCTTACCTTTGTTAGAACCAGTCTTTTCAGTTGAAGTACTCTCAATAATATCTCCATTTTTTAGTTCTATAGATTTGTATGTCCTTTCTTGGCCTTCGTTATCACCTTTTGATACATAACCTCTGTTTTGAATTGTTGATATCGTAGTAGCATAAGTTGCAGGTCTACCAATACCAAGTTCCTCCAATTTTTTCACTAAAGATGCTTCGGTATACCTTGAGGGGGGTCTAGAGAATGACTCTCTTGATATAATATTAATTAAATCAAGGTTTTCATTTACATTTAATTGTGGTAAAGTGCCTTTTTCTTCCTGTGTCTCATCATCAGTTCCTTCATTATAAACTCTAAGAAAACCATCAAATTTAATTACTTCACCTCTTGCAATAAATATTTCATCAAAAGAGTTAGAGTTGATATTAACAACTGTTCTCTCAATTTGTGCATCTGACATTTGTGAGGAAATTGTCCTTCTCCATATAAGTTGATACAATCTTTGCTGATCGTAATCGGAGGAAATATCTTCAACAGAGATATCTGTTGGTCTAACGGCTTCATGAGCCTCTTGAGCTGATTTATTTTTGTTTTTATAATTTCTAAGATTTACATAACTATCTCCATACTTACTCTCAATTTTAGATAAAATTGATGATTTAGCTTCTTCTGATATAGTAACACTATCTGTTCTCATATATGTTATTAAACCTGCTTCATATAGTTTTTGAGCAGTTGACATTGTCCTAGTAACACCAAAGCCTAATTTCCTTGAGGCCTCTTGCTGAAGCGTTGATGTAGTAAAAGGAGGTGTAGGAGATTTCTTAGCTGGTTTTTTTTCTACATTAGAAACAGTATATGTACTATTGATATTTTTTTGAAGAAATGCCTTAACTTCATCAGCAGAATCAAATTTATTGTTTAGCTCAGCCTTAAGGTTGACTCCATTGGAACTTTTAAAAGTTCCAATTGACTTGTAAGTGCTATTTGTTAAAAAGTTTTTAATCTCTCTTTCCTTCTCAACGATAAGTCTAACGGAAACGGATTGAACTCTACCAGCAGAAAGGCCTGTCTTAACTTTTCTCCACAATACTGGAGATAATTCATAACCTACTAATCTGTCTAATACTCTCCTTGCCTGTTGAGCATTTACAAGATTATAATTTATCTCTCTAGGACTATCTAATGCAGCTAAAATTGCATTTTTAGTTATTTCATGAAATACTATTCGATCATAATCTTTATTAGTCAAGTTTAAATTTTCATATAAATGCCAAGCAATTGCCTCTCCTTCTCTATCTTCATCACTAGCCAACCAAACTTTATCAGACTCACTAACATACTTTTTTAAGTCTTTTATAACAGGTTTCTTTTCTGAAGGAATTATATATTTTGGTTTAAAATCATTTTCAACATCAACTCCTAATTCTTTAACTGGAAGATCTGAAATATGCCCAACACAAGACACAACTTTAAAATCTTGTCCCAAAATTTTTTCAATAGTCTTTGCTTTTGTAGCAGACTCAACAATGACTAAATTTTTAGGCATATTTTATTTTTTGGGCCTAAATGTAACTAGATTTATTCTTTTGAATCAAAAAAAAATAAAAATTTTAAAATTTGTTTAACATAATTGCTAGTTAGTTTTAAAGAAAGTAATTTTGTGTTCAGATGAAAGTTGAGCAAATATATACTAATTGTTTATCACAAGGTTCATACTATATTGAGAGTAATAATGAGGTAGCTATTATTGACCCCTTAAGAGAGGCTGATATATATATATCTAAAGCTAAATCAAGTAATTCAAAAATCAAATTCATTTTTGAAACACACATTCATGCAGATTTTATTAGTGGTCATTTAAATCTTGCAAAAAAATCAGGAGCAGAAATAGTATATGGACCTAAAACAGAAACTAGTTTTGAAAATATAGTTGCAAAAGATTATCAAGAGTTTAAAATTGGTGATATAACTATAGTTGCAATTCACACTCCAGGGCACACCATTGAGAGTACTACTTATTTATTAAAAGATTCATCTGGAAAAGATCATGCTATTTTTACCGGAGATACTCTTTTCATAGGTGATGTTGGTAGACCAGACTTATCTCAAAATTCTAGTATGAGCAATATAGATTTAGCCTCAATGTTATTCGATAGCCTTAGAAAAAAGATAATGACTCTAAGTGATGATGTTATTATTTATCCAGGACATGGTGAAGGAAGTTCATGTGGAAAAGATCTAAGCTCAGAGACTATTGGAACTTTAGGTGATCAAAAAAGAACTAACTATGCGCTTAGAGAGAAAATGACAAAAGATGAATTTATTAAAGAGGTTTTAGACGGATTATTAGATCCTCCAAAATATTTTCCTGATAATGTATTGTTAAACAAAGAAGGTTATGATGAATCTGATGAAATAATTAATAGGAGTCTTAAGGCTTTAACTGCTGAGGAAGTTGCTAGCAGGCTCAAAGAAAAGATAACAATACTTGATGTAAGAAGTGTTGAAGATTTTTCATCATCTCATATACCAGGTTCAATTTTTATTGGATTAGATGGAAGATTTGCTCCATGGGTTGGAGAAATATTAGAAAATGTCTCTAAAAAGTTAATTTTAATTGCACCTGAAGGCAGAGAAAAAGAAGCTATAATTAGACTATCAAGAGTTGGTTTTGACAATGTTATTGGATATCTAGAAGGTGGAATTAATAGCTGGATTAAAAATGGTGGTATTGTTAGTAAAGTATTAAATGAATCTGCATCAAAATTCTCAACTATAGATAATGATAAAGATATCCTTGATGTAAGATCAAAAAATGAACATAAAAGTGAATCATTACTAAACTCCATTAATATTCCTTTGATTGATCTAAGTAAATCTATTGATAAAGTTTCTTTTGAAAAAACATTTTATGTACACTGCAAAGGGGGCTATAGGAGTATGATAGCAGCATCAATTCTTCTTGCTAATGGAATATCAAACTTTTCAAACATAGCTGGAGGTTATGATAAAATCAAAAATTATAATTCATAAATACTGACAAATTGGCATAATTTAAATTAATTGAGTAATTTTACTAAAAATTAATTTTTATCAAAAAGAAGTCTTTATTTATTGAAACATACGGGTGTCAGATGAATTTTGCTGACAGTGAGGTTGTTGCATCTATATTAAAAGAAGATGGCTATGAATTAACTGATGATTCAAAGAGTGCAAATCTAGTTTTATTAAATACCTGTTCAATTAGAGATAAGGCTGAAAAAACAGTTCGAAATAAACTTAAAACATATAATTCTTACAAAAAGGATAATAGTGATCTAAAAATAGGGCTTTTAGGTTGTATGGCAGAAAGGTTAAAGGATAAGCTTCTTGAAGAAGAAAAGATGGTTGACCTAGTTGTAGGACCAGATTCATACAAAGACCTTCCAAACCTATTGGATGAGGTTGATCATAACCAAAAGGCAGTTAATGTTATATTATCAAAGTCTGAAACCTATGGAGATATTTCACCAGTAAGAATTCACAATAACGGTATTAATGCATACGTGTCAATTACAAGAGGGTGTGACAACATGTGTACATTTTGTGTTGTACCATTTACAAGAGGTAGAGAGAGAAGTAGAAACCCTGACAGCATCTTAAGGGAGATTGATGAATTAAATCAAAAAGGTTATAAGGAAATAACATTACTTGGACAAAATGTTGATAGTTATTTATGGTATGGCGGAGGTCCTAAAAAAGACTTTAAAAGGGCAACAGAAGAGCAAAAGAAAAATTCTGTAAAATTTTCAAGCTTACTTGACTTAGTTGCTTCAAGTTTTCCTGAAATCAGAATAAGATTTTCAACTTCTAATCCTCAGGACATGACAATTGATGTCATTGAAACAATGTCTAAACATAAAAATATCTGTAACTATATTCACCTTCCAATTCAGTCTGGAAGTGACAGAATTTTGAAAAAGATGAATCGACTTCATACCAGAGAGGAATATCTTGATCTTATAAACAGAATTAGAGATATAATACCTAATTGTGGTATTTCACATGATATGATTACTGGTTTTCCATCTGAAACTGAAAGAGATCATCAAGATACTTTATCTCTTATGGAAGAAGTAAAGTATGATTTTGGATATATGTTTGCGTATTCTGAAAGACCAGGAACTTCCGCGGCTAGGCACTTTAAAGATGATATCTCTCCAGAAATTAAACAAAGAAGATTAGAGGAAATAATTACTCTTCAACAAAAACATAGCCTAGAAAGAAATAAAAGTTTCATAAATAAAAATTGCGAAGTACTTATAGATAAAGAATATAAAAAATCAAATGATTTTTGGAGTGGAAGAACAACTGAAAATAATGTTGTTGTTTTTCCTAAATACAATTTTAAATTGGGTGATACTGTAAATGTTAATATTAGTGATTGCACAACTGCAACTCTAATTGGAAATATTAATCAATTAAAAGCCAAAGTATAATGGAGTCAGTTTTAACAGTTAAACAAAGGTTTGGTATAATTGGAGATAACCCTATACTTAATAGAGCAATTGAAAAATCAATTCAAGTTGCTAACTCCGATATATCAGTCCTTGTTACAGGTGAAAGTGGTGTTGGTAAAGAGAACATTCCTAAAATTATTCATCAGTATTCTCATAGAAAACATGCAAAATATATTGCAGTTAACTGTGGAGCAATTCCAGAGGGAACAATTGATTCTGAATTATTCGGGCATGAAAAAGGAGCATTTACAGGAGCTACAGCAAACAGGAGTGGTTATTTTGAAGTAGCAGATGGAGGAACAATATTTCTAGATGAAGTTGGTGAACTTCCACTTTCAACTCAAGTCAGACTTTTAAGAATTCTTGAAAGTGGAGAATATATTAAAGTTGGATCTTCAAAAGTTCAAAAAACTAATGTAAGAATAGTGGCTGCAACTAATGTTAATATGGATGAGGCAATAAAAAAAGGAAAATTTAGAGAAGATCTTTTTTACAGACTAAGTACTATAATTATTAACATACCTCCATTGAGAGATAGAAAAGATGATATCCCTATCTTATTTAGAAAATTTGCATCTGATTTTGCCCAAAAATACAATATGCCAACCTTAAGACTTGATGAATCTGCTCAAGATTTGCTTTGTCAACAAGATTGGAAAGGTAATATTAGACAATTAAGAAATGTTGCTGAACAAATGTCAATATTAGAAAAAGAAAGAAATCTTAAAAGTGATACTTTAAAAAATTATCTTCCAAATAAAGTTTCAAAACTTCCAGCAACTCTTGATGATGTTAAAGAAGATTCATCCTCTTTTTCATCAGAGCGTGAAATCCTTTACAAGGTTTTGTTTGATATGAAGAATGACTTAAATGATCTAAAAAAGTTAACTCTTGAAATAATGCAAGGCGATGATAACAGTGACATAAAAGAAAAGAATCAAGGCTTGATTAATAAAATTTATGGTGATGATGAATCATATGATAGTCAAGAAATAGAAAATTCAGCAGTTGATTTGAATGTTGATCTTGAGAGCAAAGCTCAGGATAAGTATGAATATGTTGAGACTATTGAAGAAGAAGAAACTCTTTCTCTTCAGGACAAGGAACTAGAAATGATAAGACAAGCTTTAATCAGGACTAATGGAAGAAGAAAAAATGCTGCTAAAGAACTTGGTATTTCTGAGAGAACACTGTATAGAAAAATTAAACAACATAACCTAGGAGATGTTTCAGAATTTTAAAAAATATTTTTTACTTTTTAGTTTTTCATTAATAAGTTTCTCATGTGGAATTTACAGTTTTACTGGCTCATCGATTCCAATAGGAGTTGAAACTTTTCAGGTTGATTATTTTGAAAATACTGCTGGTGGAAAACCTGGATCTACAGTCGAACCAGGCCTTGATAGAGATTTTACTATTGCTCTTCAAGACTTAATTCTAAATCAAACAAGTCTTAACCTTGTTAACGAAGGAGGTGATATTATTTACAGCGGTGAAATTATTGAATTTAGTGTTACCCCTATGGCTGCTACCGCAGAGATCAAAGCTGCTCAGAACAGGTTAACAATGGCTGTTATGGTTAGTTATGAAAATGTTTTAAATGAGAATGATAATTTAGAAAAAAGATTTTCATTTTACTTTGATTTTCCTGGTAATCTTCAAGTTTTTGATGTAAAAGATGCTGCACTTAAAGATATTTTTGATAGAATAACTCAAGATATTTTCAATGAAACTTTAGCAAAATGGTAAATAAAACCAAAGACTCTTTCTCAAAAATTTTAAAAGAATTTGATCCATTGGATCAAGTAACATCTTCACTTTTAAAAGAAATATTAAATGCATATCCATTCTTTCAAACTGCATCAGCTTATTATTTAAAATCACTTAAAGTTCAGAGGAAAGACTCATTCAAAGAAATACTTCCAAAGACTGCTATCTTAACACATAATAGGTCTATATTAAGGAAATTGATATATGAAAAGGAAGAAAATGTAATTAATAAGAAGGTCGATAAAATTGAAAAATATTCTTTTTTAGATTGGTTTGATGTAATAAATAAAAGTGAATCAAATTTGGATTACAAAATTGATTTAATTGATAAATTCATAAAGAATTCTCCAAAAATTAAAATAAAAAACGAATATAAGCCTGATCTAGAAATTATCCCTGATTCAAAGATTAAGGATGACCTAATTACTGAGACACTCGCTAAAATTTATATTGATCAAAAAAAATATAATAAAGCGATAAAAGCATATAATATATTAGGCTTGAAATATCCAAAAAAAAGTAGTTTCTTTGCAGACCAAATTGAAAGGATAAAAAACTTAAAAAAAAATAATAATTAATCATGGGAACATTTTGGATATTAGTATCGCTGATTTTATTTGTTTGTGTTTTATTAATACTTGTGATTATGGTTCAAAACCCTAAAGGAGGAGGTCTATCTTCGACTTTTGGTGGAGGGCAACAACAAATTGGTGGTGTAAAAAGCACCACAGATTTTCTTGATAAAAGTACATGGGCTCTTGCTATAATTATTCTTGTTTTGATTCTTATTTCAAACGTAACATTAATGAATGATTCAGATAATTCTGATTCAATTCTAATTGATGATTCGATTCCTGAGCAAACCATTCCAGAAATTCCAGAACAAAATATTCCTGAGATTCCCTCTGAAACCATAGATGATTAGTGTCAAAATGTCATAAAAAAGACTTTTTCATGTATTTTAAATAATATGGCATAGTTTGTGAAATTTTTAAAATAAAAAATATGAGTAAAATTAATATTAAACCACTTGCAGATAGAGTTTTAGTTCAACCTTCAGAAGCTGAAACAACTACATCATCTGGGATTATTATTCCAGATACTGCTAAAGAGAAACCTCAAAGAGGAAAAATTGTTGCAGCTGGACCTGGAACAAAAGACAACCCAGTAACTTTAAAAGCTGGTGATATTGTTCTTTACGGAAAATATGCTGGAACTGAGCTTCAACACGATGGTGTTGATTATTTAATAATGAAAGAAAGTGATATTCTTGCAATTGTATAACTAAACTTAAATAAAAATGGCAAAAAAAATTGAATTTGATATAGAAGCACGTGATGGTATAAAGCGAGGAGTAGATGCTCTTGCTAATGCTGTCAAAGTAACATTAGGTCCAAAAGGAAGAAATGTAATTATAGGAAAATCTTTTGGTGCTCCTCAAGTAACTAAAGATGGAGTTACTGTTGCTAAAGAGATTGAACTTAAAGATAATCTTGAAAATATGGGTGCTCAAATGGTAAAAGAAGTAGCATCTAAAACAAATGACCTAGCTGGTGATGGTACTACTACTGCTACAATCCTTGCTCAGTCTATTGTTACAGAGGGGCTAAAAAACGTAGCAGCAGGAGCAAATCCAATGGATTTAAAAAGGGGTATTGATAAAGCTGTTTTTTCTGTTGTAAATGCTCTGCAGAAACAATCAGTCGAAATTGGTAGTGCATCAGAAAAGATTCTTCAGGTTGCGAGTATCTCAGCTAATAATGACGAAACTATTGGTAAATTAATAACTGAAGCGTTTGAAAAAGTCGGTAAAGAAGGAGTAATTACTGTAGAAGAGGCCAAAGGGACTGATACATATGTTGACGTAGTTGAAGGTATGCAATTTGACAGAGGATACGTTTCCCCATATTTTGTTACTGATTCAGAGAAGATGGAGACAGATTTGGATACTCCCCAAATTCTTATAACTGATAAGAAAATATCCGTTATGAAAGATTTACTACCTATTCTTGAGCCAGTGGCCCAATCAGGCAAACCTCTTTTGATAATCGCAGAGGATATTGATGGAGAAGCATTAGCTACTTTGGTAGTAAATAAATTAAGAGGATCTTTGAAAATTGCAGCTGTTAAAGCACCTGGGTTTGGAGACAGAAGGAAGGCAATGCTTGAAGATATTGCTATTTTAACTGGTGGTACTGTTATATCTGAGGAAAGAGGTTTTACTCTTGAAAATACAACCATAGATATGCTTGGAACCGCAGAAAAGGTAACAATTGATAAGGATAACACTACTATAGTTAATGGATCTGGAAATAAAAAAGATATTAAATCTCGTGTAAGCCAAATTAAAGCTCAGATTGAAACTACAACTTCAGATTATGATAAAGAAAAGCTTCAAGAAAGACTAGCAAAACTTGCTGGTGGTGTTGCAGTCCTTTATGTAGGTGCTCCGTCAGAAGTTGAGATGAAAGAGAAAAAGGATAGAGTTGATGATGCACTTCATGCTACTAGAGCTGCAATCGAAGAGGGAATTGTAGCAGGTGGTGGTGTTGCTCTTCTAAATTCAAAAAATGAGTTAGAAAAATTAAAGTCATCAAATGCTGACGAATCAACAGGTATTCAAATTATAAATAAAGCAATTGAAACTCCTCTTAGGACTATTGTTGAAAACTCTGGAGGAGAAGGTTCAGTAGTTGTTTCAAAAGTTCTTGATGGAGATAAGAACTTTGGATATAATGCAAAAGAGGGTAAATATGTTGATATGTTAAAAGAAGGTATAATTGATCCCAAAAAAGTAACAAGAGTTGCTCTTGAAAATGCAGCATCTGTAGCTGGAATGATATTAACTACAGAATGCGCATTAGTAGACATCAAAGAAGACAACCCTGCACCAATGCCACCTATGGGTGGAGGAGGAATGCCAGGTATGATGTAATAGATTAGCCACAAATATAAAAACCTGCTTTTCAGCAGGTTTTTTTTGTACTTTTGTTTTCTTCATATGAAAAAGATTTCTTCAGCATTGATTTCTGTTTTTAATAAAAATAAAATTGAGCATTTATGTCAAATTCTTTTACACAATAATGTTAAAATATATTCTACTGGAGGAACTTATGACTATATAAATAGTCTGGGTATTAAACTTGAAAAAGTAGAGGACTTAACAACATACCCCTCTATTTTAAATGGAAGAGTAAAAACTCTTCATCCTAAGATATTTGGCGGAATATTAAAAACTAATTCAAAGTCTGACACTGATGAATCAAAAAAATATAAAATTCCTGATATAGATCTAGTTATAGTTGATCTATATCCTTTTGAAGAGACTGTTAAGAACTCAAATAATCATGAGGATATAATTGAAAAGATTGATATTGGGGGAGTTTCTCTTATTAGAGCTGCAGCAAAAAATTATGAAAATGTTGCATGTATCTCATCTAAAGATCAATACGATGAACTGATCAGTATTTTAAAGAATGATTGTAAAACAGATATAGAATACAGAAAGAGACTTGCATTTGAGGCATTCCAAAAAAGCTCAGATTATGATTACAAGATTTCATCTTATTTAAATAATAAGAATATTGATACAATTTCTGATAAGGATATTGTAAAAGAGTTAAGGTATGGAGAAAATCCTCATCAAAGTGGAAGATTTATAGGGCAAATCAACAAAATATTTGAACAAATACATGGTAAAGATATTTCATACAATAATCTTTTAGATATAGATTCAGCAATAGGACTTCTTAAAGACTTGGAAACAAAAAAATCAGTTTTTTTAATTCATAAGCATAACAATCCATGTGGTGTTGCTATAAGGGATAATGTATTAGACGCTTATTTAGATGCACTTTCATGTGATAATGTATCTGCTTTTGGTGGAATTTTAACTTCTAACCAAGCTATTGATATAAAAGTTGCTGAGGAGATTAATAAACTATTCTTTGAAGTTTTAATTGCACCTAATTTTAGTGAGAGTGCATTGGATTTATTAAAATCTAAAAAGAATAGAATAATCATAAAATTAAAAGCTTATCCAAAAAATAAACTTCAAACTCGATCTTGTCTTAATGGTATTCTTGAGCAAGATATAGATGATAAAATTGAAAAATTTGATGATTTTAAAGTTGTTACAAAAATATCACCAAATTCTACAAAATCTGATGATCTTGTATTAGCATCAATTATTGTAAAGCATACAAAGTCCAATTGCATAGCAATTGTAAAAAATAAACAATTAATTGGATCCGGAATGGGACAAGTATCAAGAATTGACGCATTAAATCAAGCAATTGAAAAATCTAAAAAATTTGGTTTTGATCCAAATGAATCTTGTTTAGCAAGTGACGCATTTTTTCCATTTTCTGATTGTGTTGAAATATCACATGCAAATAATATAAACTCGATTGTTCAACCAGGAGGTTCAATCAAAGACCAGGATTCCATTGATTTTTGTAATAAAAATGGGATGTCTATGGTTTTTTCAGGAATAAGACATTTTAGACATTAATTGGTATTATTTAACTAACTTTGCAAACTATTATGGGATTTTTCACAGAAGAAATAGCTATTGATCTTGGGACAGCAAACACTTTAATTATTCATAATGATAAAGTTGTCATTAATAGTCCTTCTATTGTTGCAATGGATAGGTCTACAAAAAAAATAATAGCAATTGGTGAAGAAGCAAAATTTATGCAAGGAAAAACTCACGAAAACATCAAAACAATTAGACCTCTTAAAGATGGAGTTATCGCTGATTTTGAGGCATCAGAAAAAATGATTAGTGAGTTAATTAGAAGTATCCCTACTCTAAAAAAAAGATGGTTTTCACCTTCTTTGACAATGGTAATTTGTATTCCTTCAGGGATTACGGAAGTTGAGATGAGAGCTGTAAAAGAATCCGCGGAAAGAGTTAACGGTAAAGAAGTATACCTGATTCATGAACCAATGGCAGCAGCTATTGGTATTGGAATTGACATAGTAAAACCAAAAGGCAATATGGTCGTAGACATAGGAGGTGGAACAACTGAAATTGCTGTTATAGCACTATCAGGTATAGTTTGTGAAAAGTCTTTGAAAGTAGCTGGTGATGTGCTTACCAATGATATAGTATACTACATGAGGACCAAACATAATTTATATGTAGGTGATAGGACAGCAGAAAAAATTAAAATTGAAGTAGGGGCTGTAACTGAAAGTTTAGATGATCACCCTGAGGATATGCATGTCCAAGGAAGAGATCTTTTATCCGGTAAACCTAAAGAAAAGGTAATATCATACATAGAAGTTGCAAAGGCAATTGACAAATCTATAATTAGAATTGAGGACTCAATCATGGAGACTCTATCTCAAACACCACCAGAACTTGCAGCAGATATTTATAATACAGGAATATATTTAGCTGGAGGAGGAGCACTTCTTAGAGGCTTAGATGAAAGGTTGTCAAAGAAAACTGATTTACCTGTTTATATTGCTGAAGATCCACTTCAAGCAGTAGTTAGAGGAACAGGAATTGCCCTGAAGAATATAGAAAAGTTTAAGTCTGTTCTAATTAAATAATTTTTAATGCAGTCAATAATTAATTCCATAATTAAAAATAGGAACTTAATTATATATCTTTTCCTTTCATTTGTTACTTTCAATTATTTATACAATAATAGTTCAGTTCATTACTCTGGTTTAGGAAAAATTGGAACGTTTATTTCAGGTTCGACTTCTAGTATATACTCATACATAAATTCTTATTTTAATCTTATACAAGAGAATAATAAGTTAGTTCAAGAAAACCTAGAATTAAAAAAATATGAATCTCAAATTATTTATAAGTCTGATACCATAGATATTTCTGAGAGTAAAACTGATAAAACTATAAGTGCAAAAGTGATATTAAACTCAATTAACAAGAGTAAAAATATTATAGTAATCAATAAAGGAGAAATGGATGGAATAACCAAAGAAATGGGAGTTATATCTTCAAAAGGGGTTGTTGGAATTATAAAAAATATAACAGATAATTACTCTTCAATTGTTTCATTACTAAATACAGATTTAAAAATAAATGCTATTTTGAAGAACTCTTCTACTATAGGATCAATAAGTTGGAATGGTTTAGATCCTAGAATTGTTCAACTAAATGATATTCCCCTAAGTAGTTCAGTTAAAATTGGAGATACAATCGTGACCGGGGGTATGTCATTTTATTTTACTAAGGGAATACCGATTGGAAGAATAGAAGATTACAACAATACGTCACTTGAGGGATACTATTCTATCGATGTATCTATTTTCAGTGACTTTTCTTCACTTTCTAATCTTTACATATTACAGAGAACTGATAATGAAGAAATTAAATCCTTATTAAATGAATAGAGAATTGGTCAAAGATTTATTTCTATCATTACTAATTGTATTATCTCAATTATTGATTTTCAATCATATAAATCTTTTTGGAACTGTAAGTACATTTATATATGTTTCTTTATTCATACTTTATAAAACAACATATGATAAAACATATTTAATACTATTTGGATTTATAGTTGGACTTATAATTGATTTATCATTGCAAACCTATGGTGCACATACCTTAGCTTCAATTACAGTATGTTATTTAAAAGAAAGAATAGAGAAATATTCATTTGGCGTAAACTCTACATTACCATTAGCAATGATAAGAGGTACACAACAAACAAACAGAGTAACATATTTCTTTCTTATTATATTTCTACATTCATTAATTTATTTTTCTTTAATCTTTTTTAAGTTCGAATTTGCATTAACTATATTTTTATTTACTCTTATTAATTCAATTATTAACTTTATAATTATTTGGATTATATCCATGTTAATTTTTGATAAATAAAAATGATAAGAAAGAATCTCTTAATTTGGATTACTGTAATTAGCTCTGTAATTTTTGTTATTCAGCTTGCTTCTATCCAGCTTTCTGGAGATTCGTTTGATAGAGATTTTGCAATACAAGAAATTTCAGTATACCCAGAAAGGGGTTTAATTTTTGATAGAAATGGTGAATTATTAGTAGCAAATCAACCAATGTATGAGTTGATTGTTATACCTGAAAATACAGTTGAATTTGATACGGTTCAACTATCAAATTTAATCGGGATTGAACAAAATGAATTATCTAAAAGAATATCATCTGCAAGAAAATATTCCACAAAACTACCTTCTGTTATACACTCTCAGATTTCAAAAGAAAAAAATGCTTATTTACAAGAGAAAATATGGCTATTTGATGGATTTTATCTTAGAAAAAATTCTGTTAGAGATTACATAAGACCTTTTGCTAGTAATGTAATAGGTTATACAGGTGAGGTTGATCAAAATGATATAATCTCTAATCCATATTATGAGAAGGGAGAGATGATTGGTAAGCAAGGTATTGAAAGCTATTATGAAGATAGATTAAGAGGAGTTAAAGGTAAGAGATATTTTCAGAAAGATAGATTTAATAGGATTATAGGCCCATATAATGATTCAAAAAAGGATATACCGCCCAAAAAGGCCGACAATATTACTTTAACTATTGATATTAGACTTCAAGAATATGCTGAAAGTTTATTAAAAAATAAGAAAGGAGGAATTGTTGCAATTGAGCCATCTTCTGGAGAGGTACTTACATTAGTTAGTGCTCCAACATACCAGTCTAAACAATTTATAGGTCAAAATAGAAGTGTTAATTTTCAAAGCTTACTAAACGATACAATAAACAAGCCCTTATTCGATAGAGCCTTGCAAGCTCAATACTCGCCTGGATCTCCAATGAAAATACTTAATGCGTTAATTGGATTACAAGAGGGGGTAATTGATGAAAGTACTACTTTTACATGCAACGCAGGTCATTATTACTCTAGGAATGCTTTTATGGCTTGTCATAACAAATTTGGTACAATCAGTGATCTAAGAAAAGGTATTTATAACTCGTGTAATACATATTTTGCTAAAACTTACAAAATGATAATTGACAAGTATGATTCACCTAGCCTAGGTTTAGATAATTGGAGTAAGCATATAAAGAGTTTTGGACTTGGAGATTATCTTGGATATGATTTATCTATCGGTAAAAAAGGTTTTATTCCAGAGTCTAACTATTATAATAGATTTTATGGGAATAATCGATGGAGTGCGTCAACAACAATATCAAATTCTATTGGTCAAGGTGAAATTTTGACAACTCCTATTCAAATGGCCAATTTTGCATCTGCTATTGCAAATCGTGGATTTTTTTATAAACCTCACTTCGTAAAAAAAATTAATAATCAGGCAAATATTAGTTTGGAAAAAAATCTCACATCTATTGATAAAGAAAACTTTGAGGTAGTAATTAATGGAATGGTTGATGTTGTGGAGAGAGGTACGGCAAGAATTGCTAAAATTAAAAATATTAATGTAGCTGGAAAAACTGGAACTGTAGAAAACTTTATATTAATTGAAGGTGAAAAAAAACAACTAACTGATCATTCAACTTTTATAGCTTTTGCACCTGCAAAGGATCCAAAAATTGTTGTTTCAGTTTTTGTTGAAAATGGATATTGGGGAAGTAGATGGGCTGCTCCTATAGCCAGCCTTATTATAGAAAAATATTTAACTGGAAATGTTGAAAGAAAATGGCTAGAAAGTAGAATGATAAATGGTAGCCTATTAGCTGAATATGAAAAGCCATATAAATTTCAAAATTTTATAATAAATGAATAGATTAGGAATATTAAAGTATGATTTAGTTTCTATTTGTCTATATATCGGTCTGGTATCATTTGGTATAGTTAATATCTATTCCTCAAGTTTTAGTGGATCTTATGTAGGTTTGTTAGATTTAAGCTCTATAGTCGGAAAGCAAGTAATATTTTTTTTTCTATCTCTTGTTGCATTCATATTTATACTTTTTACAAGAAATAAGTTTATTGATAATTCTGTATCCATAGTGTATTTTTTATCAATAATCCTTCTGCTTGGTCTATTTATTTTTGGTGCTGAAAGAGGTGGAGCAAGATCATGGTATGCACTTGGTCCAATTAGTTTCCAACCCAGTGAACTTGCAAAATTCGGGACAGCTTTATTTTTATCAAAATTTTTAAGTATCATTCAGACAGATCTAAAGAAAAACAGAGATATATTAATTGTATTGATAATTATACTAGTACCTCTAATTTTAACTACAATTCAGCCTGATCCTGGTTCAGCATTAATTTTTTTAGCTTTTATATTTCCAGTTATTCGAGAAGGGTTAAATCTTAATTATTTTTATTTTGGATTATATATTATTTCAACTTTATTACTGACATTAAAATTCAATTTTCTTGTAAGCTTAGCCATGCTAATAATATTTTTTTTAACGTATTTAATTTATTTAAGAAATAAAAAAATTAAAGTTTCATTACTTAAATATATATTTTCATTTTTCATATTAATTTCTATTTCCTTCTCAACTAATTATTTATTTGAGAATGTCTTGGAGCAGAGGCATAGAGATAGAATAAATTTAGTTCTTGGAAAAGAGATAGATACTAGTGGAATTGGTTATAATATTAATCAATCTAAAATTGCATTAAGTAATGGTGGATTTTTTGGTACTGGTTTTTTAGAAGGAACTCAAACTAAAGGAAATTTTGTTCCAAGACAACATACTGATTTTATTTTTAGCACAATTGGAGAAGAATGGGGGTTTATTGGTACCCTCACTACTATTATAATTTTTTCATTTCTAATAATTCGAATTATTATTAGGGCAGATAAGCAACCAAACCATTTTAGACGTATTTATTCTTATTGTTTTGCAAGCCTAGTATTTTTTCACTTTTTTCTTAATGTTGGCATGTCAATTGGATTAATTCCTTCCATTGGTATTCCACTTCCATTTATAAGTTATGGTGGATCAAGCTTATTAATATTTAGCCTAATGTTTTTTGTTTATTTAAATTTTGACTCGAGTAGATTAAAAGAAAGTTAGTCAAGATTTATTTGAGATAGAATTTCATTTGATTTTATAGAAGATAGATCCCTAAGTAGATTCATTGCTTCATTGACATAAATATCTTTTTTCAGAGACTCAATCCATCTATCTCTTTTTTCTTTTATATCATCATTGTATGAATTATCTTCTTTTTCATTAATATTATTCCATTGAAATATATACGGCGATTTAAATTCTTCGATACGTTTTAATTTATTGTTCTGAGATTTTGAACTTTCTAAGTTATCTTTAAATGTAAGATAGTCTAGAGAAACTATCTTATCATCTTGTTGAGATTTAATCCAGGATGCGTGTTCATCAATTACAGTGAAATATTCATTATTATTTATTCTCTCTTTACTATCAGAAATAACCTTTGAATAGTTGAATATCTTACCTGAGTTATTATACCTAGCTGGACCAATTTTATCCCAACTTAGTGGATTTTCTAAATCTTTTTCTCCTATATCTACGTAAGAATATCTGTTGGGAAATATTATATCACTCTTTACTCCTTCTAGCTGAGTAGACCCACCATTGACCCTATAAAATTTATCTGTTGTAATTTTAAGAGACCCTAAATCACCATAGGTATTTCCTGAAATAACGTTATTTAAATCAACAATATTCTGAACAGTTCCTTTTCCGTAGGTTTGTTTACTTCCTAAAATAATAGCTCTGTTATAGTCTTGAAGAGCTGCAGCAAGAATTTCAGATGCAGAAGCAGAAAATTCATTAACTAATACAACAAGTGGACCGTCCCACAATATAGAAGGATCATTATCTCTTAAAACCTCTTTTCTACCACCAATGCTTTTAACTTGGACAACTGGACCTTTTTCAATAAAAAATCCTGTAATGTCAACTACAGTTTTAAGAGATCCACCTCCATTATTTCTAAGATCTAAAATCAATCCATTAATACCTTTGGATTTAAGATATAATATTTCTTTTTTTAAATCAATTGCAGCATTTCTCTCACCATAGTCATCAAAATCAACATAAAATCTAGGCAGATTTATTAGTCCATATTTTGATAGATCATCATTTATTATTGAGGATTTTGCATAAGTTTCTTCAAGTTCAACAACGTCTCTGGTAACAACTACCTGTTCTACTCCACCGTCAACTCTTTTAACAGTTAAATAAACTTTTGTTCCTTTTTCACCTTTTATAAGATCAGTTGCATCACTTAATTTCATCAATGATATTTCGATTGGTTCTTCATCCTCTGACTGAGCTACAGAGATTATTATATCCCCAACATTTAATAGGTTATCCCTCCAGACTGGACCACCAATAATTATCTCTACGATTTCAACTTGTTGTTTAGTTTTTGATAATCTTGCACCAATTCCTTGAAACTTTCCAGAAATATTTTGATCAAAAACCTCCTTAGCCTCAGGTGCTAAATAAGTAGTATGAGGATCATATTGAGTAACAATAGAGTTCAGATAAATCGAGAACCAATCAGATCTTTCTAGTTCACTAGTAAATTGGAAAAAATCTTTAAGGTTATCTTCAATTGAAGACCTAGACTCATTTTCAATTTCTTCGTCTGTTTTGGTTTGGCTTTTTTCTGAATCACTTTTGTCATCATTTATTTCTTTTTTTGCAGCATATGCATCAAGAGCAGATAACTTTAATCTTTTCCTCCAAAGATTTTTTAAATCATTAATATTTGTTGCATAGTTTAAATTTTTATAGTCAAGACTAATCTCTTCATCAATATTGAAGTTAAAAGGTTCATCAAGGATTTCCTCATAAAATCCTTCAACCTCAGTAATTCTATTTATTAATGTTTCGTAGGCAGTGTTAAAAAATGTTATATCTGAAGAGTTAATCTGATCGTCAATAAGGAGTCTATAATTTAACAACATCTCAATATCAGACTCAAGAAAAAACCTTTTCTGAGAATCTATAGCTTCAATAAATTCATCATATACTTTTATCGAAAAATCATCATTAATTATTTTAGGATCATAATGAAGCTTATCTAAAACATAAGAGACAAGATCAACTAATAATCTATCTTTATTTGGTTCGTCACTTGAAAATTTAAAGTTTGAGACTTCAAAATAAATTACAAGTGAAATTATACCTGATACAACAAATCCAAAAATCCTTAAAATCATAATACTAAATTAATTTAAAAAAATTTAAGGTAGCCCCTATAACAGCAAAGTTTATGTTAAAGTTAAAAGAGTAAAACGTTTTCATATATTTACATGAAATAATTTTTTATGAAAAGGCCACTTATTTTAGTTACAAATGATGATGGAATAAATGCTCCAGGAATAAAAACTTTAATATCTGTAATTAAAGATATAGGTGACGTTATTGTTGTAGCTCCAGATAGTCCACAATCTGGAATGGGACATGCCATAACAATAAATTCAACATTACATTCTTCTAAAATTACCCCAAAAAATTCTGAAACTATTGAGTATAGTTGTTCTGGAACACCTGCTGATTGCGTAAAATTGGCAATTAACGAATTAATGCCTAGAAAACCTGATTTATGTGTATCGGGAATTAATCATGGTTCAAACTCTTCAATTAATGTAATTTATTCCGGAACAATGAGTGCTGCTATTGAAGCTGGAATTGAAGGAGTTCCTGCTATAGGTTTTTCTCTTTTAGATTACAGTTGGAATGCAGACTTTAGTCAATCTAAAGATTTCATTAGAAAGATTACCTTAAATGCTTTAAATAATGGAATTCCAAAAGGAGTTGTTTTAAATGTCAATATCCCTGCAGTAAAGAAATCTGATATTATGGGTGTTAAAATTTGTCGACAAGCAAAGGCATATTGGGTTGAAGAATTTGATAAGAGAAAAAATCCTCTTGGTCAAGAATATTACTGGTTAACTGGAAAGTTTGTTAATAAAGATCCAGGAGAAGATACAGATGAATGGGCTCTAAAGAATAATTATATTTCAATTGTACCAGTTGAATTTGATTTAACTGCTCACCATGCTATTCAGGGTATAAACGAGTGGGATTTTAAATGAAATATTATATAATTGCTGGAGAAGCGTCAGGAGATTTATATGGTTCTCGTTTAATCACTGAGATAAAATCGCTAGACAAAAATGCTGAAATTAAATTTTGGGGTGGAGATAAAATGATTTTAAGTGGAGGAACTAATGTAAAGCATATTAGTGAACTTGCATTTATGGGATTTTATGAAGTAATTAAAAATCTTGATAAAATCTTTAGTAATATTAGTTTCTGCAAAAAGGATATACTTGCATTTAATCCTGACAAAATAATTTATATCGATTACCCTGGCTTTAATTTAAGAATTTGTGATTGGGCTAAAAAAAAAGGGTTCAATAACTACTTTTATATAAGCCCTCAAATATGGGCATGGAAGGAAGGTCGGATAAAAAAGATCAAAAGAAGTGTGGATAAGCTATATGTTATTTTTCCATTTGAAAAGAAATACTATAATGAAAAGCATAATATGGATACATTTTATTTTGGGCATCCGTTAATAGAGGCTATTAGTTCACACAATATAAATAATAGCTTTTTTATTGATAATAATATTCCTAATAATAAACCAGTTATTGCATTTTTACCAGGTAGTAGAACTCAAGAAATTAAAACTATGTTGCCAATTTTTTTATCTATAATTAGTGATTATCCTAATTACAATTTTGTAATTGCGGGAGTCAGTAATGTTGATCCTAAGTTATATAATCTAGCAGCATATTCTAATTTATATATCTTATATAATAAGACATATGACTTATTATCTAATTCTTTTGCTGCAATTGTAACAAGTGGTACAGCTTCATTAGAATGTTCTCTTTTTAAGGTACCTCAACTAGTTTGTTATAAGACTAGTGATCTTAGTTACTTTATTGGTAAATTATTTGTTAAGCTTAGGCATATATCTCTTGTAAATATTATACTAGAGAAGAATATTGTTAAAGAACTTATTCAAGGTGACCTTAATAAGAAAAATCTTGCATTTGAATTTAATAAGCTTTGTGAGAAAGAAACAAGATCAAAAATTATAAAGGAATATTCTAAAATTTATGATTTATTATCTTTTAAAGATACATCTAAGAAAATTGCTTCATCAATAATATTTAGTTGATTCCATGCATCATACTTACAATCTTTTTATTTGCAGCTATCATTAACAATCCAACAAATGCAGGCAAAATTGTAAAAATTAAGAAGAAAACCGACATTCCATAATCTTCTACTATTGGATCTATATAACTTCCTGTAAAACCTGCACTTAAATTTGCTACAAAGTTTGCTACAAACCAAACTCCAAACATTAAACCAACAAGTTTCTGTGGAGCTAATTTACTAACATAAGAAAGTCCAACAGGAGATACACACAGCTCTCCTAATGTATGAAATAGATAGGCGAGAATAAGAAAAATCATACTTTGAGAGGCTGAAGAAGCTCCCAAAGGAATACTTAAAGAACCATATGAAAGAATTGCAAATCCTATTGATAAAAGCATTAATCCAATCCCAAATTTTACAGGTCCTGATGGATTAAATTTTGATTGCCAAATTTTAGAAAGAACTGGTGCAAATACAATTATAAAGAAAGAGTTCAAAATAGCAAACCATGATGCAGGCACTTCAGTTGCATCCTTTACAAATTCTCTATTTAACATCCATATGATGATACCCCAAATTATAATAAAACTTAGCGATAGAAATATATTAGAAATCGCATATTTCTGAAATGTGTTATTAAATAAATAATATAGAATTATTGTCAAAATAATCATTGGAACTATAACTAAAAGTGAGTTTATAATCTTAAAAGCTAGTGCTCCTGTTCCCATAAGATCTCTATTGGTATAATCATTTGCAAAAATTGTCATACTTCCCCCTGCCTGTTCAAATCCCCACCAAAAAAATATAGTTACAAAAGAAAAAATTCCAATAACAATTAATCTATCAACTATAGTTTTCCTTGGAGTTTGATTTTCCTTAACATCTAAATTTTTCTCATCTTTTTTTTCAATTGGTTTTAAACCAATTGATCCAAAAATATTTTGTCCATAATGAAACTGAAGCATTCCGAATAACATAAATATTCCTGCTAGACCAAAACCATAATGCCAATTAACAGTTTCACCAATATAACCACATAGAAGAATTCCTAAAAAGGCACCAGAATTAATGCCCATATAAAATATTGTGTATGCAGCATCTTTGATTTTTCCATCATCTTTATACATTTGACCTACTATCGAGCTTATATTTGGCTTAAAAAGCCCATTTCCTAATATTAAAAGACTTAAACCAACATATAAATAAAAATCATAAAAAACCTCAAGGGCCATAGCTGCATGACCAAGTGTCATAAGAAGAGCCCCATAGACAACAGCTTTCCTGTATCCTATTAATCTATCTGCAATTAGTCCACCAAAAATTGGAGTAATATATACAAGCCCAGTGTACCAACCATATAATACTAAAGCATCTGATCTTTCCCATCCCCATCCCTCATTATCAATAGAGGAGATTAGAAATAAAACAAGTATTGCGCGCATTCCATAATATGAAAACCTTTCCCACATTTCAGTAAAAAAAAGTGTAAAAAGTCCAGATGGATGGCCAAGAATTGTTTTTTGATTTATTTCGTCTCCATTAAATAGATTAATATTATTCACTGTTCAATGCCTTAAATTATATTGAGTTTGTTTTCACTTATATTTACATAAAGAAAAGAAAATTATGCCAAAAAAAATAATTGGTTTTTCAAAACTTTCAAGGGAGGAAAAGATTGATTGGTTAAGTGAAAAAATGTTTGATGATTCAAATCAAGTTAAATCAATACTTGATAATTATTTAAATTCTAATAAAGACATCCAAGCTATACATGATTCATTTTCTGAAAACAGTATTTCAAACTTTTATCTTCCATATTCTTTATCACCAAACTTTTTAATAAATAATAAAAATTATACTATACCAATTGTAACAGAGGAAAGTTCAGTTGTTGCTGCATTGTCAAATGCATCTAAATTCTGGTTTGATAAAGGAGGATTTAAATCTAAAGTTAAAAGTTTCACTAAAAGAGGACACATATACCTTTCTTTTGATGGAGATAAAGAAGCTCTCAAAGAATTTATAAATAAAAATAAAGCAGAAATACTTAAATCCACTGACAATATAACAAAGAATATGAAAAAAAGAGGTGGTGGTATATCTGCAATAAATATTATTGATAAAACAAGTGATCTAAAAAACTATTTCCAATTATCAATTGATTTTGATACTTCAGATTCAATGGGAGCTAATTTTATTAATTCATGCCTAGAAGCAATGTCAAAAAAAATAGACGAATTGTCTAAACAATATGATTATTTCGTTAAAAGTGGTAATAGTATAAATATAATAATGTCAATATTATCAAATTATACACCAGATTGTATTGTTGAAGCCTATGCAGAATGCGATATTAAAGATTTAGTTGATATTAATGGTATTGAATCAGATGAGTTTGCAAAAAAAATGAAATATGCTTTTGATATTGCTAAAATTGATATCAGCAGAGCAGTTACTCATAATAAAGGGATTATGAATGGAATAGATGCAATTTTAATTGCCACGGGAAATGATTTTAGGGCAGTAGAAGCTGGTATTCACTCTTATGCATCATTAAATTCTAAATATGAGAGTTTATCAGAATGTACAATTTTGAATAATAAATTTAGATTAAGCATTAAAATTCCACTATCAGTAGGAACAGTTGGAGGGATTACTGATTTGCACCCACTTGTTAAGCTATCATTACAAATACTAGGTAATCCTTCGTCTAGAGATCTTATGAGTATTATTGCTTGTGTTGGACTTGCTCAAAATTTTGCTGCAGTTAAATCATTAATTACATCCGGCATTCAGCAAGGGCATATGAAAATGCATCTTATCAACCTACTGATTAAAAATAAAGCTAACAAAGATCAGATTAAAAGAGCTAAGAAATATTTTTTAGACAAAGAGATCAATAATAGCTCAGTTTCTGAGTTTATTAAATCCAATAAGTAAATATGAAATTTTATAGTAATGGTAAGCTTTTAATAACAGGAGAATATTTTGTTCTTAATGGAGCATTATCTCTAGCATTACCTTCAGTCTATGGGCAGTATTTAGAAATAAATGACAATGACTCTAATATTATCAACTGGACAAGCTATAATAATGATAAAGAGATTTGGTTTAAATGTGAAATAGATAAAGATAATCTGGATATTTTATATTCTTCATCAAAAGAAATTTCAAGAATTATAAAAGAACTAATAAGTTATATCAGAGAAAAAGAAACTAATTTTTTAAAATCAAATGGCTCAACAATAAATACTCAATTAACATTTGATAAGAATTGGGGTTTAGGCTCTTCATCAACATTGATTAATAATATCTCAAAACTTTCAGGGGTTGACCCATATGAGCTCAATTATAAATTCTTTAATGGAAGTGGTTATGATATTGCATGTGCTGAGTCAAATAGCTCACTACTATATAGATTATATGATGATAAAAAAGAAATTACAAAAATTGATTTTAACCCATCTTTTAAAGATAAACTATATTTTGTCTATCTAAATAAAAAACAAAATTCCTTGGATGAAATAATAGATTTCAAAGAAAAGGTAAATTCAAAAATTGGTATTTCTGAGATTTCAGAAATTACAAAAAGGATTATTATATGCAAAGATCAATCAGAATTCAACAAACTTATAAGAGAACACGAAAATATAATATCAAAATTAATCTCAAAAGAGAAAATTAAGGATAAACTATTTAATGATTTTAATGGTGAAATTAAAAGTTTAGGTGCGTGGGGTGGAGACTTTATCCTTGCATCATCCAATGAGTCTGAAACTGAAACATATTTTAAGAATAAAGGATTTAACTTTATTTTCGAGTTTGATAAATTGATATTAAATTAATAATAGAAACTTCTATTATCAATAATTTCTGCGTTGGATTCAAGAACATCTGGGATTAATAGAGACATTCTTTCTAATTCACTTTCAATTGATGAATTGGTTATATCTTGACTTAAATTAAACTCTTCAGCAGTTTGTTTTGATTTTAATCTAACTATATATATACCATTATTTCCTTTAAGCAATTCAGATGTTTCATCTTCCATCAGAGAAAATGAAGAACCTATAATATATGGCTCAGGACCTGCTCCAACTAGAATAGGGTCACTTTGAGTAACAGCAGATGCATTTTCTACATCAATATTATTTTCAATTGCTATTGATTCAATATCAATTGTAGATTTATATTTATTTTTTAAATAACTAAATTTTTTATCATTTAAAATAATTTCAGAAATTTCATCTCTAACTTTATCAATATTAGTTAATCTTTTTTTATTAAACTGAATAATCTTTGCAACAAGATATCCATCAGCTAAATCGAATCTTCTAACATCACCTACCTTTGATCCTTTATCATATAACCATTTAATAACTTGTCTAGAATTATTAATTCCAGGAATACCTTCATCAAACTCCTCAAATGATTCAAAATTATTAATTGGTAGAGCAACATCACTTTGATTAAGAGGAAGATCATTATTAGCATCAAATTCAACCTGTGATGCTTTCCTGTAATTATTATTTGAAGACTCGTTTGAAGGTATAATCTCTTTTACAACATTCGCTAGTAAAACTTTATTTAAGTTACCTTCTCGTTTTTTACCAACCATTCTAGAAATCTTGTAAAAATTATCATCCTTGTATGGTCCAAAAACCTGACCTATGTTTAATCCAAAAAGTATATCATCATAATCACTCTTTAAATCTTCTCTTGTTAAATAGATTGAGTCCCAACTTATATCGGAGTATATGTCAATGAATTCTGATATTTCTTTTGTGTCTTTGAAACCTTCAACATAATCAACATTATTTGTAACCCTGTTTAATTGATTGAACCCATCTCTAAGCTGTTCAAGATTTGATATAATATTATTTATATCAAGTTCTGAGGCATTGTCTTGAATATATATATATTCAATTTCTTTTGATTCACTTATTTCATATCCATCTTTGTTTTTCTTCATGTAAGATAAAATTTCAGAATCTTTAATTTTGAAAAGAGAGTCAGGAATGTTTTCATATGGAATCCTTAAATATTGGAGATTGACCTTATCATTTTCTAAATGATATTGAATTTTTGATTCAATATTTGTTTGTATAATACTTGACCTAATTAAATCAAAATAAATTTTTTGTTTTGCAATAGTTATAAAATTTTCTTCCTGAAGCCTCCATGAATTATATAAAGATGGATTGGTTGATTTGAGTTGTGTAATATAATTTGAGAAAAGGTTAAAATCAAAAAGACCAATTTCATTTTGAAATATAGGGTTTAAAGCAATAGATTGGTCTTGAGAAATAATTTGTTCTAATTGATTCTTTCCAGCATCTATACCTAATTTTTCAAGTTCTTGAATTAAAATTTGATTTTGTAAACCTTGTTCCCAAGCTAAATTGACTGCTTTTATTGTATTTAATCCATAAACGGCTTGAGATTGTTCAACCATAGAGTTAAAGATTTCGAAGTCAATTTCTTCCCCATTAATTTCACCAATTGGTTTATTTGAATCAAACCCTCCATTTGATGTAAAAACTCCTGAAATAACAAATGCAAAAAGAGCCATCCCAATAACTAGGATTAAAAAAATTGATCTTTTTCTTATCTGTCCAAGTATAGCCATAGTTTCAAATAATTTTCGAAAATACAATTAAGTATTATAAAATACTATTTTGATTGAATTTTTTTTAAGAGTACTTTTTCTATTTTGGAAGATGTTGCTTCAGTTATTTTAATTGAGTATTTATCAATAATTATTTCATCATCAATATTAGGAATTTCTTCTTTATTAAAAACAATTAATCCTCCCAAAGTGTCATATGAATCACTCTCTGGAAGATCAAGGTTATGCTTTTTGTTTAAATATTCTATTTCTAACCTTGCCGAAAACTCAAATAAATTTTCTGAAATCTTTTTTTCATAATAATCATAATTATCATGTTCATCCTCAATTTCACCAAATAACTCCTCAATTATATCCTCTACCGTAATTATTCCAGATGTACCACCATATTCATCAATTACCACTGCAATGCTCTTTCTTTGCCTAGTCAGGCGTTTTAAAACATCATTTACTATCATTGGCTCTGGAATAAACTCAATGGGTAAAATGAAATCTTTTAAATTATAAGGTTTTTTAAGGAAGTCAAAAGAATGAAGGTACCCAACAATGTTATCAATTGAATCTTTGTATACAGGAATTTTTGAAAGACCTGTTTGAATAAGAATCTCCTTAACCTTTTTTAAGTCCGTTAATTCATCAATAGCAATTACTTCTGCTCTAGGAACCATAATATCCCTTGCTTTGATTTCGGATAATTCAAGTGCATTTTGAAAAATTTCTATTTCAGTATCAAGATTTTCATTAGAATTTTCTATTTCACTTTCTATATAATTTTCTAATTCTAATTTTGAAAATGAATTTTCTGATGATATATCATTTACTTTAAAAAATCTCTTTAAAATAAAACTAGAAATAATTGTTACTAAACTAGTAATAGGATAGAATAACTGATAAAAAACATAAGCTGGAATTGCAAAAATTTTCATAAAAAGATTAGAATAAATCTGAAAAATTACTTTTGGTATGAATTCTGCTGCGATTAAAATTACAAAAGTGGATATAGTAGTTTGGATTAATAATGCTGATAATTCATTTAGTGATGCAAGGTTAATATATGGCATATTATCAAAAATAAATTGCCCCATAAATATTCCATAGATGACTAAAGCAAAATTATTTCCAATAAGCATTGTAGCAATGAACCTAGAAGGATTCTGTGTAATTATAGAAAGTGTTTTTGGGATTAAGCCTGATTGATTTTTTTCAATTTCAAGATTTACTCTATTAGATGAAACATAAGCAATTTCCATTCCTGAGAAAAATGCTGAAGAAAGAAGGCTAAATAAAATTATCATCTATCCTTTTTTTTATAATACTTAATTCTAAAATATCTTCTAAATAAAGCCATAAAAACAGAAAGTATAGTGAATCCTAAAAAAATATATGCTCTATTTTTATCAATATTCCAGTTTTCAAAAACGCTAAATATAGATATTATTGCTATCACCCAATAAATTATTTCAGATATTAAATAGTTTCTCATTAATCTATTATGTTTATTGAACCTCTTAATTCTCCTGTTATCAAATCTGTAAAGTCTCTGTTAGAGTCAAGTCTATTTCCAATAATTTTATTTGTATTATCAGTATACTCAAATTTTTGTTCAGTGAAAAGCCAATTATTTTCAGTATCATAAAATAATTGATCTGTTACTAATAACTCATTATCAGTTGTAGTAATTTTAACATTTCCATTGAACTCTATAAACTTATGTAAATTATATATTATGGCATAATCTGATTTAATATTTGAAGTTTTATTATTATCATAAATTATTAGCTCTATATTATCGTATAGTTCTGAATAGTTTAGCTCATCATTTGAAAAATCATAATGCTTTTCTCCTGTAATCAAGGACTTTAGTATTGTTGAATCTGAATAAATCAAAGAGAAGTTTTGCGCAATACTAAGAGGAACTTTATTAAGTGAGGGATTTGATTCTAAAACTGCATCAGCATCTGTATTACATGACAGTAATAAAGAAATAATGACAAAATATTTATAATTCATTGATCAAAGGGTTGGGACCTTTATACTCCTTCTTATCCAACAAGGAAATGTAATTGTTGATCCTTGGTTACCTTCTGTGAATATATCTGTTTTGGTTGGAGCTCTTCCTTCAAATGCTATAGCTGTTCTATCTGCCAATTTCTTTAAGGATGCATCTACTCTACCAGCTTTTCTAGCTGTTTGAGCAGCTAACCAAAAAACTGCTCTTTTGTTAAATTGAGAGTCTCCACAACCATTGGCACTATCTGCGTACAAATTAGAAATTAATAAGTAAGCTTTTCCCATTGATGGTTGATAAGATAGTGCTTGCTCAGCATAATCTCTGGCAGATACTCTTCTATTAGCATTTCTAAACTTTACTGCAATTTTATATAAAATGTTAGCCTTTTTATAATTATCTGATTCTAAAGTAACAGATTCTTGATAATATTTTAAAGCTTCATCAGAATTGCCTTTTTTATCATTTAAAATTCCAAGATAGTAAGCTGAATCAGCTGATGGCTCTAAGCTATGAAGTTGTTCTACCAAAGTTACAAAAAGAGGGCTATCAGAACAATCTTTACCGTCTAATCTCCCAGCTGCTCTTCTTATCCAAAGAGAATTATTTTTATTTTCTTCAAAATTCTTAGTATATAATGGGATTAAAATATCACAAGTAGCTTCTTTTGCAATTGTCTGGTCTAATAATTTTAAATAAGATCCGACTGCATTTGAGTTAGTATTATAGATTTTTTTATTTCTAGTTTCGGATGAGGATAATGCAATACCAGATTCTTCTTTGTTGAGAATTTTATCCAAATTTCTTGAAATATTTATTTGCAAGAGCTGAAACTTTTCAGTAAGCTCTTCGTATTTCTCAAATAGATCTTCTAGGGTAATATCTGAACCAGATTTATATAGATTGTATGCAGTTATAAAATAATATGCAAGAGATTTTGGATTTGTGAAACTTGAGGGGTCATTATTAAATGCATATTCAAAAGTTTCATATATGAGAGCTTGATCTTTAAAACCATTATCTAACATTGCTTGACCTTTACTACTAAATATTTTACCTACTTGATTAACACCTTTTCTCATAGGAAAATTTTCAGCCCAAGTATCATATAGGTTGATTAATTCATTAACATATTTTTCTTTGCTATCTTCATCAGATTTTGAAATAAAATCTTTCAAAATTCTTTCTCCGAATTGATAAGTAGCAACATTTAGTTTAGGGCAATTATCAAGGACAGACTTCCATGGCTCATAAGCTGCTTCATAATTTCTGATCTTTGCAGATTCTGCAAATATTGATAGTTGCTCCATGCATTCATTAGAACTTAGCTGGGTAAAAGATTGGGAGGTAACAACTAGAAAAAGTAAACTCTTAAGAAACTTTGTGTAACTCATATTTCAAATTTAACTATACAAAATCTTTTATATCTTAAAAATAGTTAATTAAACTTTCTTTTAATAAACCAAATATCGTTTAACGATAATCCTAATCTTAAACTAAAATAGTTTTCTTTTAGAGATTGGTTATCGTCTTCAATAGTCCCAACCTCAAGGCCAAAATTAGCTTTTGAAAACCCTGAAAACGGTAAACCAAGCCCCAAATTTAAACTAAATTGATTTACAGGCAAATTATTTAATAAAATACTTTTTACTTCATTTCTAATCCCAAATCTGTATTTAACTCTTTTCCAATAACTAGTTAAAGATGAACTATCTGGAATATAATAAGCTCCAATTGAAAACACTTTGGAGTCACGATAAGAAATATTACTTAAACTTAAGAATTTATTATCAAAACTTGAAGACAATTTATTTTCATATTGAACCCCTAAAAACCATTTATTCTTCTTTTCCAAACCAAAAGAGTAAATCGACTTATCTGAAATAATAAGATCAGTGTTTTCAAGGCCACTTAAACTAAGATCAACATCAATGAAATCTCCAAGTGTTTCTGTGTTTATGGCAAAAGATGTCGAAGTATATAATGATTCAACATTATAAGAGTTTAATTTAGTAGATGGATTATAATTAAATATAAAACTGGCTTTTAAATCATTTTTTAATGGAATTGTTAAGCTTGATGAAACAATATAATTAAAACCAGTAATTTCTGAACTACTATATGAGTATGTACCATAGTTAATATTATCGTACTGATTATATTTTTCGTAAGAAAATTTTCCAAAATTATAATTTAAAGACCCCCCTACAGAAAAGAATTTAAACAATGGTATACCCAAGGAAAAAAATACCCTATTTAAATTGCCTTCAGCAGCAAATAATCTTGAACTCAAACTGTTAATAGAATTATAATCATTCGAAGTTTGTAAGTTAAATCCTACAGATGAATATGGCAGAACCCCAAAACCAAAGCCAAATTTTTTTGTTGGTATACCAATAGCTATATAATTAATATTCGCAGAGTTAAATTTATCAGTATTTAAATTATTTGATATAGATGAAGATTTATAGAATGTTCCAACTTGATAATTTGTCAATTGAAGTTTTGCTAGAGAAGAGGGATTATTTATATTAAATTCAATTGAATCAATTAATGAATTAACTCCACCCATTGAAATATTTGATACGTTTCCAAGAAAATTAATTTCTCCTAATTCATTTAGAGAATATGGTGAGCCAGTATTTTGAGAAAAAGCATAGCAATTAAAAAAAATAATTATTAAGGTAAAAATATGGCTTTTATAAGTTCTCATTATAATTAATAATATTGTTTAGACCAATTGCAAGAAAATCTTGGTCCGCAAATATTGCATTTTTTATCCTATTAAACAAAAACTTTGAGGATCCTCCAGTTACAATTACATTTAGGTCAATATAATCAAAATAAAGCTTTTCTATATGATCATTTATTTCCGCAATAACACCATTGTATACACCAGAATGTATTGAATCTTCTGTATTTGTTCCAATTAATGTATCAATTTCTTTAAATTCCAATAATGGAAGATTTGAAGTATGTTCATTTAAGCTTGAATACCTTAAGTTAATGCCAGGAGATATAGCACCCCCATAATATATGTTTTTGAAATCTACGAAATCATAGGTTATACACGTACCAACATCTATAATTAAAGTGTTAGAATTAGGGTAGTTAAATACTGCGGATGAAACTAGAGCTAATCTATCTTGACCTAATGAATTTAATGTCTTGTAATTATTTCGAAAAGGTAGTTTTAAGTTTTTATTTGATAATTTAAAATAATTAGAATCTTTGAGGTTTATTTCAATTATATCATCGTAGTTTGTTGAAACAGTAGATGAGATAACATTAATTATTTGTTCCTTAAATGGGAGAGTCTGGAGTGTTTTAATAAACTCATTATGATTACAAATGCTACGAAAAGTTATTTTATCATTTTTAAATAAAAATAATTTAACTCTCGAATTACCTATATCAATCACCAAGTTCATACTTCATTTTTTTATAAAATTACAGAAACATTTGAATAGAGCTTTATTTAAAATTAATATATTTGCCTTTGCTTTTTGGTACCATAGCTCAGTTGGTAGAGCAAAGGACTGAAAATCCTTGTGTCCCTGGTTCGATTCCTGGTGGTACCACAAAAAACCTTACATATGTAGGGTTTTTTTGTATATTTCAATACCTAAATCTTATTAATTGACTTATTATATTGATCAATTTTATTTTAGTAAAAATAAGCTTTGGATGTTTAAGCTCATGGGTACTTATACATTTAATAAAAACCTTTTTAATTGTAGTGGTTTAAAGTTTATAAAACTTATGGGAACTGGCTCTAATGATGGTTTTAGTTTAATCCCTGACTTTTCAACATATGTAATGATCTCATCTTGGGAAAATGATCATTATAGAAGAAAATTTATTAGTGAGAATAATATCATTAATGAGATTCATAGTAAATCCTCTAAAAGAATAGAAATTAAAATTGATCCCTACAATTTTGTTGGATTATGGAATGGTATAAATCCTTTTAAAAATTCCAGTTTATATAGTGGGGGAAAGATTATAGTTATTACAAGAGCAAGAGTAAGATTGAACAAGCTAATTAATTTTTTAATTAATACTTCCTTAGCTGCTAAATCTATAAAAAGTCACAATGGAGCAGAGTTTTACAAAGGCATAGGTGAACTTCCCGTTATAGAACAGGCAACTATAAGTATTTGGGAAAGTGAGCAGAAAATGAAGGATTATGCTTACTCTGATAAAAACCATTTAAAAATAATAAATAAAGCTAGAAAAGATAAATGGTATTCAGAAGAGCTATTTGTTAGATCTAATATTTTATCCATAAAAGAATACAATTGAAAAAGAAGGTAATAATAATTGGCTCAGGAATTGCTGGTCTTGCTGTATCAATTAGACTAAAGTCTAAAGGATATGATGTTGAGGTTTTTGAGAAGAATGAAAATGTAGGAGGAAAACTGACTGATTTCTACCTTGACAATTTTAGACATGATTTTGGACCAAAATTGTTTACAATGCCTAATCTTATTGAAGATATATTTCAAGATGCAGGAGTAAATATTGATAAATATTTTAAGTATGATAAACTTAACATAGTATGTAAATATTTTTGGGATGATGGTCATGTTTTTAACGCCTATTCAGATAGTCAAAAGTTTATTCACGAAGTTCATAAGAAGTTTAATAAAGAGGAAAACAAAGTTGAAGAATACATCTTTAACTCAGAGAAAAAATTTAATCTAATAAAAAAAATATTTTTACAAAAGTCACTACATAAAATTTCAACATACTTATCATTAGATTCATTAAAAGCAATATTAAATTTTTTACGGTTAAACATATTTATCAGTTTAAACTCATTAAATAAAAGATATTTTAAGGATGAAAAGTTAATCCAACTATTCAATAGGTTTGCAACTTACAATGGATCAAGCCCCTATCTGACTTCTGGAATAATGTCAATTATTCAACATTTAGAGCATAACCTTGGAGTTTTCATGCCAAGAAAAGGCATATCTGATATCTCATACTCTTTATATAATCTTGCAATAGATCTTGGTGTGAAATTTCATTTTAATTCAGAGGTTGATAGTATCATGATTAAAAATAAGTCTGCAGTTGGAGTATTAATAAATAAAATAAATCATAAAGCGGATATCATAATCTCTAATATGGATATAAACTTGACTTACGATAGACTTTTAAGAGGATATAGAAAGCCTTTTTTTATCAAAAATTACCAACCATCAAGCTCAGCAGTTGTTTTTTACTGGAATATGAATAAAACTTTCTCAAATCTTAATGTGCATAATATAATATTTACTAAAGATCAGAAGAAGGAATTTGATTATATATTCAATAAAAAATCAATTTTTAATGATCCGACTGTTTATATATGCTCTACATCAAAAATTGTAAGGGGAGATGCTCCAGCAGGATGTGAAAATTGGTTTATACTCATAAATTCTCCATATGATAGCGGACAAGATTGGGAAAAAATTAAGAATGAGCTAAAAAAATGTATCATTAAAAAAATTAATTCAACTTTAAATGTTGATATTGAAAGCAATATAATTGGTGAAAAAATATTAACTCCTATTGAAATTGAGATTGAAACACTTTCCAAATTTGGTTCATTATATGGGAGTTCAAGCAACTCATTGCAATCTGCCTTCATAAGGCATCCCAATTTTTCTAGAAGAATAAATAACTTGTATTTTTGTGGAGGTAGTGTTCATCCTGGAGGTGGAATACCCCTTTGTTTAAATTCAGCAAAAATTGTTTCAGATTTAATAAACTAATATGTTAAAGTTACTTGATAACAAGGAGTTAAGATTTTTTTCAATTTTTACAGTTTGGCTTATAAATATTAGTGGATTTTTTGGAATATTATCTGATCAAAAAGAGTTTTTTCTTTCATCTTCACCATATGTTCTAACGTTGACTTTATTTTTATTAATAGTAAATAACTCTATTAATAAAAAGTTCCTAATAAGACTATTTTTAATTTTTTTATTGGGATTTACTGTTGAAATTATAGGAGTAAATTTTTCAATTTTTTTTGGTGAATATAGATATGGTAACAATCTAGGTATTAAGATATTTGATGTACCTATTGTAATAGGTTTTAATTGGGTTTTATTGATAATTTTAACTGGAAACTTTGCTCATAAAATTTTCCCAAAGTCAATTATGTTAAGAGTTTTAAATGGATCAATTATGATGATTCTGTTGGATTTACTAATCGAGATTAGTGCTCCTAAACTTGATTATTGGGAATTTGCTGTAAACCCTGTTCCTCTTTCAAATTATTTATGGTGGTTTATCTTCTCAATCTTATTTCACTTCATTTATCAATCAAATATTAAAAAAGAGTATGTAGTCTCTACAAATATTCTTGTAATACATTTCTTATTTTTTGGTCTCTTGGCCCTTTTTCTTTAGATTTATTAAAAAATAAAATATTATGAAATATATATATTCACTACTAGCAATAACTCTAATTTTGGGCTGTGAAATGCCAGCTGAAAACACAAGTTCAACTGGTGAACCAGACGCTCCTCACACATCTGCTGAATGGCAAATATGGGCATATTCTACGGCTGCTCCAGCATATATTGCTGCAAACGCTACAGTTTATGATGGTCCTCCTGATATGGGAGGTAATCTTCTAAGAGAAGGTTCAAATGAATGGACTTGTCTGCCTGCAAACCCTAGAGGACAATCTGATCCTGAAAATGGATGGGTTGATGCTCACGAGGCAATGCCTCTTTGTGGAGATGCAGAAGTATTCAAGTGGATTAGTGCATATTTTGCAGGCGAAGTACCTGTAATGGATAAAGATGGATATGCATGGATGCTGCACGGAGACATGGGAGAAGATAATACTATGGCTGGTGTTATGACTAAAGAAGAATCAGCTGAAGGTCAATGGATTGAATCAGGTCCTCATTTAATGAGAACGCCTGCTGATCCATCAACTTTAGATGGTATGACTACTGACTTTACATCTGGTGCTCCATATGTTATGTATGGCGGTACAATATATGCTCATGTAATGTACCCTATGGCAGGTTACTATGAGTATCAACCAGAATCTTCACCAGAGTAAAAATAATTTACATTTTAAAAAACCCTCTTAAATGAGGGTTTTTTTTAAATACTCTTTTAATAATTGAGTTTTGATTAAATTTAAGTAATGGAATATTTATTTACTGTAATAGTTCTTGCTGGCTCTCTATTTGCTCTATATTTTTTGATTAAAAAACAAATTAATAAGAACTCTCAAGATAATAGCAAAGAGATTGAATCCAAGCTTGAATCTTTTATTGAAGCATTTAAATTAACCTCTTCTGAAAACTTAAATAAACAACTTCAAGATTCTAAACAAGATCAAAAAAATATGGAGATTAGATTCTCGGAGACAATAAATAAGTTGACTAAGGAACTTGAAAAGATTAAAGGAACCAACGAGCAAGTTTTAACTTTTGCCAATCAAATGAAAACACTCGAGAAAATTCTGGGTAATCAAAAACAAAGAGGAATTCTTGGAGAAATTCAACTTGAAAACTTATTAGCAAATGTACTTCCTCCAGAACTCTTTCAAATGCAATATTCTTTTAATAACGGAGAAGCAGTGGATGCAATTATTAAAGTTGGTGAATTTATAATTCCAATAGATGCAAAATTTTCCCTAGACAACTATAATAAAATGATTGAGAGTGATGAAACTGAGACTGATAAACTTAATGATCTTGAGAAAAAATTCAAAAATGATATAAAGAGTAGGATAGATGAAACAGCAAAATATATAAGACCTAATGAAGGAACTGTTGATTACGCATATATGTTTATTCCTGCAGATGGTTTATATCAAGATCTTTTAAATAATAAAGTAGGTTCATTAAAAATAAACCAAAGAGATCTAGTCTCATATGCATATCAAAAGAAAGTAATGATTGTTTCACCTATGAGTTTATTTCCAATGCTTCAGGTAACAAATAAGGCCTTAAATAATATGAAAGTCGAAGAATCAATTAATGAGATTCAAATGAATATTGAAAAATTGGGTAACCACTTAAACTCATACTTAACTTATCATGAAAAGCTTGGCAATAGTATAAGCACTGTTGTAAATCAATATAATATTACAAATAAGGAGTTTAAAAAAATAGACAAGGATATAACTAAATTAACATCAAGTAGATCAACCATTGGAATTGAAACAGAGAATATTGAGAAACCACTCGTAGAGGAATAAAAAAAGCCCCCCAATTGGAAAGCTTATTTAGTTGCCTAGAGCAACACACAACATGCAAATTTAATCAATTTTATGAATTTGACTTCAAATAAATTAAAAAGTCAACTATTGCTTCTGTAATTTTACTCAAGTCGTTAGTAAAATGATTAATCATTATACTAAAAATATAAATTCTGTTTTTATCAGTAATTAGATATCCAGAATAGTTGTGATTGTTTTTAAGAGTACCTGTTCTACCCCATACAAAATCTTCTTTATCTTGAATTATATAGTTTTTGGGAAAAATCTTTTTTATTCTATCAAATCCTACTAAGTTATATATATCATGTAACGAAGAAATTATTGATTTAGGAGTTACCAAATTATATCTTGACAACCCAGATCCATCAAATAATTCAATTTGTTTTGACAAGCGTTTAATTAATTTGACCCCTTTATCTACTGAAATAGTGTCATTTAATCGAAAAGAAATATTTGCTGTTATACTCTCTGAAATCAAATTGTCAGAATCCTTGAGGATAGCAGAGTATACATCATCAACCTGGCTACTATTAAGCACATTGTAATCTTTTAATTCTTCCATTTTAAATTCTACTTTTATTCCTAAAGCATTTTCAAGTAAGCTAATAGTATTTTTTCTTGATGTAATAAATGGAGAATATATTGTATCTCCAGATTCAAATAAAGAGGGATTTAAAGAAAAATTATTCTCTATTTCTGATCTATCTATTTGTTTCTTTTGTTCAAAATTAAAGACAATTTTATATTTGTCGGGAGTAATTTCTATATCTCCATTGGATTTTTTTACTACTTGAATTACATTTCCATAAATCGGCATCTCTGCTCTTTCGGCTTGGTAGTAATTATTATAATCATCCCAGGCCCACCCTGGCCCATATTTATCAAGTTCAATTTTTGGGATATGATATTCTATGTATTTAAATTTCTTTAAAAATTTTTCTAAATCTTTATCTCTATATTTTGGGTGTGAAAGTAATGGATAACCTGTAGGGGAAATTTTCAAAGTATCGCCATATGCTTTATAATTTATGATTGGGATAGAGTCTCCATAATATATTGAACCTAATACAGTAAAAATTTTAACATTTGAAGCTGGTGTCATGTAGATATCTATTCCTGATCCAATAATTTTTTTGTCTTTATCTATTCGCTTAACTGCTATAGACACAACACTTCCGTCTAATTCATTGTTTTTTGATATCCAATTTTCAATTTTTTTATTAGATATCTGTGAGAATAAACTTGAGGAGAAGAACACTAAAAGAATTATCTTTTTCATTACATCAAGTTAAAAAAAAAGCTCTTACAAAAAGAGCTTTTTAAGCGGTCTGGACGGGAACTAAACCGGTGAAACCCAACCTCGTAATCCATTCATGACCAATATTTTACATTTTCGGTTTATTTTTCTTATCCCTACCATAGGGATAAAAGTTATCCCCTTACTGGGGACAAACGATTTAACAAAACCGATGGTTTAAATGTATAAAAAAAAGGGAGATACACAAAGCACCTCCCAAAATCAATAATTTTAAATTTTTACTTTTAATTAAACAATAAAATATTATTTTGCATTTCTTAATTATCAAATCTAAATAATATTATTAAAGTAGCTTATATTTTTAAAACAAACATGGCTTCTACATTTCAGTTAGCAACCATGATTTTACCTCAGTTAGAGCAAAACACCCACGGGGTTGAAGTAGTAGGTATGTTCTTTTTTGATGAAAACGCGAATGTACTAAGAAAAGGAAATGAAACTGGAGAGCGATTAAACAAAGTAGCCAAAGAACGTGGAATGTTAATAATGGCTTGTGATCAATGTGCTCTTAGAAGAGATTTAGCTGATGGAGATTTTGATCAATGTGGCACTGGAAATGTTCAACCCAAAAATATGATTGAAGTGGGACAAGTAGGTTGTTTTCCTCAATTGTATAGTTCATTGGGCGGTAATATGCCAAATTTGGTCATAACACTTTAAAGATAAATATTAAATCGTAGATTAATACGTTCACTTTTATCCCTATAGTTATTCCTATTTGGAAAAACAAAACCCCTAAAATGATGAAAATTAGGGGTTTAATTTTATTTTTGGCGGTCTGGACGGGACTCGAACCCAATCGTAGCTACCTGTTAGTCAAACCATTAAAATCAACCTCTGAACACTATGTGTTCTAAATAAACCCTTTGTGTTCAACGATTTATAGAGGTGTGTTCTAAAAATCGGTTCAAAGATTTTATAGTTAGGACGAACGAATATTTAATATTATGAGTTTTGTATTCTTCTATGTAGAAAATAAAAAACTATTCCCCCAATAATTGTCCATATTACGTCATTCCAATCAAAAACTCCTCTGCCTGGAGTGTAAATTGTTATAAACTCATTTCCAATTAGACCAATCATAGAAATGATTATTGACAACTTTAATCTATTTCTGTAAATAGATGTATTAGGTTTAAAAATCTCTGGAATAGTTACATAAAACATACTTGGAATACCAATACCTGGAAGGAAGTTGGGAATTACTCCAAGAAAATAAATTATAACGTCATTTCCTCCATCATAGTTTGGTCTGATGTAATCTTGAACCAATCCAAATGTTAAAAATGTAAATCCAAAAACTATATAATAAAAATATTTTCTGTTCATCATCATATCCAAATTTATTTAATTTGTTTCAATACTTCTGTTAGCTCGAACAAAAGTTAAAACCCAAATTATCTTTATAAAATAATTGTTTAAATTTTCATTAATTAATTTTTTAAAGAGTAACTAGATAACCTCGTTCCCTCTTTGCTTATTGATAAACTCAGCACCGCATTCTAATTTGTTCGCTAATTTGGACTTAGGATTTACGATTCTCCAAAAAGGTGTAACTTCTTCAATTCCTTTACCTGATTTTAATTCCTCATATGACGCTTCTGAAACAATTCTTAAAAAAATTCCTGTAGTTACAGGGCAAGTTTTATCCGCTTGATAATCAGTTGCTAAATCATTTCGCATTGTTGACAATTCGGTTGATTTTCCAAAAGGTATATGCTTAATGTAATCGTCAATTATTCTTGGTGTAGGAATAAACATTTTACTTCCTTCTGGAATGTCTGCAAATTTTTTATCAATCGTTTTAATTTTATATGACTTATCGCAATCTCTTTTTTCTATCCAAGTTTTCTTTGCCATTATTCTAAGAGTTTCTTATCAACATTTTCAAAAACAAATTTATAGTTTTATTTACATTTTAAAGACTTCTGTTCGCTCGAACAAAAGTTAAAAACCCAAATTATCATCATAAAATAATTCAGAAAGGAAGGATTCGAACCGATAAAAAAATAGTGGATTTTATAAAAACATAAACCCTTGAAAATCAAGGGTTTATGATGGGCGGTCTGGACGGGACTCGAACCCGCGACCCCCTGCGTGACAGGCAGATATTCTAACCAACTGAACTACCAGACCAAAAGGGATGCAAATATAATTATTTTGATTTATAAAGCTGCATTTATTGCATCTTCATATGTTTTTTTTGGAGCAACTCCTACTTGTCTTGAGATTAATTCTCCATCTTTGAATAACAAGACAGTTGGAATGTTTCTTACTCCATACTTAGCAGCAAATTCTTGATTTGCATCAACATCAATTTTTCCAACAACAGCTTTACCTTCAAACTCTTTACTTAACTCATCAATAATAGGTCCAACCATTCTACAAGGCCCACACCATTCTGCCCAAAAATCAACAAGTACAGGTTTGTCTGATTTTAAAACTTTTTCTTCAAAAACTGAATCATTTAACTCTAATGCCATAATAATTATTTTAAGGAGCAAATCTAATATTTATTATTCAAAGAAATACAATTTGATTTAATTTAATTTATATAAAAATTCGTCTTCTTCAAGTGATACCAGTAGTTCTTTAGATATATTAACCTTAGTGTCTTCAGATATCATATTTAATTTAAATTCATTTTTAGAATCATGTATATCAAAATAGACTGGACTAGAACCTTTAAATTTAGACAAAGTAGATTTTAGTTTTTTTATGTCATCATTGACTATTGCACTTGAATCAACTCTAAGTGTTATTTTTTTAGAATTAGAGTCAATTATGCCATCCATTAGCTCTACATTCAAAAATTGAATTCTCGGCTCACCAACTCTCCCTGTATCCTTATTTACCCATCCTTCTTTAATAGTTAGTCTTAATCTAAGAATTTTATTTTCCTCAAGTAGATGTTTATACTTAAGATATTCTTCACCAAATATTCTAAACTTATACTGATCATTAAAATCTTCAAATGAAAAAACAGCAAATCCATTACCAGTTTTTGACACAAGATGTTCAACCTCGTTTATTATTCCTCCCACATAAAAATCTTTATTTATAAGTTTATTTAGATCATTTAAGGCAGTTAATCCTGTAGAGGTAAAGTTATTTAGTTCTCTTATGAAGTCATCCAATGGATGAGCTGAAATATAGATACCAACAACTTCTCTTTCTTTTTTTAACTTCTCTAAATTTATCCATTCATCACATTCTGGTATAACAGGATTAATTGACATGTCGTTGCTATCCTCTCCAAAAAGATTTATTTGTGAAGAATTGACTGACTCTTGATATTTTGATCCAAATTTTATAGCTTTTTCAATATAACTTGAACCTTCATTATCTAGATTAAAATATTGAGATCTATTAAGTTTAAATGAGTCTAAACCCCCTGCCAGAACAAGGTTTTCAAAAGTCCTTTTATTTGCTAATCTAAGATCTATTCGTTTTGCAAAATCAAATATATCATCGTATTTTTCGTCTTTTCTATTCTCTACAATTGTCTCAACAGCACCTTTTCCAACACCTTTAACAGCACCCATTCCAAATCTAATTGCTTTATCATCGTTAACATTAAATTTATAATATGATTCATTAATATCAGGACCTAACACTGTAATTCCCATTCTTTTACACTCTTCCATAAAAAAACTTACTTGTTTTATATCATTCATGTTATTAGATAACACTGCTGCCATATATTCGGATGGATAATTTGCTTTTAAAAATGCTGTTTGATATCCAATCAAAGCGTAGCATGTAGAGTGAGATTTATTAAATGCATATGATGCAAATGCTTCCCAGTCTTTCCATACTTTTTCTAAAACTTCTATTGTATATCCATTCTCTTGCCCACCTTTCATAAACTTAGGTTTCAATTTTTCAATTAATGAAAATATTTTTTTACCCATAGCTTTTCTAAGAAGATCTGCTTCACCCTTTGAGAATCCAGAAATTTTTTGAGAGAGTGACATTACTTGTTCTTGATAAACTGTTATACCATATGTTTCTTTTAAAAACTCCTCCATTTCAGGAATGTCATAGGTGATTGGTTCAGAACCATTCTTCCTAGAAATATATGATGGAATATATTCAAGTGGGCCAGGCCTATAAAGAGCATTCATGGCTATTAGATCATTAAAATCTGTAGGTTTTAGATCTTTCAAATACTTTTGCATTCCCGGTGATTCATACTGAAAAATACCAACTGTTTCACCTCTTTGAAACAATTCATATGTCTTCTTATCATCCAGTTCAAACTTTTCTGGATCAAGATCTGTATCATATTTATACTTAATTAGCTTTACAGTATCTTTAATGATAGTTAAGGTCTTAAGACCAAGAAAATCCATTTTAAGTAATCCTGCATCCTCAACAACTGAATTATCAAATTGAGTGACATAAAAATCTGAATCTTTTGCTCTGGTAATTGGAACAAACTCTGATATATCACTTGGAGTAATTATAACTCCACATGCATGAATTCCTGTATTTCTTAATGATCCTTCAAGTAAGCTTGCTTGTTGCAATGTTTGTGCAGATAAGTCAGAAGCCTTATATAATTTTTTTAGTTCATTAACCCTGCTAAATTCATCGGTTCTTAATTCTGATTTTAAATCAGACTCATTCATTGAAAAAATATCATTTAGTTTCATGTTTGGAACTAATTTTGAAATTCTATCAACCTCAGATAGAGATAAATCTAAAACTCTACCTGTATCTCTTATCGAAGATTTCGCAGCCATTCTCCCATAAGTGATAATCTGTGCAACTTGGTCAGAGCCATACTTATCTAATACATATTCAATAACTTTATTTCTTCCCTCATCATCAAAGTCAATATCAATATCTGGTAGGCTTACTCTATCTGGATTTAAAAATCTTTCAAAAAGTAAATTATATTTTATTGGATCTATACTTGTTATTCCAAGAGCATAGGCAACAACAGAGCCAGCTGCTGAACCCCTCCCTGGACCAACAGATACATCCATTTCTCTTGCAGCATTAATAAAATCTTGAACAATAAGGAAATATCCTGGGTAACCAGTCTTTGCTATTACATCCAACTCAAAGTCAACTCGTTCTTCAAGATCTTTAGACATCTTACCATATTTATTTTTAACTCCCTCAATAGTCAGATGTCTTAGATATAAGTTTTGACCTTTTTGATTATCAAAATCATCCTTTTGCAAGAATTTTTCGGGAACTTTAAAATCAGGCAGTAAAACTTCTCTTGCAAGATCAAATGATTCAACTTTATCAATTATTTCTGAAATATTATATATACTCTCAGGTATATTGCTAAAAATCTTTAACATCTCGTCCTTAGATTTATAATAATATTCTTCATTTGGTAGACCATATCTAAATCCTCTACCTCTTCCGATAGGAACTGATTGTTTTTCACCGTCTCTAACACAAAGTAAAATGTCATGAGCATTTGCTTCAGACTTAGAGGTATAGTAAGAATTATTAGTTGCAATAAGTTTTACACCACACTTTATACTAAAATCTTTAAGAATTGGAATTATATAGTCTTCATTTTCTTGTTTGTGATTTTGAATTTCCAAATAGAAGTCATCTTTAAAATTATCAATCCACCATTTTAAACATTCTTCTGCTTTTTCTTCACCTTCATTTAAGATTTTGGAGGAAATTTCACCATTTAAACCACCTGACAGCACGATTAGATCTTCAGAGTAGGTTTTTAAGATTTCCTTATCAATTCTTGGTACATAATAGAAACCTTCAATATTAGCTATAGAACTTAATTTTGATAAATTTCTAAAACCATTTTTGTTTTTTGCTAAAAAAACCATTTGGTATCCATTATCTCTGTTAGATTTATCTAGATGATTTTCACATACATTAAATTCACACCCAACAATTGGTTTAATATACTTCTGACCTTCCTTTAGGTTTTCATTATAATTTTTAAGAGTTTTTATAAAGTGAAATGCTCCCATTAAGTTTGACTTATCAGTAATCGCAATAGCATCATGTGAAAAGTCAATACATTGTTTTAGTAAATCTGAAATCCTAGATGTTGACTGTAAAATTGAAAATTGAGTGTATGCATGAAGATGAGCAAATTCAAAATCTTGTTTTAATTCTTCATTAGTTTTTGAGGAATCATTTTTATCTATTTGATCATCTGATTTTAACTTTTTAGATTCTTCAAATAAATTAAGATGATCTATTCCTTCAGCTCTAACTTTTTCAAGATCTAAATCTGATAAGTTCATGTAAATATCTTCATTATCAGAAAGTGATGAGGGATGAATTTTTTTATCTTTTAAAAGTTTAAATAAACTAAGTGCAGTAGCTTCAACATCAGCAGAGGCATTATGTGCTGAATCAAATTTCTGGTTAAAAAGATGACTATATAACTCAATTAGAGTTGGAAGCTTAAATCTTCTACCTCTTCCGCCTTTTAACATACATATTTGAGCTGTTTCCTCTGTACAGGTATCAATTTTTGGAAAATCTTGAAGTGGATTTTTTCCGTCAATTCTAAGATATTCAGAGCCTAAAATCTTTTCATCAAAATTTAAATTATGACCACAAATAAACTTAGACTTGCTTAGATCATCTTTAAATTTTTCAAGAACAAATTCGACTTCTACTCCAATTTTTTTGGCAAGCTGAGTTGAAATACCATGAATCTTTTCAGAATCATATGGTATTGTGAATCCTTTTGGATGAATAATGTAACTTTGGTTTGAAATACAAATTCCTTTTTCATCATGAATCTGCCAAGCTACCTGAATTGCTCTTGGCCAGTTGTCAAAATCTGTCAAGGGAGCACTCCATTTTTTTGGAAGACCAGTAGTTTCAGTATCAAAAATTAAAAACATTTAGGAATAGTTTCAATTACTAATTTAATATTTTATCTTGGATTGATTTTGAATATTTATCAAGAGTTTCAATGTCAAAAAATAAAGAAACTTTTACAATTACAGCAGCACTTCCATATGCAAATGGCCCTATACATATTGGCCATCTAGCAGGTGTTTATATTCCTGCTGATATTTTTGCTAGATACAAAAGACTTACAAATAATGATGTTGCATTTATCTGTGGAAGTGATGAACATGGGGTTGCAATTTCTTTAGCATCTAAAAAAGCTTCAATCTCTCCAAAGGAGTTAATTGATAAATATGATAAAATGATTAAGGATTCATTTGATGAATTTGGAATTTTATTTGATAATTATTCAAGGACATCAAGTAATGTCCATCATGAAACTTCTCTAAATTTTTTTGAGAATCTTAAAGAAAAAAATCTTTTTTCACTTATTAAATCAGAACAGTTTTTTGATGTTGATGAGAATCAATTTTTGGCTGATCGATATATCTCTGGTTCTTGTCCTGTTTGTTTTTTTGATGAAGCGTATGGAGATCAATGTGAAAAGTGTGGATCAACTCTTAGTCCTGAGGAATTAATAAATCCTAAATCAACAATCTCTAATTCATCTCCAATTCTTAAAGAGACCAAACACTATTATATCAAACTTGATGAATTTGAGGAATTTATTAGAAGCTGGATAACTGTGGAAAATAAAGATAAATGGAAGACAAATGTTGTTGGGCAGGTTAAGTCATGGTTAGATAATGGGTTAAAACCAAGGGCAGTTACAAGAGATCTGGATTGGGGTATACCCGTAAAAATAGATGATGAAGATGGAAAGGTATTATATGTTTGGTTTGAGGCACCTATTGGATATATCTCATCTACTATTGAATGGGCTAATGCAAATGACAAAGACTGGGAGCAATATTGGAAAAACCCAGAAACTAATCTTATTCACTTTATTGGTAAAGACAATATTGTTTTTCATTGTATAATTTTTCCAATTATGCTAAGAATGTTTGGTGATTTTATTCTACCCAAAAATGTTCCAGCAAATGAATTCCTAAATCTTGAAGGCAATAAGATTTCAACATCTAGGAACTGGGCAGTTTGGCTTCATGAATATTTAATTGATTTTCCAAACATGCAAGATGTATTAAGATATGTATTAACATCTACATGTCCTGAAACAAAAGATAATGATTTCACTTGGAAAGACTTTCAAATTAGGAACAACAGTGAATTAGTAGCTATTTATGGAAATTTCACCAATAGAGTTCTTTCATTAATAAATAAATATTATGATGGTAAAATACCAAATCCGGATTCAAAAAATAATACTGACAAATTAGTTTTAAATGAAGTCAAATCCTTAAAGAGCAAAATTGAACTTAGCTTGAATAAATTTAAATTTAGAGAAGCAATCAAAAACTTAATGAACATAGCAAGAGTTGGGAATAAACATCTTGCAGAAACTGAGCCATGGAAAATTAAAGACTCAGATCCTGAAAGAGTAGAACAGATTCTTCAAACTTCCTATTTTATAATTACTTATTTATCAGTTCTTTCTGAACCATTTATTCCTTTTACATCATATAAATTAATGAAAATGATTGGGCTGAATAATTTTAGCTGGGATATGTTAGATAATATCTCTGAAAATATTGACTATAGTTTTAAAATTGATAAAATAGAAATGTTATTTAGAAAAATTGAAGATTCTGAGATAGACCTGCAAATAAATAAACTCAATGGTAGTCCTAATTTATAGAATTTACTAGTATTGATTCTATCATATTAGCTGAGTAGTTGTAAAAAACAAAAATTTTATTAAGTTCTTCCAATCCCTCGCTCTTATTTAACTGTGATAGATTGTGTTTGGTTTTTTGTATTTGAATATCAAGTAGCTTAAGTCGTCCTTTAATCTCGGGGCTACTAATAAATAAATCAAAATCCGATTTTAAGAGCTCTCTTGAGTTATTTCCCAATTTATTTAATATATCTTCAAGATATTTTGCATCATTTTCATTATATCCAGAAATTGAATTTGCTAATACTAGAATATTATATTTAAGAATTTTGAACTCAGTCCATTCATCTAAATTGTACTTAGTTTCAAAGTCTTCTTCAAATGTTACAGGAATTTCATATTCAATTATATCTAATTTATTTTCATAAACTGAAGCTTGAGTAATAGATTCAATTTTTTGATTACAAGATGTTAAAATAATTATTGCAAATAAAAATTTCTTATCTAAAATTCCAATCATAATAGAACTAAATCTACGATATTTTATACTTTTATCATTCAATATTTTTAACATGAGTAAATCGTTTGTTGCTTTTATAGTTATTCTATCAATGATTATAGTCCTTGGATCTATTGTTTATGACTACGTCACCACTAAAAATGACTAAAAAAATTTTAATTATTGGTTCTGGCTTCTCCTCTATCTCTGCTGCAACCTATCTAGCAGATAAGGGTTATGATGTAACTGTATTTGAAAAAAACTCTTCATTTGGTGGAAGGGCTAGAAAATTTGAAGCTAATGGATTCACTTTTGATATGGGACCGTCATGGTATTGGATGCCTGATGTTTTTGAGAAATATTTTAATGACTTTGGTAAATCTGTTAGTGACTTCTATAACTTGAAAAAACTAGATCCAGCTTACAGAGTTTATTTTGGAAAAAATGATTACATAGAGATTGAAGATAGCCTTGAAAAAATAAGTGAAACGTTTGAAAAGATTGAAAAAGGTGCTTCAAAAAATCTCTTAAAATTTATGGCTGAGGCTAAGAATAATTATTCTGTTGCTATGGAAAAGGTAGTTTATAAACCTGGGAAATCAATTCTAGAATTAGTTACTCCTGGAACTATCAGAAGGTTAAGATACTTTACAACTAATATAAAATCTGAAGTTAGTAGATATTTCAAAAATAAGAAGCTTCGTCAAATAATGGAATTCCCTGTTTTATTTCTTGGTGCTAAACCAGAAAAGACTCCTGCTTTTTATAATATAATGAATCATGCCGATTTAGGCCTGGGTACCTGGTTCCCAGAAAAAGGAGGTATGCATAAAGTTGTTGAGTCAATGATTAAACTTGCAAAAGAAAAAGGAGTAAATTTTAAATCAGATCAAAATGTAGATGAGATAATGGTTAGTAATAAAAGAATTAAAGGTGTCATCTCAAATGGCAAAGAATTTCCTGCAGATATTGTTATTAGTGGAGCTGATTATAATCACACCGAGAAACTAATTCCTAATAATTTAAAAAATTATGATGATTCATTTTGGAATAAAAAAGTTTTTGCACCTTCTTCACTTCTATTTTATATAGGCTTAAATAAAAAAGTAAAAAAATTACCCCATCATAATTTGTTCTTTGATGTTGACTTTAATAAACATGCTTCTGAAATATATGATAATCCAAAATGGCCTGAATCTCCACTTTTCTATCTCAATTTCCCTTCATTAAGTGACAAAAGTATGGCACCAGATGGCTGTGAAAATTGTTTTATACTAATTCCAATTGCTCCAGACCTAGAAGATAAAGAAGAAATAAGAGAAAAATATTTAAATATTATTCTAAAAAGGATAGAGGATATCTCAGGCGAAAAAATAAATGATAATATAATCTTCAAAAAATCATTTTGTGTTAAAGACTTTATGGATGATTATAACTCATACAAAGGAAATGCTTATGGGTTAGCAAACACATTACTTCAAACCTCAATCTTTAAACCAAAGATGAAAAGCAAGAAAATAAAGGGACTATATTTTACTGGACAGCTAACTGTTCCAGGGCCTGGAGTGCCTCCATCTTTAATATCAGGTAAAATTGTATCTAGTGAAGTTATAAAGGATTACCCGAATCAATAAATTCATCTGTCTGCATTATATCAATTATTATTTCTGAAATAATCATTTGAATTTCTTCTAATGATAAAATTGCTTGATTTTTTATAAATTGAAATGGTAAGTTTCTTTTCTTAAGTGAACATATTCCTATTTCTTTTATCTGAATGTTTTTATCATTCATCCCAAACAAATATTTATAAAAAAGTAACTGTAGTAGATATGAATATTTATGGTCTATTTTTACTTTATCAATATTTCTAATATCTAATACTCCTGAATTAATATTACCAGATTTATAGTCAATTATTCTAACTCCATCATTGAACATATCAATTCTGTCAATTATACCCTTAAGCTTTATATTTTGATTTTTTATTGTCAAATTATATTCCAGTTTCTTTTCTAAAGAGATTATTTTGATCCTAGCATTTTGATTTTTTATTTGGTCTAACTCGAAATTAAGTGTGTTCTCAATATACTCTTTTACAACCTCAATAAATATTAAATTTTTACCTATCGGCTCCTTTGAATAGAGTTCAATAAATGTGTTGCGTGATTCATTTTTTAATTGATTTTTCATAAAATTAATATCACTAACATCAAGGTTTTTACCAATGAAAGGTTTGTAGAGTTTTTCAATTACTCTGTGAATAAGGGTGCCTTGATCCATATAGTTTAGGTATTTTGATTCATCTCTATTATCTACTCCAAGTATTTTTTGCTCATAGAATAAATATGGGTTCTTGATAAAAAGTGACAATGAAGATGCTGATACTCCGTCTGACAATATGCTTTCAATTTTTTTGGAAATTAAATCGTCCTTAACAATTTTTACTTCCTCATCTTCAGATATAATTAGATTTTGTTGAATCACTTTTTTATTTATGAATGTCAATCCAGAACTTAACATTTTAATTTGCTTGACAAACCTACTTTCTTCTCCACTCCCGAAAGAATTTATGCTTGAATCATAAATTAAGTGAACTTGTTTGGCCTTATTTATTATTCTATAAAATATATCTGAGATCTTTTTTTCTTGTTCGTTTTGCGATAAGCTTTCAAATTTCTTTTTTTCAGAATCCGATATATAAGAGTCATTTAATTTTATGAAAGGAAATAATCCTTCATTCATGTTTGGGAATAAAGCATGATCATAGTCTAAAATTTTTGTATTGAAAAGATGTGTTGAATTACATAATTCTATATTTAATTCATGATCGAAAAGCTTAACTAATTTAATTAAATCTGGATTTGGAAAAAATATGTAAACTTTAGAGGACTTATCTTTAGCAAATACTTTTGAAAGTAGTTCTGATATATATTTTGCTTGACTTAAATTCTTTAACGCTGAAATAATATTAATTTTTTTATTTTCATTTTTACTGGACTCAATTTTGTTTTGGTCATTTTTCTTAATTGTTTTTTGCCCAATTTTATATTCATCCGTTGCTTTTTTATATTCAAGAAAATCGTGTATGATTGATGAAAGTGAATTGTTATTTAAATTATCTTTTTTGGAAATAACACTGAGTTCACTCTCTGCTCTTGAAAAAGCTACATATAATAGATTAATTGTATCTAATTTGATGTTAAGCTCGCTACTTTCATAAATTTCTTTAGCATTATCTCCCATATGAATTAAGTTTTGTGATTTTGGGACTAATGTCCACTTTAGACTATCAAAGCTTTTAAATGGTTCATATAACCACATTGGATCTGCATTTCTATTGTCATTAATTCTGTCATTATAGATTGGCACAATTACAAAAGGGAACTCAAGACCTTTAGCTTTATGAATGGTTGATATAACTATTGAATCTCTTTGTTCCGGAATATTTAGATGAATACTATCTGATTTTTTTTCCCAATATTCGATATAGGAACTTATTGAGTCATCATGTGATTCAATAAATTCAAAGATATTATCTATAAAAGCATATACATATGCATCATTAATATTAATATGGAAATTGTCTATACAGTATTTGACTGCATCTAAAATATTTAGCGAAGTAAAATATTTAAAATCAAACTTTTGATTTGAAATATCTCTAAAAAAATCAATTATATCAGTTCTTGAAAGATTAATATGAAAACACTTGTTTAAATTTTCATAGTTATTGCCAAAATAATTATGTTTAAATAAAAATTCTATCACTCGCTTTCTTTCTGAATAGTCATTTTTAGATTTACTTAATTTGAGTATTGATATAAGAAATTGAATTTTCTTTGAACTTGTTATTTGTAAAACCTCACTTGATATTAAATTGAATTTTGAACTATTAATGTTTTCTATTAAATCCTTGGCATGTTTATTAAATCTAACAAGAATAGCTATTTCATTTGGTTCATAACCTCTATCCAAAATGTCCAAGATTTCGTTTTCAATTTTTGAATAAAATATTTCACTTTCACAAGAAGTTATAGATACATGACCAACTTCTTTTTTATTTGATTCTTGTTTAAAATTTAAATCATCTGAATCATATATATCTAGCTCTAAATGGTTTGATAAATAAGTAAAAAAATCAAAATTAAAATTTGTAATTTCTCTTGAGCTCCTAAAGTTAGAATCTATTTTCTCAATATCTGGTTTGAAATGAAATGGATTTGTCTGACCATAAATTAGATTTATAAACTGATTAAACTTACCTCCTCGCCATCTATATATTGATTGCTTTGGATCACCTACAATTAAAAGCGAACCTTTTAAACCATCATGTGACTCACTATGAATTGAGTTTGAAATTAAAGGGATTAAATTATTCCATTGAAGCTCAGAGGTGTCTTGGAACTCATCTATATAAAAATCTGTAAATCTTGAGCCTAATTTTTCATATATATATGGTGTATCGTTTTGTTGAATCAGTAAATTAAGTTGTTTATTAAACTTACTAATTAACCTAATGCCATTTTCATCTTGAATTTTTTGAATTTTTTCTTCAAGTTTTGAGATAATAGAAAAGGAAGGAAGATAATTTAGAGTTGAATTAATTTTGTAGAGTTCTAATACTAATTGCTTTATTTCAAGATAAGTATTGATTAAATTTTTTCTGATTGACTCAATTCTCTCAATTTTAATTTTTTCAAGAGTTTTATTATAAAGATTTGACTTACCTATAAGAGATTTTTCTATAGATTCATTAATTATAAATTTATCATCATTTAATTGTGACTTAAGATATTTTGGAAAATAACCTCCTTTAAAATCACTATCGACTAGACCATTTTCGTAAATCATATTTAGTGTTTGATCAAATAAAGAGATAATTTCATGTCTCTTTTTAATCTTAAAATCTAAGATCTGTTTTCTAAGTCTAGATAATAGATTATTATCCATTTTTTTAAAATACTCAATCTGATCTTTATTTGATTCTTTATCAATAAAAACGCTAAAATCTTTTAAGTCATATGTAATATCCCAACTTTTATTGACGGTAATTTTAAACTTGGCAAATTCAATTAGTAAGTTTTTTAATTTTTCATTACCATCTATTTCTGAAATTAACTCATCGATTGCTAAATCTATATATATGCCGGAGTCTAACTCAACTAACGAATCTTCATTATGATTAGACTCATCAATGCTACTGATAATGTTATTTGTAAAGCTATCGATTGTTATTACATTAAAATTTGAATAGTTATAGAGTATTTTTTCTAAAATTTTAGCTGACCTTTCAACAACATATAACTCATCTAAACTTGTTTTTTTTAATACTAGTTCTTTAATTATATCATTTCTTTGTTCCTTTAAATCCAATAGATATAAAAGAATTCTATCTTTCATCTCAGCAGAGGCCTTATTAGTAAATGTAAGAGCGAGCATTGATTTAAAGTGATTATCGTCTTCTGTAACCAACAGCTTTGATATAAACTCAATTGCTAGTTTGAAAGTTTTACCTGATCCTGCAGACGAATTTATAATCTTAAATGAGTAGTTCATATTTAGTGTTGAAACTTAATAAAATAATCCTAATTTTGTAAAAAAAAATTATGGCTTTCGAATTACCTAAATTAAATTATGCTTTTGACGCATTAGAACCAAACATAGATGCAAAAACTATGGAAATTCATTATGGAAAACACCATAATGGCTATACAAATAACTTAAATAACATTATATCAGGGACTGATAATGAAGGAAAGAGTATTGAGGATATATTGAACTCTTTAGATCTAGAAAATAAAGGATTGAGAAACAATAGTGGTGGTTACTACAATCATAATCTATTTTGGGAAATTATGGGACCAAATGGAGGTGGAGAACCAACAGGTGAAATAGGTGAATCTATTAATTTAAATTTTGGATCATTTGAAAACTTTAAAGATGAATTTAGTAAAGCAGCAGCCACTAGATTTGGCTCTGGATGGACATGGTTATGTGCTCATAATGATGGTAAACTTGAAATATGTTCTACTGCAAATCAAGATAACCCTCTAATGCCAAATGGGTGTGGAGGTGTTCCTGTTTTATGTCTTGATGTATGGGAACATGCGTATTACTTAAATTATCAAAATAGAAGACCTGATTATATAAATGCATTTTTTAATGTAATTAATTGGGAAGAAGTGAATAAAAAGTTTTTACAATAAAAAAAGGGGAAGAATCCCCTTTTTTGCCCCAAATCTTACCATGAACTTAACCTACTTATGTTCTGGTGAAACCAATTTAGGTATTTTTTTCAAATAAATAAAACTTATTTAGTAATTATTTTTTGTTATAGATTAGTATGCTCTGGCTGATTTTCCTTCAACAAAATTTATAAAAGCTTGATTAACAACTTTATTTCCTCCTGGTGTTGGATAATCTCCAGTAAAATACCAATCACCTCTATGCTTATTACAAGCTCTATGTAAATTTTCAACCTTTTGAAAAATTATGTCTAATTCAATTTTTGAATCAGAATCTATTAACATCTCTGACATTTTAGATGATATTTGCTCAGGAGAAAAGTCTTTATAGATATTTTTAACATGATTCTTTTTATAGTTTCCTTGTTCTTTTGATAAAACACATTTATCATACGTGTCTTTTATTATTTTATCTGCTGTTCCATTATCTTTATGAAGTTCAATAACTGCTCTAAATGCAATAAAATCTTCAATTTTCGCCATATCAATTCCATAACAATCCGGGTACCTAATCTGAGGAGCACTTGATACAATGACTATTTTTTTTGGATTTAACCTTAGTAGCATCTTAAGGATACTTTCTCTAAGAGTTGTACCTCTAACTATACTATCGTCTATAATCACAAGATTATCTGAATTTTTTATAACACCATATGTTATATCATAAACATGTGCAACCAGGTCCTCTCTTCCTTTATCAGCAGCAATAAAAGTTCTCAGTTTTGCATCTTTGATCGCAATTTTTTCAACTCTTGGATTTTTCTTTTTAGCTTTTTCTAACAAACCATAAAATGATGTCTCTGCTGTATTAGGTATAAATGAGAAAACTGTATTTTTATAATCTTTTTTAATTGATTTTTCAATCTGAGGAATAAGTAGACTACCTAACATTTTTCTTTCCAAGTATATATCAGCATCCGAACCTCTTGAGAAGTAAATTCTTTCAAAAGAACAGGATTTTTTAGCTTTTGGTTTTAAAATTTCTTTTAAAGAAGTTGTACCACTCTTTTTAATTATTAGAGCATTTCCTCTAGGAATCTCATTAATCTGAGAATAATTAACATCAAAAACTGTTTGTATAGCAGGTCTTTCGGAGGCTACTGCAATTACCTCATCATTTTCAAAATAGTATGCAGGTCTAATTCCATGAGGATCTCTTATAACAAAAGAATCTCCATGACCTATCATTCCAGCTATCACATAGCCACCGTCCCACTTCCTTGATGATTTTTTTAAGATTTTTTCAATATTTAAGTCCTTTTCAATAAGAGGAGGCATTTCAGATTTCAATACACCTTTTTTCTTTAATTTATTATAACCAGTAATCACCTCAGAGTCTAAGAAATGTCCAATTTTTTCCATTATAGTAATCGTATCTGACTGTTCTCTCGGGTGCTGTCCTAACTTGACTAAACTTTGAAACAGTTCATCTGTGTTGGTCATATTAAAATTACCTGCAAGAATTAAATTTCTGTTCATCCAATTATTTTGTCTCATCATAGGTTGAACATAGTCAATAGAATTTTTTCCATATGTCCCGTATCTTACATGACCTAGCATAACTTGTCCCAGAAATGGAGTATGTTCGTAAAATGAGTTGGAACCTTTTTGGATTTTTTGAGATTTTATAAATGAATTAACTTTTTTATTAATCTTTTTAAAGATTGAATGAATTGCCTGCTGTTCAAATGATCTTACTCTATAAAAATATTTTTGTCCTGGGTTTAAGTCAAATTTTATACTTGCATAGCCAGCTCCATCTTGGCCACGGTTTTTTTGTTTTTCCATCATCAAGAACATCTTATCCACACCATACATGTATGAACCATATTTTTGCGTATAAAAGTCAAGTGGTTTTTTTAAGTGGATCAATGAAATCCCACATTCATGTTTTAGCTGATCACTCACTTAATTTAATTTATTGGTTCTGATTTTAATGTCATCCATTGACAAATTTAATAAGTTTTTTGTTCCCATGTTTTCTACATTAAAAGAGGCTATTGCCGTACCATAAGCAATTGCAGATTTAATGGTATCAAATGAAATTTCTTTCGATTGAGTAAGATAACCTGCAATACCTCCTATAAAACAATCTCCTGCACCGGTTGGGTCAACTACCTTAGCAACTTTAAATGCGTTGGACTTAAATTTATTCTCAAAATTAAATAGTTCAGCACCATCTGCTGCTTTTTTAATTATGACAAACTTAGGACCCATACTATGAAGAATTTCTGCTGCTTTTTCAAGGTCTTTCTCACCAGTTATCATTTCTGATTCTTCATCATTTATAGAAATTAAGTCGGAATTATTGATTACCTCCTTAAGAGTATCCCAAAAGTTTTCAATCCAGTAATTCATTGTATCTAGAATAATAAGTTCAGGTTTTTTCTTTATTTGCTTTATAGAATTAAGTTGAATCTCAGGATGAAGATTACCAAGCAACAAAATGTCAGGAGTTGAATTTGATTCAGATATAACTGGATTAAAGCTGGCCATAACATTCAATTCAGTCTTTGTTGTTATTCTGTCTTTGAAATTATTTTTATAGATACAGCTCCAGTAAAAAGTTTTATCATCTTTTATAATTTCTATTCCTGATATATCTACACAACAAGATCTAAGTAATTCCAGATCTTCGTTATGGAAATCATTGCCTACAACTGATACTATTGAAGAATTACACTCAAAATGTTTTACAGACAAACATATGAATGATCCTGCTCCACCCAGAGTTCGATCAACTTTTTGCTCGCTAGTTTCGATTCCATCATATGCTAATGAAGCCACTATTAATAATGATTTGTTTGACATTTAATTAATTTTGGTTGTTATACCCTGAATCTTCAATCAAGTTTGAACTTTTAGCAGCATTATTTGCTAAAAGATCACACCTGTCATTATAAAAGTCATTGCTGTGTCCTTTAACCCAATGAAATTTAATTTTATGCTCATTGTAAATATTTAAAAATCGCATCCATAAATCAGGATTTTTTTTGTTCTTAAATTTTTTTTTCTCCCAATCAAACACCCATCCTTTTTCTACTGCATCTGAAACATATTTTGAGTCAGTAAATATAGTAACATTAGAATTTTTAATCTTGATTTTTTCAACAGCAATTATTACTGCTAAAAGCTCCATTCTATTGTTAGTTGTTAATTTGAATCCCTGACTAAATTCTTTTTTATAATCTTCCCCTTCTACCAACATAACTATTCCATAACCACCAGGTCCAGGGTTTCCAATCGACGAACCATCTGTATAAATAGTAATTGGCTTATTCATAATTATATTAATAGAGATTCTATAACCTTGGGAAAATATTCATACTCTAACTTATGAATTTTTTCTTCAAGTTTTTCTGGTGTGTCATATTTATCGACTTTTATTTTTTTTTGGAATATAATTTTACCTGAATCATATTCCTCTGAGATATAGTGAATAGAAATACCTGTTTCAATTTCTTTATTTTCAATTACCTTTTTATGGATATTTAATCCATACATTCCTTCTCCGCCATACTTTGGAAGAAGAGATGGATGAATATTGATAATTTTATCTTTGAAAAAATTTATATATAAAGGAGGAATTTTTTTTAAGAAACCTGCTAGTATTATTAGCTTAGGGTTTATATTTTTAAGTTCTCTAAAGACTTTACCGTTAATCTCAGCTTCTTCAAATAAAAAGTATTGAACATTTGTGTTTTTTATATGATTAACAAAATCAGAATTCTTATTGTTTGAGAAGACATGTGAAACCTGAAAATCAATATTATCACTAAAGTAATTGATAATATTTTTGGCGTTCGAACCCCTACCAGATATAAAAACTACAATTTTATTATTCATAAATAATTTGAGCGGTTCATAACTTTTATGAAAAACTTTTTTATTTAACAAATAAAGGTATAATTTCGAATTTTACACGAGTTTTGATTAAAGTTTTTTAATTTTGTCAACTAAACTCATAAATAAATATATTATGTCAGATATTTCTTCAAGAGTAAAAGTTATAATAGTAGATAAATTAGGGGTTGATGAGAATGAAGTTGTTCCTGAGGCAAGTTTTACAAATGACCTTGGTGCTGATTCTCTAGATACCGTGGAATTAATTATGGAATTCGAAAAAGAATTCGATATTCAAATACCAGACGACCAAGCTGAGAACATTGTTTCTGTTGGTCAAGCTATTGAGTTTATAGAAAAATCAAAATAAATTTAATTGATGACATCAAGAAGAGTTGTAGTAACTGGAATGGGAGCTTTAACTCCAATTGGTAATGATTTAGAGTCATATTGGAATGGTCTAATAAGTGGCACTAGTGGTTCTGCTGATATCACTCATTTTGATGCCACAAATTTTAAAACAAAGTTTGCCTGTGAGCTAAAAGGATTTGATCCTGCAGACCACTTTGAAAAAAAGGAATTTAGAAGATATGACCGTTTTTCTCAATATGGAATCGTTGCTGCTAGTGAGGCTATTGATGATTCCAAATTAATTGATAGTAGCCCAAATTATGATAGAATCGGTGTAATATGGGGAGCTGGAATTGGAGGTTTAGAAACATTTCAAAATGAAGTTTTGAATTTTGCTGATGGAGATGGAACTCCTAGGTTTAATCCTTTCTTTATTCCGAAAATGATTCCAGATATTGCTCCAGGTCTTATAGCAATGAAATATGGTTTTCAGGGTCCAAACTATGCAACTGTATCTGCATGTGCTTCATCTTCTAACGCTTTAATCGATGCATTAAATTATATCAGAATTGGTCATGCAGATGTAATTGTTGCAGGTGGATCAGAAGCACCAGTCACAATTGCTGGTGTAGCTGGATTTAATGCTATGCATGCATTATCTACAAGAAATGACGATCCAGGATCAGCTTCTAGACCGTTTGATAGAGACAGGGATGGATTTGTGCTAGGTGAAGGTGCTGGAGCATTAATTTTAGAAGAATATGAACATGCAATTAATAGGGGGGCTAAAATTTATGCAGAGCTTGCTGGAGGAGGATTATCATGTGATGCCTACCATATGACTGCACCACATCCAGATGGAAGAGGTGCAATTAAAGTTATGAAAAACTGTTTGGATGATGCTGGTCTTAATCATACTGATATTGATCTTATCAATATGCACGGTACTTCTACTCCACTAGGAGATGTAGCAGAGTCTAAGGCAGTTAAAAATGTTTTTCAAGAGCATTCTTACAATTTGAATGTAAATTCCACTAAATCAATGACAGGTCACTTATTAGGAGCTGCTGGTGCTGTTGAATCTATTTCATGTGTGCTAGCAATGAAACATGGTATAGTGCCTCCAACTATTAATCATTTTAATGACGATGATAATATTGATTCTGAACTAAACTTTACTTTCTCATCACCTCAGAAAAGAGACATAAGTATTGCAATGTCAAATACATTTGGATTTGGTGGCCACAATGCATGTGTTATATTTAAAAAGATCAATTAGTAGTAATTCGTTGAGTTATCAAAAAAATTTTCAAACTTGAACCAGCAAAAGAGGATAATTACAAATTAATTGCTATCCATTCAACTTTAAAAATTCACTCTCTTGCATTCCAAATAAATAAATACTGTTATACAAATTTTAAAAGATCAAAAAATGATATTCTTCTTGATGGTGAACATAAAGTTCCTTGTTTTGAATGGAAAATAAATGAAAAAGGAGTTGATTTTGAACTTTTTGAAAACAAATATATGATTAAAGGTGATGAGTCTAAACTTAAAGATTCTCTTTTTAGTTTCACAAGCTCAAAAGAATTATCTTTGATTGGATCACATAAAGAAGTTGACTTCTTTATTAAACAAAACTGTTACTTTTCAACATCAAATTTGATTGAAAAAATGTCAAAAATTCCACATATATCATTTTCTTACAGATTACCTGGTAAACAAACTTCTGAAAATTTTAATTTTGAAATATGAAGAGGATAAAAAAAACAAAAATTATTGCTACTCTTGGTCCAGCTTCATCATCAGTTGAAAGTATTAAGAGTCTTATAAAAGAAGGTGTTGATGTATTAAGAATTAACTTTTCACATTCAACTCATAAAGAAGCAGAAAAAATGATTCGGGAAATAAGAGAAGTTAATGATTTACTATCTACAAATACTGCAATTCTTGCTGATTTACAAGGGCCTAAGCTTAGGATAGGTCAGGTTTCAGCAAATACAGAGCTCAAAGATGGAGACAATATATTTATTAAGACCGGTAATGAGTTTAGAGGGGATAACAAGACATTATATCTTAATTATAATAATCTTTATAAGGATATTAAAAAAGGTGAGAAGATTCTTATTGATGATGGCAAAATTATTCTTAAGGTTATTGATATAGACAAAAAAAATCAAATAATAGCTGAAGTAATACAAGGTGGGATGCTGTTTTCTAATAAAGGATTTAATTTACCTAATACTAATATTTCCCAACCTGCATTAACTGAGAAAGACATTGAGGATGCTATTTTTTCTTCAAAACAAAATGTAGATTGGATTGCACTTTCATTTGTTAGAAATGGATCTGATATAGAATCATTAATAAAATTATTAGATAAAAATACCAGTCACAGAATTCCAGTAATTGCCAAAATTGAAAAACCAGAAGGGGTTAGGAATATTGATGAAATCATGAAATATGCTAGTGGTATTATGGTTGCTAGAGGTGATCTTGGAGTTGAAATTAACGCTGCAGAAGTCCCGCTCATTCAAAAAAAATTAGTTAATAAGGCAAAAAAAGCTAGGATACCTGTAATAATTGCTACTCAAATGATGGAGAGCATGATGAAAAGCTTAAACCCAAATAGAGCAGAAGTAAATGATGTTGCAAATTCAATTATGGATGGTGCGGATGCAGTAATGCTTTCAGGAGAAACTTCGGTTGGAGAACATCCTGTTGAAGTAATTAAAACAATCTCTAAAATTATAGGTAAAGTTGAAAATTCTGATTTAATATCTTTAAAACATAAACATCCAACTGATTATGACTCAGAAAGGTTTATAACAAAATCAGTTTGTTATTATGCAGCTAAAATTGCTAATGACACAAAGGCAAAAGCAATTAGCACCTTAACAAATAGTGGTTATACAGCGTATCAAATCTCCTCATGGAGACCTAAAACCCATGTTCTAGTTTTTACATCAAATAAAAGAATTTTGACCCAGCTTAATTTGTTATGGGGGGTAAAAGCCTTCTATTATAATGGTACAGTAAGTACTGATAGAACAATTGAAGAAATTAATGAAATTGCTGTTAAAAGCAGTCTTTTGCAAAAGAATGATAAAGTTATAAACCTTACATCAATGCCAATTGAAAAAAAAGGTATGGTAAATACTGTTCGTGTATCAAAAATATAGTTATGAAAGATTTAGACAAATTATTTGGTAAATATGGTATTGATCAATTAACAAACGGATGCTCTACTGGAAATAATTGGTTTGGTTCAGGAGAAGTAATTGAAAGTCTATCTCCTGTTGATGGAAAGTTAATTCGAGAAGTGTCTTGTGGTTCAAAAAAAGACTTTGATGATATCATTAAAATTTCCAAGAAAGCTTTTGATGATTTTAGAAAAATTCCTGCTCCAAAGAGGGGTGAATTAGTTAGACAATTTGGAAATAAGTTAAGAGAAGAAAAGGAATTACTAGGAACATTGGTATCATATGAAATGGGTAAATCATATCAAGAAGGACTTGGTGAAGTTCAGGAAATGATAGATATATGTGATTTTGCAGTTGGTCTTTCAAGGCAGCTACACGGACTAACAATGCACTCTGAAAGGCCTACACATAGAATGTATGAACAGTATCATCCACTTGGATTAATAGGTATTATTTCTGCATTTAATTTTCCTGTCGCAGTTTGGAGTTGGAATGTTGCATTAGCATGGGTTTGTGGTAATGTGACAATTTGGAAACCAAGTGAAAAGACTCCTTTATGTAGTATAATTTGTCAGAAATTAATTAGTGAAGTTTTCAAAGAAAATAATATTCCTGAAGGTGTTTCATGTTTAATTAATGGTGATTATAAAATTGGTGAGTTATTATCTGAGTCTAAAAATATACCTCTTCTATCTGCAACCGGATCAACAAGAATGGGAAAAATTGTTGCTGAAAAGGTAGGAGCTAGATTAGGTAAAACTTTACTTGAGCTTGGAGGTAATAATGCAATTATAGTTACTCCTGATGCTGATTTAAAGATGACAATTATGGGAACTGTTTTTGGTGCAGTTGGAACTTGTGGACAGAGATGTACTTCAACAAGAAGACTTATTGTTCATGAAAAAGTATATGAAAAAGTTAAAGATGCTTTAGTTAAAGCTTACAGTCAAATTAGAATTGGTGATCCACTTGATGCAAACATACATGTAGGGCCCCTTATTGATTTAGATTCAGTAAAATCCTATCAAAAAGCTTTATCTCAGATTGAAAAAGAAGGAGGTAATTGGCTAGTTAAAGGTGGTGTATTATCTGGAAATCAATATGATAGTGGATGTTATGTAAAACCAGTTATTGCAGAAGTTGATCATTCTTTAAAAATTGTTCATACAGAAACGTTTGCTCCAATATTATATCTTATTAAATATTCTGGAGATATAAAGAATGCAATTAAAATTCAAAATGAGGTTGATCAAGGGCTTTCTTCTGCAATTATGACAAATAATTTAAAAGATGCTGAGTTATTCTTATCTCATTGGGGAAGTGATTGTGGTATAGCAAATGTTAACATAGGAACTTCTGGTGCAGAAATTGGGGGTGCATTCGGTGGTGAAAAAGATACTGGTGGTGGAAGGGAGAGTGGTTCGGATGCTTGGAAAATATACATGAGAAGACAAACAAATACAATTAATTTCTCATCAGAACTTCCACTTGCTCAGGGTATAAAATTTGAGTTAGAATAAATTTATTATTTAAACTGATTTAAAAATCTAACGTCATTCTCAAAGAATAACCTAATGTCGGGGATTTGGTATATTAACATTGCAATTCTCTCAATACCAAGGCCAAATGCATAACCAGTATATTTTTCTGAATCAATATTACAATTTTCCAGGACCTGCGGATCTACCATACCACAACCCATGATTTCAAGCCAACCTGTACCCTTTGTAATTCTATAATCTGTTTCAGTTTCTAATCCCCAGTAGATATCAACTTCTGCACTTGGTTCAGTGAATGGAAAAAAGGAAGGTCTAAACCTTAACTTAGACTTTCCAAACATTGAATTAGTAAAATATAGAATAATCTGTTTTAAATCTGCAAATGATACATTCTCATCAACATAGATTCCTTCAACTTGATGAAAAATACAATGAGATCTAGATGAAATTGCCTCATTTCTATATACTCTCCCAGGTGAAAGAATTTTTAAAGGAGGTGAATTATTTTCTAAATACCTGACCTGTACTGAAGAGGTATGAGTTCTTAATAAAATGTCAGGGTCTTGTTGAATGAAGAAAGTGTCTTGCATATCTCTCGCAGGATGATGCTTTGGTAAATTAAGTGCAGTAAAATTATGCCAATCATCTTCAATCTCAGGTCCCTCTGATAATTCAAATCCAACTTTTGAAAAAATTTCAATTATCTGATTTTTAATTAAAGTTATTGGATGCAAAGATCCATTAGAAATTGGGAAACCCGGTTTGGTTAAATCTTCTAAAATATTTTTATTAGACTTTGAATTAACTGATTTTAATTCATCATACTTAATTTGAGCTAAATTTTTTAACTCATTTATTTTTTGACCGTATTCTTTTTTCTTATCAGAAGGAACATTTTTGAATTCACTAAATAGATCATTAATTATTCCTTTTCTACCTAGAAATTGAATCTTCAAAGACTCTATCTCATCAATATCTTTTGATTTGAAATTTTTGATATATGAAATATATTCATCTAGTTTACCTATCATCTTAATTTTTTAAATAAAATTAAACGTCTATGACTATCCTTCTGTATATTGCAAATATATATTAAGTTTTATGAATATAATTGATTTAATAATAATTGCATTATTAGGTTACGGTTTAATAAGTGGGTATAAAAAAGGACTAATCATTGAACTATCTAGTTTTTTTGGGGTTTTTATATCTTTTTTTATTTCAATAAACTTGGATGATATTGTTTCAAAACAGATAGTGGAATTAATAAACATAAACTTTGATATATTAAATATTATAATTTTTATTTTAATTTTTCTACTAGCATATTCATCTATTATTTTCATTGCAAAAGGATTCACTAAACTTATAAAATTTGTATACTTAGGCCTACTAAACAGCCTTTTTGGATCTTTATTTGGAATGTTAAAGCTTCTATTAATATTAATGATAATAGCAAAGATTATTTTTAGTTTCAATCTTATTCCTGTGAAAATACTCAGTGAGTCTAATCTTTTGATACAGCTACATATTCTTTCTGAAATTATTTTTAACTCTGTAGAGATAATTAATTATGAGTATCCAAATAGTTTAATCTAATGTTTTAATACTAGATGATTGAATCCAACCTAATGTTCCGTTTTCAAGTTGAATATTTACCCAGTCTTGAATAGTATCAATCTGTTTTACTTTTGTTCCCTCATGAAGTAAAAATTTAAGCTCAGATATTTTATTAGGCTCAGACCACACTTCAATTTCTTTATCATATACTATAGCAAACTTTTCATTATTTAATTCCTTTTTTTCATAGTTAATCATTAATACAACTATTGCTATAATTGCCAATATAATTGATTGAGAGAAAAAGATTCTTTTTTGTGTGGGGTTTTTAATTGATAAGTATAGAATGAATGAAATACATGCAATCCAAGCTAAGATTATTAAAAATAAAGACCATCCTTTTTCACTTAGAAGGTTTAGAATATTATTTTTTAGATTTTGAGTTTGTGTAATTGGAAGCTTTTCAATTTTATCGATTCTTAAATTCTGAGCAAAAGATAAATTCATTAATATGTCTTCATCAAAAGGTGATATAGATTTTGCCTTTTCATAAAAGAAATTGCTTTCTGGAATATTATTAAGCTTATAAAATGCATTTCCAAGATTATAGTAGAGTTCAGCACTTTCAAAACCTGAATTTAAAATGCTTTGATAACCCTCAACTGCCATTTGATAATTTCCATTTGTATATAGATCATTCGATGAATCAAATATTGAGTCTAAGCTTTGATTATTTAGAAACAATAAAATAATATATAAAACTCTCATTACTTATTTTTTAGAATCAGTTTAATAACTTCTATTGCAGTTTTTAGGTCATTATTCATCATCGAATTTGAGGACCTTGAATATTTGGCACTTTCACAATTTTCAATTAATTGAATAATTTTTGAAATAGTTTTTTCATCAACTCCTTTATCCCTAGATATGCTTTTAATCTTCTCTTTATTAAAGTTTTCAATATTTATTGAAAATTTTAATAACAACGTTTTTAGTAAGGCTTTTTCAATTAGGTCATAAAACATATTCTTATCGTTTAATGATTTCTTTGCAGCTTCAATCATTTTATTTATTTCTTTTTCTTGAGCCTTTTGCAATTCTATAGTTGATGACTTTCTAGTTCTAGTATAGACAGTCAGCATGACAAAAGCAATTACGATTGCAAAAGGTGAAGAGACTAAAATGTAAAACAATTTAGATTCAAAAAACTGACTATTATCTATCTTAATTAAGTTCGCCTTTGTCTTAATAAATCTAAATGAGTCATTAGGTGTAATAACATTTGTATTATTTAATGATGAGTTGGCAATTGTTGGCCCATCAAATACATCAACTGTTAGTCTAGGAGATTTAAGTGTTTTATATGATTCTAATTGAGGGTCAAAATATGAGAATTCAACCTCCTCAATAGGAAAGCTCCCTTGAAATCTTGGAATTACTGTAAACAATTTAGTTACTGAACCACTCATACCTGAAAGATTGGTATTAATTGATTCTTCTCTTTGTGGTTCAAATAATTCCATAGAATTTGGGACTAGAAGATCAGGTAAATCAAAAAGTTTTAAATTACCTTCACCTTTAACTTTTAATTCAGCTTGAAAAGATTCTGTTGCTCTTAGAGAAGATTTATTAAGAATTAAATCAAACTCAAATTGACCGACAGCTCCAGTAAAACTTGATGGCTTATTATTTAAGGGAAGATCTTTAACATTTATTCTTCTCATTCCAGTTGAGATAATTTGAGATGTTTGATCATAAATAACATTTCCAAAAAAATCTCTTTTATCAGTAGGAACATCAAGCACAAGGTTTAATGATAACGGAGATATTTCAAGTTCACCAGATTTTTGAGGATATAAAACGACTTTTCTCCACTCTACTACATTATAATTTTGACCTTTATATATTTCTCTTTGAACTTTTAATTGAGGAATCTTTATAGTCTGACTCCAAAAATCTTTATAGTTTGGGGTTTCAGTCTCTCTTGCATCAGAGATATTTATTGGAGCTTTATAATATAGCTTATATATAACTGTTATTGGTTCATTAAGGTAAGGAGAACCTTTTGAAATTAAAGCACGCAACTCTATATCGTCATCGTTATAGTATTGAGTTACAGATTCTGATGGTTGACTAACTGAATCTGTTATTAATACCTCAATTGGAAGTGATTTATATTCTTCTCCATCTATTTCAATGCTAGCCTGTTTAATTTTAATTGAACCTTTTTTTAAGGGTTGAAGAAAATATGAATATGTTTTTGAAAAGCTCCTCTCTCCATTAACATATGAAGTCTTTATAGATTGGTTGGGGCCTCCAATTATTTGAAAATTTTCAAAATCAGGAGGTGAGAAATTATCACCGTTTTGATTCATAATAAAATCAACTCTCAATCTTTCATTTAATCCAAGCTTAGTTTTACTTACAGATGCATCAAACTTTACCTGAGCAGAGATGAATAGACTATTTAAAGCAAGTATCAATATTAAAATATTTCTTACCAATCTTTTTCTGATTTTTTTGTTGTTTGCAATTTCTTTTTACCAGACTTAAGTTTTTCGTTTAAGTCCTTTTCAATGTTGTTAACAGCTTCTAGGAGATTATCCATTTGTTGTTTTGAAAGACCTCCACCTTGTTCTTGTTCTTTCTTATCATCTTGATCTTTTGGTTTTTCCTTTTCTGATTCAGAGTTTTGATCACTGTTTTGATTTTCATCTTGATTCTCATTTTGATCTTCTGATTGATCCTGTTTTTCTTCTTCTGAATCTTCACTATTTTCAGAATTTTGACGTTTGTCACCTTCTAAAAATTTCTTTGCAAGAGCATAATTATATCTAGTTTCATCATCTGCAGAATTATTTCTCAGAGCATTTTTATATGCTTCTACTGCTTGTGCATAATCCTTTTTCTTCATGTAAGAATTTCCTAGATTATGAAAAGCTGAATGTTTTTCAAGGTCTATTTCTGAGTTTTTTTGTGTTTTAAAATACTCTTGAATAGCCTCATCATAGTTCTGATTTTCAAATAAAAGATTACCTAAATTATGACTTGCTTTATTTTGATTTTTATTAGTAGATATAGCCTTTCTATATTCAACCTCAGCATCATTGAAGTTCTTTTTTAAAATATCAGCATTACCTTTAAAGACAAGGTTGTTTGGATCACTTTGCGAGAATGACATGAAAGTGAAAAATAAAAAAGTGACATGAAGTATATTAATCTTTATTTTCATTAAATAAATTTAAATTCTGTATCCATTTTGTTTTTGTCTGAAAAACAAATACATCACAGATTATAAATAACAGAGACAAAAATAAAAATATTTGAAATTGTTGTTTGTAATCAATGAACTGAGATGTTTCAAACTCAGACTTGTCTATTTCATTAAGTATAGATTTTACTTGGTCTAAGGCTTCCTCAGTAAAATTTCCATCAATATAATCACCATCAGAAGAATCTGCTATTTTATTAAGAATCAAACTATTTCTTTTAGTAATAACTACTTCTCCATTAAGATCTTTCTTGTATGAATCAATTGCTCCATTTAATCTAATTGGTATAGTAGATCCTGAATCTTCTCCAATTCCTACTGTTATTAAGTTTATGTCATTTATTGAGATTAAGTCAATTAAATCATCAGGTATATCATCATGATCTTCTCCATCTGAGATAAGTATTAGAACTCTATTTGTCTCTGAATTTTGATCAAAGAAATTTACAGATAAATTTAGTGCAGCATCAATTGATGTTCCTTGAGATGATAGCATATCTGTATCTATTATTTGGAGAAAGTTTTTTACAGAAGCAAAATCTGTAGTAAGAGGAACTTGCGGTATAGCCTGAGCAGCATAAGCAACAATACCAACCCTATCACTTGATAAAGAGTTTATTATTTCTGAAACTATTCTTTTTGATCTTAACAATCTATTAGGAGCTACATCTTCTGCTAGCATACTTTTAGATACATCTACTGCAAAAACAATATCAACACCTTCTCTATTAATTGTCTTAAGCTCAGTTCCTATTTTAGGATTAGCAAGTGCTATGGATAAACATAAAATGGCTAAACATTCTAGAATAAGCTTAAGATTAAGCTTGAAATTAGATCTATTAGGGCTAATGTATTCTAATAAATCATGCTTTGAGAATGAATTCTGTATTTTCTTCCTCCATAACATGTAGATATAATTGATAATAACTAACAGCGGAATTACTAATGCTAAATAAAGAAAATATGTAATGTCTATCTCATACATTATACAAAGCTTTTAAATATTGTTTTTCTTGCAAATACTTCTATTACAAAGAATATAAACCCTAACATTACAAATGGCCTATATTTTTCAGAAACATTAGTGAAAATAGTTTCTTTTATTTCTGTCTTCTCTAATTTATTGATCTCATCATAAATATTTTGAAGTTCTAAATTATCAGTTGCTCTAAAATATCTTCCAGATGTCTTTTCAGAAATATATCTTAAAAGATCCTCATCAATTTCAACTTTTGTAAGACTAAATTGGAAATTTCCGTTGGAAAGAATTGAGACTGGTGCAAGTGCTCTTCCATTTGTTCCTAGGCCAATAGTATATGTTTTAATTTCATATTCAGCAGCTAGTTCTGCAGCAATTCTTGGATCTATAAAACCTGAATTATTAACTCCATCGGTGAGCAAAATAATTACCTTACTTTTAGCAGTACTCTCTTTAAGTCTATTAACTGCAGTTGACAGTCCCATGCCTATAGCAGTTCCATCTTCTAGAAGAGCCTCATAATTAATTTCAGATATAGATTGTTTAAGGATTAGTTTATCAGTTGTAACAGGTGTTTTAGTATAACTCTCGGCTGCATAAACTACTAGACCTATCCTATCATTTGGTCTATCATCAATAAAGTTTGAAGCAACATTTTTTAAGGCAGTTAATCTATCTGGTTTTAGGTCTTTTGATAACATACTTGAAGAGATATCAATAACCATAACAATATCAATACCTCTTGATGTTGTAATCCTTTTGGATGTTGACTTAGATTGAGGTCTAGAAATCGCAATTATTAATAGTATGATAACTAATATCCTTATTATATTTAACAAGGGCCTTAGCTTAGTTAAAGGCGAATTTTTAGCCTTTAAAAATGATAAGGAAGAATGTGTAAGTGAAGCCTGAGTATATCTTCCGAACTTATACCAAAAAAATAATATGGCTGGTATAATTACCAAAATAAAAAGATATTCTGGGTTTGCTAAGTACAAATCTTTAAACATTACAATTCTTTTACTATATCAAAGCTTTCTAAAATCCTAGACTTTATATTGTCCGCATACCTATCATCTGCTCTATGAACTATTGTTAGTCTGATAGTTTTTTTATCATAGGGAAGAATAACAGTAGTAAAATTAGATCTAATTAATCTGTTTTTAATTTCAATATCAAGACTTCCAAAAAGTCTTAACCCGGTGTCTCCTGATTTAATTGTAAACTGGTCATCCTTTAAAAGTATATTTTTTGAGCCCAAAGTTTGAAATTGATTAATTAAATCATTCTTCATTAAATCAAGACTAGGGTTATTATCAACTTGCATAACATCTTTAAAATCAATTGTCAAAAAAAACACATCCTTAAAGTCCCCCATAACAAATTTACTATCATAAAGGGTGTCATTTGATCTGACTAAAATGTTTGGAGAATTTAATTCAACTGGAGGAGAACCATATTGACTTGTGAACCATTCTTTCGACATTAGAATTTTTGTAGGATTCATCAATATAGTATCTCTAACAGGATAATAACCAAATATTAAAATTGATATTAATAGAATTGAGGAAAGAATTACAAACGAATATTTTAGAAAGGTTTTTAAGTCGTCAATTATTGAATATTCCTCATTTTCGGGTTCTATGTCTTCAACTATATTAAATTTTTCATTATAAATTTTTTCGGTATCATCAATAAAGTCTGATATTATATCTAAGTCATTCTTAATATCTGATTTCGTAGGAAGTGATTTTGCGAATTTGACTAAATCAGACTTAGTGAAAAGACTTTCAAGTTTACTTATTTTACTTTTTTCAAAATTATAATTACCACTATCTCTAAGTAAATTAATTCTTAAAATAAGCTCCTTGGAAGTACTTTCCATAGCAGGTATTTTAATCTGGGATTCAAGATATTCCCTGAAAATATCAATTAAAATTGTATAATATTCTTTGAATTCAATCTGAGATTTAGGATCCAGACTATTCAAATTTTCTAACTTCTCATTTGCCAACTCAAATAAGGATTTTTCTTCTTCATTAGGTTTTATGTTTTTTTTCAGCAAATAATATCGGTAGAGAAAGAATACAAGGAAACCAACAATTATTGCAATCAATATTCTTATTAGAAGATTTTGATAATTTCTTTTAACAGGAATAATTGGTTTTATGTCATATAGGTTTTGTTTTAAAGTATCAACTTCAACATCGTTTACTACAATTAATAATGAATCTGAATATTTTATTGACTGATTAAAGTATATTTTTTGAGGTGGAATCCAATATTCTCCAGGTTCAAAATTTATTAATGAGTACCTCTTTGAATAAGTAGATGACTCTTGAATTGTATCAGTATCAAATGACTCTGTAATCTCAAAAGGCATAAAATTTGGAATTTCATCAAATGAAATATTGTATTTATTTTTTGAGGATATATCAATTTTAAAATTTAATTCTTCGCCTATTTTTACTTCGGTAGTGTCTACATTAGTAGATATAATTATATCCTGATCAAAATTTGGATTTTGACTATATAGTAACGCACTTGAACATAGGTAGACAATTAAAAAATTTCTCATTTATCGTTGCTTAAAATATCCTAGAAGTTTTTTTACATAACTATCATCAACTTCACAATTAATTACTCCTGCCCCATTTTTATTGAAAAGAGTTTCAAAATACTTTACTGAATCTGCATAGTTTAGATTATAGTTTTCCCTTAACCTCTTTGATGATGTATCAACCCAAATAAGTTCATTTGTTTCAGCATCAATCATTGGCACAAAGCCTATTTTTGCCATCTTAGTTTCCATTTGATCATAAATTCTTATTCCAGTAAGGTCAAATTTTTTAGCTGCAAGTTTTAATGATTTATTATAGTCTTTATCAATGAAATCAGATAAAATAAATACAATTGCTTTTTTTTGAATTATACTTAGAAGAAACTTTAGTGATGAATTAATATTTGTTTTAGAGCTTTTAGGCTTAAATTCAATTAATTCTCTTATAATTCTAAGTATATGCTTTTTACCCTTATTAGCAGGAATGAATAACTCAATATCATCAGTAAAAAGTATTGCACCAACCTTATCATTATTTTTTAAAGCAGAAAATGCCAATGTTGCAGCAATTTCTGTTATTATTTCTTTCTTGAGTTTGTTGCTAGTTGCAAAGTTTTCAGAACCACTTACATCTATTAAAAGCATTAATGTTAGTTCCCTCTCCTCTTCAAATACTTTTATAAAGGGTTCATTATATCTTGCTGTTACATTCCAGTCAATCGATCTAATATCATCTCCAAATTCATACTTTCTAACCTCACTGAAAGTCATACCTCTACCTTTAAAAGTACTAAGATATTCTCCTCCAAAAAGATTGTCACTAAGCCTTCTGCTTTTAATTTCAATTTGTCTTACTTTCTTAAGTAACTCTTTAGAATTCATTAACTATGGTACTTCAACTGTATTTACTATTTGTTTAATTACATCTTCAGTAGATACGTTTTCAGCCTCAGCTTCATATGTTAGACCAATTCTATGTCTAAGAACATCAGTTATGACCTCTCTTACATCTTCTGGTATTACGAAGCCTCGGTGATTTATAAATGCATAACATTTAGCTGCAAGAGCCAGGTTGATACTTCCTCTCGGTGAAGCACCAAATGAAATAAGAGGGGATAAGTTTTTAAGATTATATTTTTCTGGATATCTAGTACAGAAAATTAGATCTAATATATACTTTTCAATTTTTTCATCCATGTATACTTCATTAACTAAATTTTGAGCAGTTAATATTTGCTTAGTTGTCACAACAGGTTTTATTTTATCTTCTTTCGAAGATAGATTCATATTTATAATCTTTTGTTCTTCTTCGAGTTTAGGATAATCCACTACAACTTTTAGCATAAACCTATCTACTTGTGCCTCTGGAAGAGGATATGTACCTTCTTGCTCAACAGGATTTTGAGTAGCCATTACTAAAAAAGGATCTGTTAATTTGAATGTTTTATCACCAATAGTTACCTGTTTTTCTTGCATAGCTTCAAGCAATGCTGATTGAACTTTAGCTGGTGCTCTATTTATTTCATCAGCTAATACAAAATTTGCAAAAACTGGTCCCTGTTTAATAGAAAATGCACCTGATTTCATGTTATAAATCATAGTTCCAATGACATCAGCTGGAAGAAGATCAGGTGTAAATTGAATTCTGCTAAATGAGCCTTTAACAGCATTACTAAGACTATTAATAGCCAATGTTTTGGCAAGTCCTGGAACCCCTTCAAGTAAAATATGTCCTTTACCTAATAGCCCAATTAAAAGTCTTTCAATCATTGTTTTCTGACCAACAATTTTTTTATTTATCTCCATTGAAAGTAAGTCTACGAAAGCACTCTCTTTTTTGATTAATTCATCTTTTTTACCTAAATCTACATTCTTGTTTGTATCACTCATAACTGCTTATTTTAATTAGTAAATTTCAAAATTTATTAGTATATCTTCTGTTAA
>CACHVZ010000005.1 GCA_902583445.1 uncultured Bacteroidota bacterium | reverse complement strand
TATCTTCCTCTGGGAAATCTTTAGAAAAGTCAAAATTATCATCACTTAAATGATGAGTGTAATTATAGTTTATGGAGTCACTAACACCACTATCATTATCATATTCAAGAAGAAAGTTTTCCCATTTCCCATTAATGGGGTTTAAAAATTTAACATCCCTTGTTAGAGTGTTTTTCATAATATCATACCCATCAAAGAGTCCCTCAAGCTCAAGAGTGCCATCACTAAGATCTCCATAACCTTCATAGTCTTTTATAAAAGTTATAATTTCTAAATGTTGTTTTTCTTTAAATATTAAATCAAAATAATAAATTCTAATATCAGAAGATGCATTTCTATATTGTGCATCTTCATAATGTTCGTCAATTACAACCTCTTTATTTCTTAGTTGTTCTTCAAATTCACTCTTATCTTTCAGAGAATCAGTTATTAATTTACCAGCCCCTTCATTGTCTGTTAAATATGTAAAATCAATTAAATGATTATAAATTATACCATTAAATTCTTCACCTTTACTTTCATTAAACTCATCTTCAATGTCATTTATTTCTTTACTATCATTGTGATTATCTTCCCACCATTGTTCATCTTCCCATTTATCCTTAATTAATTTTGCTTTTTTTGAACTAACCCACATTCCATATTCACTATCACCGGAGTAGCTACTGTAATTATGAAGTTCTTTATCAGTTAGAAACTCAATATAACCCATAGCTTCATCAGCATCTTTGAAATTTTCCGTATTTATATCCTCTGCCCAAACCCTATCCTTAGGAAGTGATTGAATAGTATATTTAGAGTTGGCTGCTACGTATAGTCTATTCTTTTTGATCATTTCAATAGTTTCACTATAGCTAAAATCTTTATAGTGATCCTCTAATACTTTTATATAGTTTGGATGAAGTTTCATAGTTTAAGTCTTGAAATATAATCTTTAACAGATAACTCAGATTTAATATAAAGTTCTTCATCACACCAATCAGCTTCACAATGCATCTCAACAGGAACATACTTCTTTAAAGTGGGATGAAAAATTTTATATCCTTTATAGTTTGCATTAGCTCTGTATCCATCAAATGGTTCTTGATAAACATTATCTTCTTCATATTCAGAATAGAAATCAGGATTTAGAATTAGAAAAAGCATAATTGTAAGACCAGGTTACATTTGAGCCATCGTTAAGAGATTCTATAAAAGAATCAAATGTATCGGTATAATTTCCATTTGGTCTCCAAACCTTTACGCTATCAGCAAAAAAAGATCTCATGGCTTCATAATCCTGGTTAGTCCACAATTCATCAACAGTAGTTACAACATCAATAGCCTCCTGAGTTCCAAGATGCCATTGAAGTTCTGCGTTATCCCCAGTAACAAACCCTATAGTTTTGTCTGGATTGTTTGTGTCACAAGAACTCAATAAAAGAGTTATTGTAAACATAATTAATATTGAATTTTTCATTGTAATTATTTAAACCTCAAAGATATAATTTAATATTATATAAAATATGTATCATTTTTATAGTGTATTATTTTAATATTAGTATAAATATATTTTATGATTTAAAATGTCATAATATTCAATCTAAAACATCAATATTTTATTTTAATCTATAAATTATATACTTTATATATTTTATTATTGTATTAATAATACAATAATAAGTACAATTAGAAATATATAAAAATTAGCAATTTTAAGAAAAAAGTGTAACCTTTACTTCTCAAAATATAAACTAATGAAAAAAAATATTATTGCTATTTTATTTTTATTTACATCATGTGTAAGTACAAAAACACAAAACACCTACACTACTCTTGAAACAGAAATAGATTACTATACTTCTGACAACACAAAAGAGCTAGATTTTCCATTCTCTGATGCAACAATTGTAAATAATGTAATCTATGTAGCAGGTCAAGTGGGCAATTTGCCAGGAAATACAAAGGTTGTCCCTGGGGGTATCAAAGAAGAGACTAAGCAAACAATGAAAAATATTGAGAGAATATTAGTTGCACTTGGAAGCTCAATGGATAAAGTTTTCAAATGTACTTGCATGCTCTTGGATATTTCAGAATGGGCAGAAATGAGTGAGGAGTACAAAAAATTCTTTGCTATGGATAAAAGACCAGCAAGAAGTGCTTTTGCAGGATCTGGACTTGCACTTGGAGCTAAGATTGAAATTGAATGTTGGGCAATAAGATAGCTATCTTCTTTGGTTAATAACTGATTCTGAAATCAATTCTGAAAGGAGTTCATCAGCTTTTTCGTCTGCTTCAGATTTTTTCTTTAAATCAAATTTATTATATACAGACTTAAAATGTGTAGCTGTTCTTTTTGTAATTTTTTTTAATAGAAATGCTTCTTGTACACGTCTTAAAAAAATACTTTTTGAATTAATTGCCATTGGTTAATAGTTACTTCTAAAATAATAAAAATTATTAATTATAAAGGTATTTAGAAAAAAATTTAGGTTTAGGAATTTAAAGAGTTTAGTCTTTATTTTATTAAATATTGAAACTTTAGAAAAAGCTGTGTTTGATTCATTCTAAAATTTGGAGAGTTATAGTTTTGAAACTCTTCAGTGTAATTTTGGTTTCCACCTAAATAGAAGATTGTATCAGGATTAGGCTTCCATGAAATAAGGGGTTGAAAGAAAAACTGTTCTGAGAAATCATTATATTCAGATATGATTCTTATATCAAAATTATTATTAAATTGATATCTAATATCCAATCTCCCTATATACCCCTTAAAGAAGTATCCACCTGAATTAGTTTTTTTTATGTCTTGATAACTTATAATTGGCTTTACTCTCAAGTTATTGCTTAGGGCAAACTCAATATCAAAATTTATATTTGTTTCATATCCAAGTTGAGGTATTACTTCTTTGTATGCAATATCTTTTCCGAACTTGTATGAAAAATTAAAGTCCAGAAAACTTAATGGCTTTCCACGAACTCTTAACAAGTGATTTATAAAGTCTTGAAATTCAGTATTAAGATGAGACTTTTTCCAATTATATTCATAATTGTAAAATACATTTGTGTCACCAAATGTTAGAAAAGATAGGTAAAGTTGTGAAGACGATCTTCTTAAAATATCAGAGTGGTTGTAAGTTTGTTCATGCCTGAATGAAATTCTATAGTTCTGAAGATATTTTTTATTTGGATATTGATAGAAACTATGCCAAATATCATATTGCTTAATATCATTTTTAGTTATAAAACCTATGTCTGATCTAAAATCATCAGACAGTACCTTATATTGAATGAAAGATCTCCACGTTTCTGTCTCTCTTCTAATTTCACTAAAAAAAGAATAACCGTTAAAAGTCTCTCCATCAAGATTGAAAGAATAGTCTCCGAATCTTTTGTCAGAATCAATCCAGTTTGCAACTGGTTCTTTATTGTAATTTATAAACCCTTCAATTGAAAATTTCCAAACATCTGCAAAATTAAAAAGTGCATCTGCACCAAAAGTATTACCATATCCTCCGCCATCATAAATTCTATTTAATGAAATAAGGCCAAATTGAGTTTTTTCATCTATAAAGTTTTGATATCTAAAAATATTATTAAAACTTTTTCTACCGAGCGCTTGAAAAGATTCAAACTCAGATGGGGCAAGATATGGAGTCTCGTTATCAATTGCGGTTAGGAAGTATATCCTAGATTTCCTTCCTTGATTTAATATTTTTGAAGCAAAAGAGGGGTCATTTATAGATCTAGAGTTAAAAACATTAATTTCAAAGTCTAAGGCATCAACCCCTTTGTTAAAAAAAGGTCTTTGCTCAGGATAATTGATAGCTGTTGGAGAATTAATATCAATTTTAGTTACATCAGATTCTACCTGAGAGAAATCAGGATTAATCGTTGCTTCAATAGATAAATTTTTATTGATGTCAAAGTTAATGCCTAGTCCGTAATTAAAGTTATTATTTTTGAATTCTAGATTGTCAGAATAATTATTTCTTTCACCTGAAAGAGTAGCGCTTACATATGGTAATAGTTCAATTTTTTTCTCTATTAAAATGTCCTTTAGTATTATTTCATTATCCATAAGACATAGTTGACATGTTGCATCTCTATTTGCTTTACTTGAACTCGAGGTTACAGCAACTCTTTCTTCAAAATTTCTTGATTTGATGTTAATATTCCATTTTTGATCATTTTTATTAGGGAATGGAATCTCTGAGAAAGGTATCATAAACTCTAAATCAAAGCCATAATCATTAATACTTCCGATAGCATTAAAATCAAAATTTGCACTTTTTTTTAAGTTGAATTCAGATCCTGAATAACCTCTTCCATCAAGTCTAATTGCATCAAGAAGGCTTCCACTAGGATTGGCAACAAGAATAATTTGATTTCTTGCATCACCATATGTGTCTAATTCAACTGAAATAATATCACCATTATAAATAGCCCAATCATCTCTATTAATAATGTTTGATATAACCTGGTCTCTTTGGGCTTTTATACCAACATACAAATAGTTTTCAGTATAACTTATATATGCAATAGTAGATCTTTTGACTTGAATATTGTAACCAGGTGAAGTTTCATATTTAAGATCTATAATAGAAGCATTTTTTATTTCTTCCTCTGAAACAACTCCATCAAAATTAATAGCCGAGTTATCAATTTTAACCAAGTTATTTATAGTTTTTTGAGAATAAGATTGAGTTAAAATAAAAAGAAATAAGATGTTAAGTAGTTTATACATAGATTATTTAGATACTTATTAATTGGAAAAGTTTAAATAAATTAAGATTTATAACCAAAAAATTTTTTAATACTGAGAGAGTACCTAATCCAAATAGCTACAGTACACCAAATCGAACCTCCTGGAATCCACCAAAGTAAAGCTAAAAGAGCAAAAAATTCCTTCTTATTTGCTTTTTTAACTTTTCCTTTAAGATTACTATAATTTAGGTTTTTCATGAATACTTTACAGTTAGAAGAAATGCTGTAGTCCAATCAAAATCCATAAGCAAAGTTTGAATCATAGATGTACAAATTTAATAAAGATTATTATGTTGCCATTTTTTTTACGGCATATACAAACCTGTCAAGCTCATCGGTAGTAGTAAAAATGTTTGGACTGATTCTACAGCCTCTAACGTTTGCATAATCAATAGCAACTGTAAATATTTTATACTTATCCATTAACGTTCTTGCCATCTCTGAAGGTGACATGTTAGTGAGTCCAACATTTCCAATACCACAACTTCTATTAATATCTTCTGGTGTATTTACAATTACGTTTTCAATATTCCTAAGTCTATCTGACCAATATCTTTGTAAAAATCTCATTCTTTTCTCTTTTCTCTTAATACCTAGCCAATTTAAATAATCAATAGAATTAGATATCGCAAGATCTGTATGAACCGGATGAGTACCTATATGATTAAGTCTTTTTATATCCGTTTTATCCTTGTTTCCGTTTGCAAGTAACGGCCAGATTCCATGAGTTTTATTTTTATTAACATAAAGTAATCCAGCTCCAAGTGGAGTCGCTAACCATTTATGAAGACTAGAGCCATAGTAATCACAATTAAAATCATCAATAGAAAAGTCAAACATACCTAAACAGTGAGCGCCATCCACCATTACTTCAACTCCATGACTATTTGCCATTTCACATATTTTTTTAATTGGTAATATCTGACCCGTAATATTTATCATATGACATACCATTATCAATTTGGTTTTCTTTGTGATTTGACTCTCATAGAGTGATACTATTTCTTCATCATTCTTGGGATGATTTGGCACTGAAATTATTTTATTTATTACGCCATACCTATCAGATATCTGCTCAAACATCTCTTTCATTGTTCCATAATCTTGCTTTGCATAGATTGCTTCGTCTGCTTGCTGCCATGGAAATCCAGAGATTACTAGGTCAAGCGATTCAGTTGCATTTCTTGTTATTGCAATTTGATCAGGAGTAGACCCGACAAGTTTGGCAAGCTCTTTTGTTACTCTCTGTTTATTTTTATTTAGATCATATCTCATATAATACGAGCCTTCAATATTAACATGCTTTACATGTTTAATAAAATGGTCTAGTATAGGCTCCGGAATTATATTATAATATCCACTTTCTAAATTTATATAGTCATCCTTTAAAGTGTAATGAGACCTTACTGTTTTCCATAACTCATCATCGTCGTCAATTTTTGGCAATTTTTTTATAAGAGAATTATTTTTGGATAACTCAGAAGCTGAGATTAAAGGAGATAAAGATAACGTACCAAGTGCTTTTATAAAATTTCGCTTATCCATTTTATTCTTAATTTTACCTCAATTTAGTGAAAATGTTAAAGGAATTTAGTTTTTATTTATTGATTTTCGTGCTGTTTACAGCTTGTTCAAAAACTTCAGAGGAAACATGTAAATCAGAAATAAAGCTAATTGCATGTACCAAAGAATATATGCCAGTATGTGGGTGTGATAATGTAACTTACTCAAATAAATGTGTTGCAGAATCTCAAGGGGTAAATAGTTGGATAAATGGTGCATGTGATAATTAATTTTACATAAATTTACATTAAACAATTGCTTTGAATTTAGATCGTTATTCTGATAATTTTTTTGAGGTAAACCATTTAAATGGATTCCTCCCTACAAAAAGTCCACTTGCAGTTTTACCTGAAAGATACAGTGAGCTTCAAGTACTAATTGATGAAATGCCAATAAAAAAAGGTAATAGTCAAGATGGTCTATTAGCGATAGAAGGAGCAATTGAAGATGCAGTAAAAAAACTAAAAAATTATAAGGATTTAGTAAAACATGAAGATGACATATATATAAATCAAGCATTATTCAGAGCATATGCTTTTCTTGCTAGTGCATACCTTTTAGCTCCCTCTCATTTTAGTTTTCAAAAAACTAAAAAGTATGGAAAAGCTCATAGAGTTTTACCTGCTCAAATTTCAGAACCCTTTGTTTTAGTTAGTAAAAAGCTTGATGTATATCCATTTTTAGATTATCATTATGCTTATTCTCTCGGTAATTATGTTAAAATTGATGACTCTAAAGGGTATGAGTGGGAAAATCTAGCAATGGCTGCAAAATTTTCGGGAATGGATGATGAAAGAGGATTTATAATGCTTCATGTTGATATTAATCAGTATTCTCCTCAGCTTGTCGGAAGTATTTTAGACTTTATTAATGCAAAAGATAACCATGGAGTAAACCAATCATTAAATAATTGTTTATCATCTATGAAGAGTATTAATGCAAGAAGACAGATTATGTGGGAGGCTTCAAGATGGAAACATTATAATGACTTTAGAGTTTTTATAATGGGAATTAAAGGTAATGATGAGATATTTGGTGATGGAGTAATATACGAGGGAGTCTCTGAAGAACCTGTTCAATATAGAGGTCAAACTGGCGCTCAAGATAATATTATTCCTACTGCTGATATTTTTACAGGAGTAATTAATTATTACCCTTCAAACGATTTAACAAAATATCTTCTTGATCTAAGATCATATAGACCGAAATGTATTCAAAATTTCTTATCAGATTTAAAAGATGAGATGAAGGAAAATAGACTTTTTAGTACTATTAAAAAAACCAACAATGAGGAGGGATTATGTATATTAATACAAATTCTTGACGAAATTTATTACTTCCGAAATGGACACTGGCAATTTGTTCAAAAGTACATTATGGCTAATACAAAATATGCAAAAGCAACTGGAGGAACACCAATAATTTCATGGATTCCAAATCAAATAACTGCTGTACTAAACTATATGTCAGATGTATTAGAATTAATTCCTGATAATTCAAGTTTCATTGATAAAGCTATATTTTCTGAACAACTCTCCAAAAAAATATCTCTTCTAGATAAACAGCTTCAGCTTCTTCATGGTGATAACTATAATGTTGAAGATGTCTTTGCCTTGAATAAAAAACACAAATTAAACGACGATTAATTAAAGCCAAATATGTGGATTGATGATGGAGTAATAAAAATTGATAAGTGGAAAACATATAGATATTAGTTTTTAGCTACATTTGCGCCTTTAAATGAGAAATATAACACTCTACATTATCACCCTATTTATTTCAAACTTTAGTATTGCTCAAAAACAATACATACTTTCAAAAACTGATGGGTCAAAAATAGTTATGGATGGATTTATCTCAGATGATGAGAAATCTATTTCCTACAAAAAAACGGTTGATTATGAGTGGCAACCAGGATACAATACTCCAGCCAAATTAGAAACAGATGTTTTTATAAGTTACACAGATGAGCATATTTACTTTGGAGTTAAAGCATATACTGATCCAAATGATATTAGAGGTCAAGTAAGGCCAAGGGATGAAATGGCAATGGGATTAAATGAAGATATAGTATTTCTAAGATTTGATCCTTATCTAGATGCAAGGAGTGTTTATTTACTTGCATCAAATGCATATGGAAGTCAGTCAGACATTAGAGCAAAACAAGCAACAAGTGATGAAGAAAGATATGATTCTTCATTTAATGCAATTTATGAAACCATCTCAAGTATAAATGAGGATGGATATACTGTTGAGTTTTTAATTCCATTTACTTCAATACCGCATCCTAATGCTGAAGATAAAATATGGGGATTTAATGTTACAAGATATTTTACTCTTGAAGGAAATGGAGTATTCACTATGAGTGACAAATATGACAGAGATAATCCATGTAGGATATGCCAAATTGAGGGTAGATTAATAATGAATGATGTCCCTTTCAAAAGGAATACTGAGTTACTTCCTTATATATCATCAAATCTTTCAGGAGAAAGAGCTTCAGAAGGTCAGCCCATAGAGTATGGGAAAAGCAAAAATGAATTTGGAATAGGAATTAAATATGATATAAATTCAGCATCAACAGCTGAACTTACAATAAACCCTGATTTCTCACAAATAGAGGCAGATGAAACTCAGATTGATATAAATTCAGCATACGCTCTTCAATATCCTGAGTTAAGACCATACTTTAGTCGTGGAATGGATTTGCTTAATTTTTTAGACGGTGCATTTTATTCAAGAACAATTAATTCTCCATCTATATCATCTAAAATTACTCTTCAAGATAAAAATTCAAGCTCTATAATCCTCTCAGCTGTAGATCAGAAATCACCTTATTTGATTGGCGGTGAGGATAAATCTTATTTTGGTGAAGGAGGTATTAGCTATATTAACACATATAGGCACCAGCGAGTAGTAAATCAAAATACAAAATATGGATTCTTTACAACTAATAGATTTTATGAAGGAGGTGGTAGTGGAAATTTATTTGGAATCGATGGACTTTTTACATTTAATAAAATCTGGAAAATTCAATTTGAGTTCATTAAAAACTTTAATGTTGAACCAGTTGCTAATTGGATAGATAGTGATGATACTTTTAGCAATAAAACTGTTGAACTTGATGGTGAGAAGTTCAATGGTCATGCAAATTACTTGAGGCTAATTAGAAAAACTGAGAATTGGGAATCAATTATTTTTTATAGAGATATATCAGCAAATTATAGAGCAGATTTAGGGTTTGTACCAAAGAATAATAGAAGGTGGTTAACTATTTCTCAAGGTTATGAAAAATTATTAGGTAACAAATATCTTCAAGAATATAGAATAAATGTAAAAGGAGACATTACAAATAATATTAATGGAGATAAAAAGTCAAGAAATTTAGATATTGATCTTGGAATAACTACAATTGGAGCCACAGCAATTAATTATAATTATGACATTAATTTCTTTAGAAATTATTTGGGTAAAGATTTTAGAAATGTAGGCAAGTCAACATTTTTAATTATCAGTAATCCCACAAAAGAGCTTAGTCTTTTAACAAGAATAGTATTTGGAAGAGAGATTGCTTTTAATGAAGATGATCCAGAAATTGGAAAAGAAAGTTCAGTCTTTTTCAGTATGAATTATAAGGTAGGAAATAATTTAAATATTAATCCTTCATTACGATTTTCTAAACTAAAGAAAATTAATAAGCCTGGTGTATTCTATGATGCCTACATTGCAAGGCTATCATCTAGATATCAATTTAATAATGATTTAAGCCTAAGGATTATATCTGAATATGATGATTTTAATGATAAGTTTTATGTACAACCTCTACTTGAGTGGAATCCAAATCCTTCTACCATTTTCTATATTGGAGGTAATCAAAATTCATCAAATATTTTTAATGTTGATCCTGAAGAATTTAATCCATTCTTAATAAATAGATCTCAATTTTTTATTAAATTTCAATATCTCATTGGAGTGTAATTATGTCTAAGAAAGATTTGATTATAATTGGAAATACTGAGTGGTGTTCTTTTGAGACATTAAACTTGCCTGCTATAAAGGCAAGGGTTGATTCGGGGGCTAAAACTTCTTCTATTCAAGCAAACAATATAAAAAAAATAACACGAGGTGGGGAACAATTTGTTCAGTTTGAAGTTAATCCAATTCAAGAAAATAGAAGTGTTTCAATTGAGTGCAGATCTAAACTTCATGACACCAGAATAATTAGAACTTCATCAGGAATAGCTCAAAAAAGATATGTTATTAAAGTCCCTATAAAACTTGGAAATCAAGTTTTTGATGTTGAATTATCTCTTGCAAATAGAGAGGCCATGGAGCATAGAATGTTGCTAGGTAGAGAAGCTATGCTTAATAGATTTATTGTTAATCCATCATTAGAAAATGTTTTAGGTAATATTTCTGATGAACAAATACTAGATTATTACGGTAATCTAATGCATGAAAAATCGGGTTTGACAATTGGTCTTCTTGCTACAAATAAAGAGTTATACAGTAACAAAAGGATAATGGAAGCGGGAAGACAGAGAGGTCATGAAATGAAATTTTATAACATGCAGCAATGTTATATTGGACTTGATGATGGAAGACCTGAAGTTAGATATAGAGGAGGTAACGTAGTTTCAGTTGATGCGATAATTCCAAGAATAAGACCAAGTATGACATTCTATGGATGTGCCCTTCTTAGGCAATTTGAGTCAATTGGTACTTATTCTTTAAATTCTGCAGATTCTATTTCTCAATCTAGAGATAAGCTTTTTTCATCTCAATTGTTTTCAAAGAATAATATCCCTATTCCTATTACAGGTTTTGCAAAATCTCCTCTAGAAACAAAAGATTTAATCAGTCTAGTTGGTGGAGCCCCATTAATTATTAAACTACTTGAGAGTACTCAGGGTAAAGGAGTAGTAATAGCAGAAACAAACAAAGCTTCCGAAAGTGCAATTACTGCATTTAAAAGTCTAAAAACTAACATTCTTGTTCAAGAATTTATAAAGGAAGCTGAAGGTAAGGACTTAAGATGTTTTGTAGTAAATGGCAAAGTGGTTGCCTCTATTCAAAGAGAAGCTGTTGTTGGAGAGTTTAGAGCTAACATCCATATGGGGGGTAGTTCCAAAAAGGTAAAAATCACGTCCGAAGAAAAGAGGATTGCAATAAAAGCTGCACGCTCTCTAAATCTTTCAATTGCAGGTGTTGATATTATTCGATCCAACAAAGGACCTCTCGTTCTTGAAGTAAATTCATCACCAGGGTTAGAAGGAATTGAAAATACATCCGGTAAGGATATAGCTAATCAACTAATTCTTGCAGTAGAAAAAAAACTAAAATACACAGCTAATTAATTTTTTGATTCACTAAATTTAAGTATGAAGAATAAAATTTTATTATTAGCACTTGTTTTTACTTTCTCATCTTGTAGTATTTTTCAAAAAACTCAAACTGTAAATCAAAATGTTGAGACATCAACTAGCGAACCTGAGGATTCACTTCAAAAATTTGTAGGTAATTATGAAATTGAAGTTTTTGGTCTTCCAGATGGAGGTGATGGTAAATTCAGTATGAAGGTGTCTAAAGAATCAAGTGGTCTTAAAACAATTTTTACAACAAAGGAGAATAACCAAACTATTGATATTCTTGGAACTGAAGTTGAAGAAGGAATTCTTTACATAGACATATATGTTAAGGATTATGGAATAAACACTGCTTTTGAAATTTATGTTGAAGGTAATCAAGTGACTGGATATCTCGCAGATATGTTTGAACTTGAAGGTACTAAGTCAGATTAACCTACTGAGAGACTTCGTATTCAAACTCCCACAGAGGATTATCTAATTTATTTATAATGTAATTCAGTGTAAGCTCTTCACCAGATAAAACATCTTTATCTGTAATAATTCTTATGTGTTTTATCTTACCAAGTGATTCATGAGACTCTGATACAATTGCTTTACAATTTGGCATTTCATGATGATTAATAAATGCTCCTAGCGGAAGTCTAATATAGTTATCAGGAAATCGATTATCATAAACATGTGAAATCCCAAGATCAGTTTCAGAGGGCAAGTCTTTAGTAGCAAATACACCTAGACCTTCAATTTTACTTTCTTTGATTGTAATTGATTCTGGAAGTGGTCTCCACTCTTTTTTTTCATTCATAATTTCAATTTAAAAATAAAAATTCAATTGAACTGAAATAATTTAAATCTTAATTACATTCAATTTCATACTCTTGCCAAAATTTGTCTGGAGTAGAGTTTGGGAAGTAGTAACATTTTTTTGAACTATCAGGCAAAATTACATATTTATAAAATGCTGTTGGGACATGAGCTCCTGAATCTAAAACTATATGTGAAGAGTCAAACTCAAGATATATTTCGATATCAATATCGCCAAGCTCATCAGCCCATTGCCTAACCTGTTCTTCCAATTGAACCCAGGCACCTCGATTTAAATCGTCATATTGAAGTGCAACATTTAAATATGAAAAAGTAGAATATAAGTTCTCATATGAGTCATTGAATGATCCTGCTGGAGCCATATGACCTCTATCCCACCTATTTGAATAATAGTCTTGATCATCAGAAGTATTTATGGAATCTACAGTATAGAATTGCATCCCATCCCTATCAGCATTCTTAACAATATCTCTAACTGTATATTTTACCCAATTAGGTTGTTCATATTTTTCATTATATGAAATTTGAAAGATATTATTTGATACTAACAATGAATCAATCCTTTCTCTAGTTAATGAGTTAGTAATTAAATCAGTTTCCGTTTCAATAGAAGAAGAATTCTGCTTGGAACATGATGCAAAAAAAACTAGAAAAAGAATTAAATATCTAGTCATTAAGATTTAACAAGTTTTCTCATAAGTCCTTCTTGAGCAACTGATGCAATCATGATACCATTTTCATTAAAAATACTTCCTCTAGCAAACCCTCTTGCATTTGATGCACTAGGACTTTTCATATCATATAAAAGCCAATCATTAATTGAAAAATCTCTATGAAACCAAAGCGCATGATCTAGGCTTGCATAGTATGCTCTTGTCTTTGCAATTTCTTTTCTATGAGGGAGTGAAGCTGTTGCTAAAAGTTGGTAATCACTAACAAAAGCCAAAAGTTGGTGATGAAAAGGCAATGGTAAATCAATTTTATCTTTTAGTCTAAACCAACATTGATTATAAGGAAGATCATTTTCTTTTCTCATAAAAATATTTGTGCCTACAGGTTTAAACTCAAACACTTTTGGATGAGCAGTTAGAAAAAGTTGATACTTTTCTGCAAACTCATCTTTATGTTTATCCGCTTGCTGAAAATCTGTGAGAAGTAAGTCTGGGCTAAGCACGTTGGGCATTTGGACTTGATGATCGAAGCCATCTTCTTTCTTTTGAAAAGAAGCTGACATGTTAAATATTGCTTTATCATTTTGAAATGCTACTACTCTTCTTGTTGTAAAACTTCCTCCGTTTCGAATTTTATCTACTTCATAAGTAACTGGTATATTTAAATTTCCCGGAAGTATAAAATAACCATGCATCGAGTGGGCAACTCTGTCCTCAGTAACTGTTTGATATGCTGCGTGAAGTGATTGACTTAACACTTGACCTCCAAAAACTCTTCCCCATACTGTCTCATAATTCTTACCCTCAAATCTATTCTCATCGATTTTTTTAAGTGTTACTATATCCAATAATTGTTTTATATCCATTATTAAGTCAATATTAATTTTTATAAACCCTAGTAAAAATGGGGTGTAATGAAACAAATTTACTAAAGATTTGTTATCTTGAGCGTTCAAACAAATTAAACTTAAATGAAAAAATTATTAACCAATGTATTTTTTGTACTAATTTTTTTTACATCAAATTCTCAAGAAATCAATTTTATTGAATATGATTTAGATAATGGGCTTCATGTTATTCTTCACCAAGATAATAGAGCTCCTGTAATTACCACATCAGTGCTATATCATGTTGGTTCAAAAGATGAAGAGGAAGGAAGAACTGGATTTGCTCACTTTTTTGAACACCTATTATTTGAAGGAACTCAAAATATTGAAGGTGGTGAGTGGTTTAAAATTGTTGAAGCAAATGGAGGCTCCAATAATGCATATACTACTGATGATTCAACTTATTACTACGAAGTTTTTCCATCAAATAAATTGGAATTAAGTCTTTGGATGGAATCAGAAAGAATGTTACATCCAATTATTAGACAGGAAGACAGAATAGAACTACAGGAAGGAGTTGTTAAAGAAGAAAAAAACTTTAGGCTTGACAATGCTCCCTATGGATATTTACTTTATGCAGTTAGAAGTAAACTATTTAGGAGCCATCCTTACGGTAGACTAACCATAGGCTTAGATAAAGATCTTGAGGCTGCAAATTTAGATGACTTCAAAAAATTTAACGAAAGGTACCATAAACCTAATAATGCAGCATTAGTTGTTGCTGGAGATATTGAAATAGAAGAAACAAAAGAGCTAGTAAAAAAATATTTTGCAGACATTCCTAGCTCAGGTGATGTCAAAAGAAATCTTCCAAAAGAAGAACCAATTACTGAAACAATTACATCTACATGGTATGATCCAAATATTCAAGTGCCTGCTCTTTTAGTTGGATATATTACTCCTAAAATGAGCTCAAGAGAAGCAAGGGTTTTAAATTTATTATCAACTTATTTAAGTGACGGAAAAAGCTCAGTCTTATACAAGAAGATGGTTGATGATAAGAAAATGGCTCTTGCTGTGCAGACAATAAATCTAGCTCAAGAGGATTATGGAACCTATCTGATGCTAGCTCTACCTGTAGGAGACAATACACTTGAAGATTTACTTTCAGAAATTGATATTGAAGTTGAAAAAGTTCAAAAAGACTTAATTAGTGATAGAGACCTTGAGAAACTTCAAAATTCTCTAGAAACTCAATTTGTAAACAGAAATAGTTCAGTTGAAGGTATAGCAAATTCATTAGCTGATTATTATACTTTCTATGGTGACACAAGTTTAATAAATAGTGAACTTGATATCTACAGAAGCATTACTAAAGAGGAGATAAGAGAGGTTGCAAATAAATATTTGAAACCCAACCAGAGAGTTATATTGGACTATCTTCCAGGAGATGATAATAATAAAACAACTATAGAATAATGAAAAAAATATATAGAAACATGCTAAAATTAAGCATTGCAAAAAAAATTATAATTGCATTAGTAATAATTCTATCTAGTTCAGCAAATGCCCAATTAGATAGGTCAATTATGCCTGAGTCTGGTCCTGCTCCAGAAATATTTTTTGGAAAACCTCAAACATTTAAGTTAGATAATGGGCTTACTGTTATGGTTGTTGAAAACACAAAATTACCTAGAGCTTCAGCTTCTCTTTCATTTGATAATCCATTAATTTTTGAAGGTGACATTGCAGGTGTGAGTTCAATTTTAGCTGAAATGGTTGGTAATGGGACTCAATCAATTTCAAAAGAAGACTTTATAGAAGAAATAGATTATATGGGTGCATCTTTAAATGTTACTGGATCTGGTGCATTTGCTGGTTCATTAAAGAGATATTTTCCAAGAGTCCTTGAATTAATGGCATCAGCTGTTTTAGAGCCATTATTTACTCAAGAGGAATTTGATAGACAGAAAAACTTAATTAAGGAAAGTCTTAAAACAGGTGAAAAAGATGTTGGAACAGCAGCTGATAGAGTTGAGAGCTTTATAACTTATGGATCTCAACACCCTAATGGCGAGTTTATTTCTCAAGAGTCACTTGACAAAGCATCACTTCAAGATGCAATTGATTTTTATAATAACTATTCAAGTCCTTCAAATGCATATCTTGTGATTATTGGAGATGTGAATTATGATGAGATTAAATCAAAGGTCACAAATCTATTTGGATCATGGAGTTCAAAAGATGTTTCTGCAAGTTCTTTTCCAAGTCCAACTAATCCTGATGAAACGGAAATAATTTTTGTTGATATGCCTAATGGTGTTCAATCTGTTGTATCAATAATAAATACTGTTGACTTCAATAAAAATAATTCAGACTACTTCGCAGCTTTAGTTGCAAATAGAATACTTGGTGGTGGTGGTGCAGGTAGACTTTTTAATAATCTTAGAGAAGACAAAGGATGGACATATGGGTCATATTCTGGTATATCTGAAAATTACAAGACTAAAGGAACTGTAATTGCACAGGCACAAGTTAGAAATGAAGTAACAGATAGTGCTGCCTTAGAGCTTTTGATAGAATTAGATAAAATGAAAAATTCTTTTGTTACTGATGAAGAATTAAATTCAGCTAAAGCAAAGTACACAGGAAACTTTGTTCTTTCTTTAGAAAATCCATCAACAATTGCAGGTTTTGCTAGAAATATTATAACTCAAGATTTACCTGAGGATTACTACAATAGCTTCCTTGAAAATATTAATAGTGTAACTAAAGAAGATGTTCAAAATGCTGCTAAAAATTATTTTTTAACAGATAATACTAGAGTATTCATCACTGGTAAAGGTTCTGAAATATTAGAATCAATTGAAAATATTGAGTATAATGGTAAGAAACTTAAAGTTAGATATTTTGATAAATATGCTAATGAGATTGAAAGACCAAATTATACTGTTGACTCAAATATTTCAGCCGAGGATGTAATTGATAATTATTTAAAAGCAATAGGAGGAAAAGATGCACTTTCAGAAGTTACGTCAATCGAGATTAAGGCAACTTCTAATATTCAGGGTACAGTCTTAGAGATGTATAGTGTGAAAAATGATCAGAATCAATCTTTAATGGAAATGTCTGCAATGGGAATGACTATAGCTAAAACTGTCTTTAATAAATATCAAGGTTTTAACGAAGTAAATGGTCAGAGAGTTCCATTAACAGAAATTGAGCTTGAACAAGCTATTATAAATTCTGCTTTATTTTCAGAATTAAACTTTGATTTCTCAATAGTTCAGCTTGTTGGAACATCTGAGGTTGAAGGCGAAGAAGCTTATGAGATAAAAGTTACAGATAACAAATCTGTTTTTTACTCAGTTGATACCGGGCTGAAATTGAAAGAAGTAGAATCACAAGAGGTTGAAGGAAATTTAATTGTTGGTGAGACATACTTCAAGGAGTATGAAGAGGTTGAAGGAATTCTTTTACCCAAATTAATAAATCAGGTTAGTGCTGCAATTCCAATACCTGGAGGAATTACATTTAAAGCAACTTCTATTAAATTAAATGTTGAGACTAATGAATCTGATTTTAACTAAGAATTAATACTTTTAAAAAAAGGCATCTAACTATTAGATGCCTTTTTTTTTGTTACAAGATATACACCAACTAAAATAACAGAAGTACCTATAAACTGGATTAGTTTAAATTCTTCTCCATCAAGTAAACCCCAAAAAATTGCAACTATAGGAATTAAATATGTTGTTGAAACTGAGAAAACTGGCGATGAAATTGCTAAAAGTTTTATGTATAAAACTTTTGCAATTGCTGTTCCAAAGAATGCTAGCACAACGATGTAAATCATTGACTCTATTATTAAAGGATCTGAAGTGAAAGTTTGAAATGGAAATTCAGTAAAGAATAGAATAATAGCAGCAGGTAAAAATAGAAATATAAAACTCATTCCAATTATTGCAACTGCGGAAATATCTGGTAATTTATATTTTAAAATATTAGCATTTACCGCATAGAAAAATGCAGCTATGATTGTAAAAGAAACATATATTAAATTTAAGCCTGAAATTAAAAACTCATTATTCACTAAAATTAAAATCCCAATAAAACCAATAAGTACACCTAAAAATTGTTTTTTCAAAAATTCCTCCTTAAAAAATAAAATACTTATTATTAAAGTAAATAAAGGTGTAAGTGATACCATTACTCCTGCTATAGCACTAGAAATTTCGGTTTCTGCAAATGCAAATAAATAATTTGGAAAAAAGGTTCCAATAAATGCTGAAAAAACCACCCATTTAATTTTATCTTTTGGTATATTATTAAGCTTATTGATACTGAATGGAACAATTAGAATAGCAGTAATTATCATTCTTAATGAACCTAATTGTACAGGAGTTAATCCTGTTAACCCTTTTTTTATAAGTATATATGAACTTCCCCATATTATAGATAGGATTATTAATGTTCCCCATTTTCTAACTCCAATATTCAATTAATAGTTTATTTTGGTAAGATTAATTTTACTTGTTTAATTCTTTTTTTATCTACAATTTCGATGATAAATTTATAATCGTTATGATAAATAATCTCACCAACTCGAGGAATTTTTTTTGTTTTTTCAATAAGTAGCCCCCCTAAAGTTTCAATTTCAGTTGATATTTCATCAAAAGTTGATGAATCTTTTAGATTAATTGATCTGTAAAAGTCCTGTAGATTGATTTTGGAATCAAAAATATATGTATTATCATCAAGTTTAGAGAACATATTGTCTTCTTCATCAAATTCATCACTTATGTCACCAAAAATTTCTTCTATAACATCCTCTAGGGTAATTATTCCAGAAGTACCTCCATATTCATCAACAACAATAGCCATGTGGATTTTTTTAAATTTAAATTCAGTTAAAAGATCATCAAGTTTTTTGTTTTCTGGAATGTACAATGGCTTTCTCAACAATGACACCCAATTAAAATTATCATCTTCAATATGGGGTAAGAGATCTTTGACATATAAAACTCCCTTAATTTTATCAAGGTTTTCTTCATAAACTGGAACTCTGGAAAACCCTTGGGAGATAAGCTCATCTATAATTTCATAAATTTTTTGATTGGATTCAATAGCAAAAACATCTACCCTAGGACACATGATCTGCCTTGTTTCAACGTTACCAAAATTTACAATTCCTGTCAAAATCTTCTTTTCTTCAGAACTTGTTTCGTTAGAATCAGTAAGCTCAAGAGCTTGAGATAATTTATCTACTGAAAGCTGATCATTATCCTTAGATAAATTTGATTCAAGATAGCTCATGGATTTACTCATTGGTTGGTTAAATAAAAATAACACATACCTATCAAGAAAATAGATAGGGTTTGCCATGAGTTTAGAAAATACCAAAGGGTTTCTATTTGCATATATTTTTGGTAAAATATCTCCAATAAATAATATCATCATACCTATAATACCAACTTCAATAATTGTCTCTATAAGAGGATTATTTATTGAGCTTAACAATGGATTATCAATTGAGGCAAATAGTATTACAATTGTAATATTTATAAAATTATTTGAAATTAAAATTGTTGCAAGAAGTCTTTTAGGTTTTTCTAAAAGAGTTTCAATTTTTTTAATTAATCTATTAGAGTTCTGTTCTCTAAGATTAAATTTGTCAAGAGAAAAAAAAGCAACTTCACATCCCGAGGTCAAAGCCGACAGAACTAAAAAGACTATTATAAGTGTCAGCTTTACTATCACCTCTAAGTAATTTTTTGAGTTTGTTTTAGAAAACTAAAAAGGTAGGTCATCTTCTTGTTCTGTAGACTCATGATCAGAAGATATTTTTGGCTCTTCTTACAAGCTAACTTTAGATTCATTTTTTGAAGATAAAAATGTAAATTCATCAACGTTTACCTCGGTAGTATATTTATCAGATCCATCTTCAGCTTGCCATTTTCTTGTTCTTAGTTTCCCCTCAACATAAAGTTTATCACCTTTAGATAAATATTTCTCGCAAATTTCAGCTGCTTTATTTCTAACAACTATATTATGCCAATCAGTGTTGGTTACTTTTTCATTAGTTGTTTTATTTGTATATGACTCATTGGTTGCCAATGGAAATCTAGCAATACAACCTCCATTATCAAAATGTTTAATTTTTACATCATCTCCAAGATGGCCAATTAACATTACTTTATTTAATGTTCCACTCATTGTTTAAATAATTATGACTAAATATACAAAATTCAACTTCCTAGATTAAGTACTTACTAATAAAATTTGAAATGGGCACAGGAAAAGTAAAATCATTCAAATTAGATATATAATATCCATCGTTAATAACTGTATTTAAATTAATTAAGTAGAAAGCAATGAACAAATGCTGATGTGATAGAACATGTTTATATCTAATTATTTTATGTTTAGTATTACTGATTTTCAATTTATTATTTTTTAAATATTCTGAGAAATCACTACTTAATAAAATATCGTCGACTAAAACATCTTTTTCAATTAATGGGAACTGATATAATTTATACCAAATGTCTTTTTCTGTTCTTTGATTTATCAATGTTTTACCATCATTACCTTTAAAGACTAAATAATTAAAGTAGCGTTTTCTGATTTTTTTCTTTTGGGTTTTAACTGGTATTAAGTCTACTTTGTTTTTTTTAAATGCTAAACATTTTGAATTAAAAATACATAATTGACAATCTGGAAATGGGGTGCATGATAACGCTCCAAACTCCATCAAGGCTTGATTAAAATCTCCTGGCATTTTAGTTTTTTGTATTAGTTTATTAGCAAATTCCTTTATTTTTTTCTTTCCTTGAGCTGAATCAATTGGTATTTTAACTCCATAAATTCTTGATATAAATCTCAAGACATTGCCGTCGACAACTGGGTTATATTTATCAAAACAGATTGATGAAATAGCAGAAGCGGTATAATCCCCTATTCCTTTAAGCTTCATTAGTTGATCATATGTTGTTGGAAATTTTCCACCTAGATCATTTACTATTAACTTGGAAGTTTTATGTAGATTTATAGCTCTATTATAATATCCAAGGCCTTGCCATGATTTCAATACTGTGTCCTCATCTGAATTTGCTAAATCATAAATAGTAGGAAATTTATCTATAAAATCATTAAAATATTTTTTGCCCTGAGTTATTCTTGTTTGTTGAAGAATTATTTCTGATACCCAAACTCTGTATGGATCATTATTTTTCCTCCAAGGTAGATCTCTTTTATTCAAACTGTACCACTTTAAAAGCTCTATTTCTAGGGTCATATATATATAGCAATTATATAGAAGTAAGGCACTAATTTAAAATTTAAATTTATATATTTGCTAGCCTTAAAAGCTAATTGTATAACCAAATAACAGAAAATGACAAAGGCAGATATTGTAAAAAATATTTCAGATCAAACGGGAGTTGATAAAACTGATGTACAAATGATCGCAGAAAAATTTATGGATGAAATTAAAAACTCACTCCAAAAAAATAATAACGTTTACTTAAGAGGATTTGGAAGTTTTATTGTTAAAACTAGAGCAGAAAAAACAGGTAGAAATATTTCAAAAAATACAGCTGTAATTATTCCAGCTCATAATATTCCTTCTTTTAAACCCTCAAAAACTTTTGTTGAGTCTGTTAAAAAAACTGTGCCAGTCGGCTAATTAAAAATAACAAGTATGCCTAGCGGTAAGAAAAGAAAAAGACACAAGGTTGCGACGCACAAAAGAAAAAAAAGAGCGAGAGCAAACAGACACAAAAAGAAATAGTGTTTTGGGATACACTCTAAACATCTCAAGTTCTTTGAAATAAAATATAACGAAAGTTATATTGATGTCGAAAATGTTTAACCTTTCTACTTAATTGTAGAAATAAATTTTAAAAACAGTGAAAAAAGAATTGATTATTAGATCAAATTCAAGTGCTGTTGATTTTGCAATGCTCAATGAAGGAAGACTAATTGAGCTTGACAAAGAAGTAGGTAAAAACAAGTTTTCAGTAGGTGATATTTTTGTTGCAAAAATTAGAAAAACTATTCCAGGTCTAAATGCTGCATTTGTGAATGTAGGTCACGAAAAGGATGGTTTTCTTCATTATCATGACTTAGGTCCAAAACTTTTATCATTATCAAAATTTGTTGATGAAATTGATAATAAAAAAGTAAAATCTTTTTCATTTAATAAGTTTAAATTTGAAAAAGATATTCCAAAAAACGGACTAATTAAAGATTGTATCAATGCAAAGCAGACAACTTTAGTACAAATAATAAAAGAGCCAATATCAACTAAAGGTCCGAGATTAAGTTCTGAGATTTCTTTAGCAGGTAGATTTATGGTTCTGATTCCCTTTTCAGAGAGAATCTCTATTTCACAAAAGATTAAAAGTCAAGATGAGAAAAATAGACTAAAAAACTTAGTTAAGAATATTAAGCCAAGAGGATTTGGATTAATTATTCGAACAGTAGCAAAAAATAAAACTGTAAGAGAGTTAGAAGGAGATCTTAAAGATTTGATTTTAAGATGGAAAAGACTTTGTATAAACTTTAGTAAAGCAGACTCTTATCCAACAAAAATCTTAGGAGAAATTAATAGAACCACATCTAAATTAAGAGATGTATTTGATGATTCATTCTCAAATATATATTTGGATGATCCTAATTTATATTCTGAGATAAAGGAATATATAAAAGTTATAGCTCCAGGTAAATCTTCAATTGTAAAACTCTATAAAGGTGTAACTCCAATTTTTGAAAAATATGGAATTGAAAGACAGATTAAATCATCCTTTGGTAGAACTGTCTCAATGCAAAAAGGTGCATATCTTATTATTGAACATACTGAAGCTCTTCATGTGATTGATGTTAATAGTGGAAACAGATCAAATAAGTCAAAAACACAAGAGGAGACAGCTATGGAAGTAAACTTGATAGCCTCAGCAGAAATTGCTAGGCAATTAAGATTAAGAGATATGGGTGGAATTATAGTTGTGGATTTTATAGATTTAACTACAAGAGAAAACAGAAAAAAGCTTTTTGATCATTTCTGTGCAGAAATGGCAAAAGATAGAACAAAACATAAGATTCTTCCACCAAGTAAGTTTGGGTTAATTCAAATAACTAGGCAAAGAGTAAGGCCTGAAATGAATATTAAAACAAAAGAAGCAAATCCAAATAAGGACTTAGAAGTGGAAGCACCTATTCTACTGGTTGACAAAATCAATGCTGAACTTAACAAGATAGTTAAGAATTCGCGCTATAAAAGTGGAACAATTTATATTCACGTTCACCCATTTGTAGCAGCGTATATAAACAAAGGTCTATTTTCTTTGAAGAATAGATGGAGTTTTCATTATAAAAGGGTAATTAAAATTGTACCCAGAGACTCTTATTTATACCTTCAGTATAACTTTACTAATAATAGATCTAAAATTTTAAAATAAAATGATAATAAAACCGCTTAGAGATTCTAAGCGGTTTTTTTTATATTATAATATGGAATCTTCGGTAAAAAGAAAAATTGAAAATTATTGTGCTTATCAGGAAAGATGTCATTCTGAAGTAAAAAGGAAATTAAATAGCTTAGGAGTATTTGGACAAGATCTTGATGAATACTTATGCTATTTAATCGATGAAAATTTTTTATCTGAAACCAGATTCTCTGAGGCTTATGTAAGGGGTAAATTTAATAATAATAATTGGGGTAAAGTTAGAATTATTAATGAGTTAAAATCCAGAAATATTTCAGATTGGAATATTAATAAAGCATTAGATCAAATTAGTGAAAAAGAGTATAATGATAAGCTTAAAAACTTATGTGAAAAAAAAATTGATACTAGTGAAAAAACCTCACCAAAATTAAAAGATAAAATAATTCGGAGTCTTACTTATAAAGGGTGGGAAATAGATAAAGTAATAAAATTTGTTAATCAACTAACAAGGTAACTTGATTGTTATTCATCTCAACAGTTCCAGACTCAATTTTAAGTGTTATTTCTTTATCAGAAATTTCAAATTGATCCTTAACACTAGAATCAAGATTCAACTTACCAATAATTTTAACTTCTCCTTTCTTTAAAGTAGAGACAATTGGTGCATGATTATTTAGAACTTGGAAATCTCCTAGTGAACCTGGAAAGAGGACTGAATCAACTTCTCCTTTAAAAAGAGTTTGCTCTGGAGTAATTATTTCTAGATACATTGTTATTTTGTTTCAGCAAGCATCTTTTCACCTGCCTCAATTGCCTCTTCAATAGTCCCCTTTAGGTTAAAAGCCGCTTCAGGAATATGATCAAGCTCACCATCCATTATCATATTAAAACCTTTAATTGTATCCTTGATGTCAACCAATGCTCCTGGAATTCCAGTAAATTGCTCTGCAACATGAAATGGTTGTGATAAAAACCTTTGAACTCTTCTTGCTCTTGCTACAGCTAATTTATCTTCTTCAGATAACTCTTCCATACCAAGGATAGCAATTATATCTTGAAGTTCTTTATATCTCTGAAGTAATTCTTTAACACGTTGAGCACAATCATAATGCTCATCTCCTAAGATTTCAGGAGTTAAAATTCTTGAAGTAGAATCTAATGGATCTACTGCAGGATAAATACCAAGTTCTGCAATCTTTCTCGACAGTACAGTAGTAGCATCTAAGTGCGCAAAGGTAGTTGCAGGTGCTGGATCAGTTAAATCATCAGCTGGAACATATACTGCTTGCACAGATGTAATTGATCCATTTTTAGTTGATGTAATTCTTTCCTGCATTGCACCCATCTCAGTGGCTAGTGTAGGCTGATATCCTACAGCTGAAGGCATTCTTCCAAGAAGAGCAGAAACCTCAGAACCTGCTTGTGTAAATCTGAAAATATTATCAACAAAGAATAAGACATCTTTTCCTTGACCATCAGCTCCTCCATCTCTAAAATATTCAGCAACAGTTAGTCCAGATAGTGCAACCCTAGCTCTAGCTCCAGGAGGCTCATTCATTTGACCAAACACGAAGGTTGCTTTTGACCCTAATAATGCCTTTTTATCAACTTTACTTAAATCCCATTCTCCTGCTTCCATTGACTTTTTAAAATCATCACCATAATTTATAATTCCTGATTCTATCATCTCTCTCAATAGGTCATTACCTTCTCTGGTTCGCTCACCAACTCCTGCGAATACAGAAAGACCTCCATGACCCTTTGCGATGTTATTTATTAGTTCCTGAATTAGTACTGTTTTACCTACTCCAGCTCCACCAAATAATCCAATCTTACCACCTTTAGCATATGGCTCAATAAGATCAATAACTTTTATTCCTGTAAATAAAACTTCAGTAGATGTTGATAGTTGATCAAAGTCAGGAGCTTGCCTATGGATAGACATCCCGTCATCATTAATTTTAGGCAATACTTCAAGACCATCAATTGGGTCACCAACAACATTAAAAAGTCTTCCATAAACTTCTTTGCCAATTGGCATTTGTATTGGGTTACCTGTTGCTACAACTTCTGTACCTCTACTGAGTCCATCAGTTGAATCCATTGATATTGTTCTAACAATGTTTTCACCTATGTGAGATTGAACCTCAAGAACTAAGATAGTACCATCTTCTCTTTTAATCTCAAGTGAGTCATATATCTCAGGCAGTGTACTTTCTTTTGATGAGAATTCAACATCAACAACAGCTCCAATTACTTTTGAAACTTTACCTATATTTTTTGACATTTTTTACGTTTATAAAATTAAAGTGCAAATATATGTTGTATGACTATATTTTAAAAGCTAAAGTGCATTCAATTTTGACAATTTATTAAGAAAATATTATAACTTAAAAGGTAAAAACACATTTTATCTTATGCATTAAATTCATAGACCAAAGATATTGTCTCTGCGACACAAACAGGTTTCTTTTCTCCCTCGACCTCAAATATAATTTTTAGAAAAAATTTTGCTCCTCCCTCTATATACTCTATATCATTTAGTGAGACCCTCCCTCTAAATTTTGAATTAGATGGCGTAGCATTTGGAAATCTAACCTTATTTAAACCATAGTTAAATGCTAAAACTATATCTTTTAGTTGAAGAGTCTGCGATATAACTATAGATGCATAGGATAGAACAAGATAACCATGAGCTACTGTTTTTTTATATGGAGAGTATTTAGTTGCTTTTCTCTCATCAATGTGGATCCACTGTTTATCATGGGTTAATTCTGCGAATAAATTAACTTTATGCTGAGACATTTCAAACCATTCCGAAATTCCAAGATCTTTACCGCAAAATTTTTTTAGATCTTTTAAGTTTTCTATTTTGGTTGAGTAAGGTTTTTCCATTTATTTATGTTATAATTTCAACTTATTTTTTTAATCTGCAAATTAAAGCACTAATTATTATTTTTTTCAACTTTAATCACATTTATATATTTTTTCTTAGATAAAAATATTCTTATATATTTATAAAAAACCAAGTAATTATGTCCGTAAATGAACAACAATATGAATTTAAGTTTTATGAATGGGAAAAGAAATTTAAAGATAGGCCTTTACTTAGACAACCTTTTGGTAATAAATGGGAAGAATACACCTGGGGTGAGGTTGGTGAAATGGCGAGAAAACTTGCAAGCGGACTAAAGTCTTTAGGCTTAAGGGATAATGCCCATATTGGTATATATTCTAAAAATTGCCGAGAGTGGGTAATATCTGATCTTGCAATAGTAATGGCGGGATATATTTCAGTTCCTTTTTTTCCTTCACTAAATGGTGATGAATTATCTCATTTGTTAAACTTTGGTGATGTAGATGCACTATTCATTGGTAAGATAGAAACGTGGGATAAAATTAAAGATATTCTACCAGAAAAATTACCAATAATTAAGTACCCCCAATACGATGGTTGCTCAATAGTATCAAAAGGTGTAGAGTGGGATGAATTTATTAATAGTCATAAGCCAATAGAAGACCCTCATAAACCTAATTTATCTGAATTGTGGACAATAATTTTTACATCAGGAACCACTGGTAATTCAAAAGGAGTAATGTTAAAATATAGATCAATCGATGGAATTAAAAGTGTACTTTCTGAACCAGATAATCCTCTAGGGATTAGGCATGATGGAAATAATAATTTTGTTTCATATCTTCCCCTTAACCATATATTTGAAAGAGTTGTTGTCGAATGGGTCTGTTTTACCTACGGGGGGTCAATATCTTTTGTTGAATCAATAGACACATTTGGAAAAAACTTAAAAGAAATTCAACCTCATGTTTTTGCTGGTGCACCAAGAGTGTGGACTAAACTTCAACTTGGTATTTTATCAAAATTTCCTCAAAAGAGACTTGATTTTTTATTAAGCATTCCTCTATTATCAAGCATATTAAAAAAACTCATTAGAAAAGGTTTAGGTTTTAGCAGAATAAGACAAACTGTTTCGGGGGCTGCTCCAATTCAAGTTTCACTAATTGAATGGTTTAGAAAAATTGGTATTTATATAACTAACGGTTATGGTATGACAGAAAATTGTGTAATCTGCACTGCTGTTGATGGACAGAACATAGAGAAAACTGGATCCGTTGGTATTACACATAAAGGTATAGACTTAAAAATTGATGAGGAAACTGGAGAAATTTTAACAAAAGGTCCTGTAATTATGTCAGGTTATTACAAGAATAAAGATATGTCAGATAGAACTTTAAGAAACGGCTGGCTTCATACTGGTGATAAGGGTTATCTTGATAGTGACGGATATCTTTACATCACTGGGAGGGTAACTGATAGTTTTAAAACTTCCAAAGGTAAATTTATTGAGCCTGTTGTATTGGAGGAGTTATTAGGAGATATTAATGAAATTGAGGAATCATGTGTAGTTGGTAGAGGCATTGCTCAACCATTATGTTTAATTCAATTATCAGATATTGGAAAATCAATTTCAAGAGATAAACTATCAAATATTCTATTAGAAAGAATGAACAGCATAAATGCCAAATTGATGAATTATCAAAAGCTATCAACTTTTATTATTGTTAAAGATGAATGGACTCAAGAGAATGGGATAATTGGTCCAACACAAAAGTTAAAAAGAGGTGAAATAGAAGATGTATACTCTAATAAATACTTAAAATGGCATGAGTCTGTTGATAAAATCATCTTTGAATAATCGAATTATTTAATAAATAAAACTTTTCAAAATTAATGCTGACTTAATTTTCTATTTGTCAGATGGAAAAATTTATATTAACTTCAACTTTAAATCAGATTAAGTATGGTGGAGGGATATTTTAAAAATCAGTAATCCCACTATTATTCTTCTATTAAAAACAAATAAACTAGTTAGACTTATGAATTAACTTTCGTATAACAAAACCTAAATAAAATGAAAAATATTTTAAATAAGCATTATTTAGCCTTTATGGCTGTGATTCTATTCAGTAACGCTTACACTCAAACTCAAATATCCGGATCTGTTAACGATGCAGTGGATATGGTTGGGATTCCTGGTGTTAACGTTATTATTGATGGAACCAATGCGGGGACTGTAACTGATTTGGATGGAAACTTTTCATTAACTACAAGTCAAAATCTCCCATTGACAATTGTTGTAAGCTATGTAGGATATAGCGCACAACGTGTTCAAGTAACTTCTGCTAATCAAGATATTAGCGTGATGTTAACTGCAGGGCAAAACCTTGAAGAAATAGTTGTTACTGCTTCCAGAAGAACGCAAAAGTCCCTTGACGCTCCAGCTTCAATTTCGGTAATTAATACGCGTGAAATTGAAGTCTCAGCTGCTACGGGTGAACCTTTTAAATTAATTGAAAATACAGTTGGCATTAGTTATCAGCAACAATCTATAAACACTATAAATTTTGAAGGAAGAACTGGAAGTTCAAATTTTAGTACTGAGATGATTGTTCTAAAAGATAATAGGCTTCTTACAACTCCTGCTGCTGGAACATTATTTTCAGCTCAACAAGGTATCTCAAATTTAGATCTAGAAAGAGTAGAGGTTGTTAGAGGTCCTGCTGGATCATTATATGGGCCTGCTGCAGTCTCCGGTGTTGTGCAATTTATCACAAAAAGTCCAATAGATTATCCCGGACAAACTGTTTCATTATGGGCTGGAGAATTAAACACCTTTGGAGGAGAAGCTAGATTTGCTAAACGAAATGATGATCAAACATTTGGATATAAATTTAACTTTAGATATGGAAGTGGAGATGATTGGACTGTTCCAAATGAAGAAGCTGCTTCTGCTTTAGGAGCTAGTTTTACTTCAATTTATGAACCTTTGGTTCAAAATAATGTAGTTGTAGGTCAAGGTGGAGTTGTTAAAGGACCAGATGAAATTGATCCTGACGGAGATGGTAATCCATTAGCTGATAGTTATGATAATTACAGTTTTGATGCAGCACTAGAATGGAGACCATCTGATAAGACAACTTACAAATTAGAAGGTGGAATGTCTAGGGGTGCAAGTATTTCATATAACAACAGTGGTATCGTATATAACGATGGTTTAAAACAATATTTTCAAGGTTCATTAAGGTCTGGTAATTTTTTCTTGCAAGCTGGACATGAAAGTGTTGACTCAACTGATGATGACTACATGGCTTGGAACTATTCTAGTGGACTAAGAACATATGTTGACAGAACTGCTACAGATTTTCAACTTCAATATAATTTTGATATTGGTAATTCTTTATGGACAATTGGTGGAGATGCGAGGTTTTTAGGTCAAGATACAAAAAACACTTTATATGGTAGAAATGAAGATAATGATGATTACAATATTTGGGGTATGTATCTAAACGGTGATTTAAGCCTGGGAGATAAGCTCTCATTAAACGTATCTGCTCGATACGATGAAGTTAATGTAATAGATGATGGAGTTGTATCCCCAAAATTTGCTTTTGTATATAAGATAAATGATAAAAATTCATTGAGATTGTCATACACTGGTGCATATCTACCAACACCTGCTCTTCAGGTGTTCTTAGACTTTCCTGTTAGAGTTCTTGCTCCAGGTCAACAAGATGTATGGGGTGCTGGGCAAATACAAGCACAAACTTTTGATTCAGGAATTATAGATTTAGCTCTTGACCCACTAGGCCTTCCCATTGATATTCCTGTTGGAACCTCAGGATTTCCTCTAAGTATTGCATATCTCGCAGCTGCTGAGGCTTCAATTGCTGGAGTTTATGCACTTGCTCCGCAGTATGGTTTAGATCCAGCATTTTTACAAGGATTATTAAATCCATTTTTTGCAACTTACCAAGGTCCTGCAGGAGTAGCTGGTTCATTAGTAGGAGTTAATCCAATAACTGGAGAATCTTTTACCGAAAATAGAAATACATCAACAACAAGTTTTGAAGAGGTAAGGTCATGGGAAATAGGATATAAAGGAATTATTGGTGAAAAATTGTCCATTGGTTTAGACTTTTATACACTTTGGAGAAATGGTGGAATAGAGTTTGGTCAAGTAGGAACTGTTTATGCTTTGCAAAATTATGAGGAAATTGCTTCTGCTCTTGGTGCAGGTGTAGCAGCTGATCTATTACCTCTTTATGGACCACAAATAGCTCAGTTTGTTGGAGGAGCATTTGCACAAGGAGGTCAAGGATTAATAGATACCGTTCTTGCAGGAAATCCTAATTCATTCTCTGCTTTAGGAGCTGAAGAATCATCTGCTGCCCCCCAGGGTGATGGTATTACACATATAGCTTATGGATATAGAAATTTTAATGCTCCTCGTGATCACTGGGGTATTGATCTTGCATTAGATTATTACGTAAATGAAGGTTTAAATTTATTTTTTAACTCATCTTGGGTAAGTCAAAATGAGTGGATTGTCGGCGAAAGCAATGATGATAACCTTGGATCTGACACATATCTTGAGAAACCTAAAATTCAATATAATATTGGGTTTAACTATTTTCCAACAGCAAGTAAATTTAATATGTCAGCTAAGTTTCACCATAAAGATTCTTTCTTTTCAAATAACTCAATTTCATTTGGATCAACTGACGAGCAGAATCTAGTTGATATCAACTTGGGTTATAAATTTTCTCCAAAACTTAGATTTGATTTATCAGGAACAAACATTTTTAATCAAGAATATCAAGTTTACAGAAACTTTCCTGTAATTGGAAGAAGAATTTTAGGTAAACTTACATTTGACCTATAAATAACACTTCATAAATTTATCTTAAAAGAGCAACTTTGGTTGCTCTTTTTTTTTGGATAAGCATTTATGTAACTATATTTGGAGCTTAGTATTAGCAATGAAAAAAGTAGGTATTGACTCTTTAGCATATTATGTTCCATCTCTTTATGTAGATATTAAGGAATTGGCTAAGAAGAGAAATATCCCAGCTGAAAAACTAGTACATGGATTGGGGTTAAAAAAAATGGCAACTCCTGACTTTGATGAAGACGCTGCATCCATTGCTGCAAATTCACTTTTTAGACTGATATCGGAAAACAATATTAATCCTAAAGAAATTGGAAGAGTTTATTTAGGAACCGAGAGTGGTGTTGACTCCTCTAAACCAACATCATCCTATGTTGTTGAAATACTTGAAGAAATATTCAAGGATAAATATGGGGAAAGATGTTTTATGAATTGTGATATTGTTGATCTAACATTTGCCTGTGCAGGTGCTGTAGATGCGCTTCAAAACTGCTGTGATTGGGTTAAAAATGGTGATAATAGAAAAGCAGTTGTTATAGCATCAGATATAGCGAAATACGAGCTTAACTCTAGTGGAGAATATACACAAGGTGCTGGTTCTGTATCAATGCTTATCTGCGAAAATCCATCCATTATTTTATTTAATGGATCTTGGGGAGTTTCAACAAAAGGTATTGGTGATTTTTTTAAGCCAAGAAGACAATATAAAAAAGCTAATATTTTAATAGAGGCAGCAAAAATTCTTGATAAAGAAGTATCCCAAGAGGAAGCGGAAACCTTATTAGAAAATACTCAATCAAAATTCTGGTCTGATACAAACGATATTATTGAAGTATACAAGGAAGAGCCTATTTTTGAAGGTCAGTTTTCTAATGAAAGTTATAGGGCAAGGGTTTATGAAGCAATTGATGATTTCAATAATCAAAATGAAAGAAATATTTTAAAAGAATGGGAAAATATAATTTTTCATCTTCCATATGCATATCATGGTAGAAGAATGATAACTCATAAATGGATAGAATGGATGGAAAAAAATGGATATTCTGAGAATATATACTCAGAAGTAGGTAATCCAAAGTCTGAGATAGATAAAGAATGGATAAAAAAAGTTTCAAAATCTAGTGTCTATAAAAATTTTGTTGATCAAAAGATCGCTCCTGGCGAAAAGGCATCTTCTGAGATTGGAAATATGTACACCGCCTCAATTTTTATGTCATTAATTAGTTCACTAGTTGAGGCATCATCAAATGGTAATGAACTTGCTAATAAAAAGATTGGATTTATTAGTTATGGTAGCGGTTCTAAAGCAAAGATTTTTGAAGGCACTATCCAAAATAATTGGAAGGATAAAATTGGAAAAATTAATTTATTTCAAAATTTAGATTCTAGAAAAAAAATTAGCATAGATATCTATGAGCAACTTCACAAAAGAAAGGTTTCATCTAATATTAACAATAACCAAGGGATTATCAAGTTGAAGAAAATTGACAAGGGTGAATTTACTGAGGGTCTTAGAAATTATTTTAAATATTAAATTTTATGAAGATATTAGTTTGTATAAGTAATGTCCCTGACACAACTTCAAAAATCAATTTTACTGACTCTGATTCAAAGTTTGATAAAAATGGTGTTCAATTTATAATTAATCCAAACGATGAATTTGGACTGACTAAAGCTGTTTGGATGAAAGAATCTAATAATGCTTCTGTTACAGCTCTTACTGTTGGTGATATTTCTTCAGAGGCTATACTTAGAAAATGTCTTGCAATTGGAGCTGACAATGCTATTAGGATTGACTGTGAAGCTTTAGATGCATACTCTGTTGCAAAGGAAATTGAAGCCCACTGTAATGAAATTAATTATGATGTAATTATTTGTGGAAGAGAGTCAATTGACTACAATGGTGGTCTAGTCCCAGGTCTTCTTGCTGGTTATTTAGATTATAATTTTATTACAAATTGTGTTAGTCTTGATATAAACTCTGATGATGTAAAATGTTCAAGAGAGATCTCTGGTGGAATAGAAACTAGTGAATGTAAATTACCAATTGTAATAGGTGCCCAAAAAGGTCTGGTCGAGGAAAGTGATTTAATTATTCCCAACATGAGAGGTATTATGATGGCACGTCAAAAGCCATTAGAAGTAATAGAATCAAAAGATTTTAGTAATCAAGCAGTTGATAAGAAGTTTTTTAAACCTGAAGAAAAAGGTGAAGTAAAACTAATAAATGCAGATGAGATTGATAAGCTTATTGACTTATTAGAAAACGAAGCCAAAGTATTATAGATATGTCAGTATTAGTATATTCAGAATCAGAGAAAAACAGTTTTAAAAAATCTTCATATGAAGCTGTCTCATATGGAAAGTCTCTTGCAGATAAAATGGGAGTTGAATTAATTTGCGTGACATTTAATTGTTCAAATTCCCAAAAATTAAAAAATTTTGGTGCTGATAAAATTTTCAATATTGAAAGTCAGAACTCTCAAGAGTTTACTTGTAAGGTATATTCAACTTTATTATTAAAAGTTATAGAAACTGAAAATGTATCTACTGTAATATTATCATCATCTGCTGACTCAAAATATTTAGGCGCATATTTAGCTGGATATACTTATGGGTCCTACATTTCTAATGTAGTTGAACTTCCTGAAAGTATAAATCCATTTATTGTAAAAAGAAGTTGTTTCACTAACAAAGCATTTTCTTCTACTGAACTTAAGGGTGATTTAAAAATAATTAGTATTTCATCCAATTCATATGGGATCTTTGAAAAAGAAGGTAAGGGTTCACAAGAAGAGTTTAAAGTTGATGAAATTGAAACTAATCATAAAGTAACAAATATTGAAAAGCAATCTGGGAGTGTGACAATTGCAGATGCTGATATAGTTGTTTCTGCTGGAAGGGGTTTAAAAGGTCCTGAAAATTGGAAAATGATAGAGGAACTAGCTGGTTTGCTAGGAGCGGCTACAGCCTGCTCGAAACCAGTCTCAGATATGGGTTGGAGACCTCATAGCGAACATGTAGGGCAAACAGGAAAGCCCGTATCTTCTAATTTATACATAGCTATAGGAATTTCTGGAGCAATTCAACACTTAGCAGGAATAAATTCATCTAAAGTTAAAGTAGTAATAAATAGTGATCCTGAAGCTCCCTTTTTTAAAGCAGCTGACTATGGTGTTGTGGGAGATGCTTTTGAGGTTATACCTAGACTTATACAAGAACTTAAAGCTAAAGTATAGTTTTATACTATTGAAAAAATTTTTTCATAATTTTTTATTATGGTAACATGTATATTATTTAACAATATTCAAAAAAATATATTTATTAAATATTTGTATAGATATATATTATGTAAATTACTTAATTAATAGATTTTTCTAATATTCAGAGTAAATAACCTCTAACTTAAGCTTGTTGGATAAGTTGTTCTCATCAATATTAGAACCATATAAAGCAACAGGAAATGGAACTGAAATAGAAGCATCAGGTATATTAACTTTTTTAAGATCTGATGTATATGCTTTTCGAACAAATGAGTTTTCAATGTTAGATGTAAGTGTTAGCCCTAAGTCTATATTTAAAGAGTCGTGTCTAATAATATTAGAAACATGGTTAGTAACATTAAACTTATAGCTAGTTGGATTATTATTTGTGTCATATTGCAAAAAGCCGCCAAATAAATATTTATTTGCATTTACTGCACCAACTTCGTAATCTATAGTAAAGTCTTTATTATAATCCTCAATTGGTTCTCCGTTATTATAAGAATATAAGTATAATCTGTTCGGAAGATATTGATAATTTTCTCTGTGAATATTTTGGTCTAAATGCAATACAATGTTCGCTTCATTAATTAAAATATTTTTTGACTTGAGCTCCATGAGATCGTCAGAGATAGAATTATCTGAGGTAAATAATTTTAGTTTTGATACAAATTTAGAGCCATTCACATATAATTTTTTGGATGGAATGTTCTCCTTTGATAAGTTAATTTCATTTGTGATCTCTTGATTAAAATCTTTATGATTAAATAGATTGATTGTTATACCTCCTAGAGGAATAATACTTGTTTTTTCTTTTATCTCAGTAAAATCATCAGATAGCTCGCTACTTGTTCCATTATTATTATAGACATCATACTCATATTCAAAGACAAGTCTTGCATTAAAAATATCTAATAGCATATAAAGGTCGTCAGAGAAATTGCTAGCTTTTACTATTAACCCCCTGAAGCTATTATTAAAATTAGATGGATTCTGTAAGTCTTCTGTTCCCTCCTTGTTAACAATTGCTCGTTGGAAGTAATCTTTATCAAGAGAAACTCTTATTCTTGGCGTTTCAAAATAATCTATCTCATTTAACTCATCAATATCTTCGGTAGACGGATCATCTTCTTTAAAAAAGACTGGGATATCATTTAAGTCAAGAGAAACCTTGCCATCATAAAATTTTCTTCCAGAGAATCCTTTTTCATAGAAATCGTCATCAGAATAATATTCTTTAAAAGTTTCAAAATTATTTGCTGGGTCTAAAGAGCTTAAATGATAAGTTAACTCATAAACCTCAAGATTAAAGTCAGCATTTCTGTTCCCAAATATAGAGTCAATCTCATATACTTGTCTTTCAGCATTATATCCGTTAATTTCAGGGTCATCTGGATCTAAAATTCCGTCGTTATCTGTATCTGCACTTAAAGGGTTTGTTCCAGCTTGTGTCTCAAGAATATCAGATAAACCATCATTATCCGAGTCACTTGAACTATTGTTTGGATCAACATCATATAAATCAATTACTCCATCATTATCTTTATCATTAGTATTATTAAAGAATGGCAAATCAAGATAAACTGCTTTTAATTGTTCATTTTCATTAATAAAATTAAGTTGGCTGCCATTGTTTTCTTGATCTTGAGTTAAATCTCCAAAAAATTGAAAGGAAGAGATATCTAATTGTGATATAAAACTTGAATTTATCTTACCAAAAAAGCTATCATTATAAGAGCCTAAATGAACATTACTTAAGTTATTTGTCTGAACTTTATCCATAGACTCTTGATATGAGAAAATTGGAAAAGTCTCTACTTTTAAATCTTCAAATTGATCATCAAATATTTCAATTCCAACAGAATAATAATCTTTATTACACGATCCAAATAAAAAAAATATAATAATAAAAGGGATTGCCGTAATAACTCTCAAGTTCATTAACCAGTATTTTTTAATAAAAAATCTATTAATTTATTATCTTTAGAATATTCTTTAAATGAAAGACAGTCTTTAAAGTTATCTTTTATTGAGTCCAGAATATCCTTGTCAATATTTTCTGATGACAAAACTACCGAATCAGAGAGCTTAACCATCAAATTACTTAAGGCAATAAAATCAGGCTCTGAAATTGAGTCTAGATTCATGTCAATTCCGTCGAAATGAATTTTTTCAGCAAGCTTTTTTGATAAAGATCCACTAAAGGCATTAGAGTATAGTGATGAAACTATCTTGCTATTTTCAAATATTGGCTCATCCGCATATAGCTTTTTTAAATACAAAGGGAAAAGAGAAGTAAACCAGCCATGAAGATAGATAATATCTGGAGACCAATTAAGCCTTTTCACTGTTTCTATTACTCCTTTTGTAAAAAAAATCATTCTCTCATCATTATCTTTTAATAGTTTGTCATTTTTATCTAGTAAAAGATCTTTCCTTTTAAAATATTCCTCATTATCTATAAAATAGACTTGCATTCTCTCTTTCGGTATTGATGCAACCTTAATGATAAGTGGCATATATTGATCATCTATAATCATGTTCATCCCAGACAGCCTAATAACTTCATGAAGCTGATGTCTTCTTTCGTTGATAATTCCATATTTAGGCATAAAGATTCTAGTCATTCCCCCACTATCATTTATTTTCTTTGAAATTGTAAATGAATTAACTGCTTTCTCTGTCTGAGGTAAATAAGGAACTACCTCGGAGGATATGACAAGTACCTTTTTATCTTTAAGTAACTTCAAAATCTAAATATTGGCTATAGCATGGCAAAATTACGAAAATTATAAGAGTAAGTATATAAAAACCCTATCTTTAAATTAATTTCTCAAAATTGAGAGTTTTTTCTTCTAATAAAGAACTTTTAAAATCAATAAATAATCAAAGTTTAATTGGTATAGTACCTACAATGGGATCGCTTCATGATGGTCACCTATCATTAGTAAAAAAAGCATTAAATGATAATAATCAGGTAATAGTTTCAATATACATAAACCCTACTCAGTTTAATAATAAAGAAGATTTAAAAGCATATCCAAGAAATATTGATAAGGATCTTGAAAAGCTTAGAGATTTTAAGGACATTATTGTCTACAACCCTTCTGACAATGATGTTTATGACAAAATGACTTCAAAAGATTACGACTTTGATGAATTAGGTAAAGTTATGGAAGGTAAATATAGGCCTGGTCATTTTAATGGTGTTGCAACTATAGTTCAAAAGCTGTTTACAATGTTTAAACCAAATAATGCTTATTTTGGAGAGAAAGATTTTCAACAATTACTAATTATTAAAGCTCTTGTTAAAAAACTTAAATTAAGGATAAAAATAATTGGATGCGAGACAATTAGAGATAAATTTGGTTTAGCTTTAAGTTCAAGAAATAATTTGATGAGTAAAGAAGAGAAAGGTGATGCTAGAGAAATAAATAAATTATTGTTTAAAGCAAAAAAAATGTATATAAGTTATTCTGTTGAGGAGATTAGAGAGAAGGTTAAAGAGAAATTGAATAGCTTAAACTGTTGCAAATTAGAGTATTTTGAAATAGATGATCTTGGCAGGTACTCAAAATTTTTAGTGGAAGATGGGAAAAGGATTTTTATAGCTTGCTGGATTGGGAAAACACGACTTATAGACAACATACCCATTTAATAGTTTGAAAAAAAAACTTAAAATAGTAGTTCCAATTATACTTGGTATTTTCTTCTTATACATCACATATGAATTGACAAGTCAAGAAGAAAGAGATTTAATCTTAAAATATATTAAGTCTGCTAAAATTGAATTTATACTAGTGGCAATGTTTTTTGGTGCATTTGCAGATATAATAAGAGGATTAAGGTGGCAACTATTATCTAAGTCAATTGGATACAAAACAAATCCTTTGATCAGTGTTGCTAGTGTTTTTATGTGCTATACATCCAATATGGCAATTGCGAGGTCAGGTGAATTTTTAAGAGCCTCTGTTTTAAGTAATTACAATAAAATTCCCATTGGTAAAACATTTGGAACTATTGCAGCAGAGCGAGTAGTAGATGTTATTATTTCTTTTGTTATTTTAATAACTGTTTGGGTCCTTCAATACCAAGTTGTAGTTGAATCTTTTTTTAACACAAACATATTATATTTTATAAATGATAATATTGCTCTAATAAGTCTTTTTATTATTGTAGTTTCATTGATATTTATTTTTTTTTTAAAAAAAAATAGGGGCATAAGAACTTTTTTTAAAAGCATTTTAGAAGGTTTATTATCAATAACTAAGCTAAATTCAAATTTGGTTTTTTTTATTGTATTTTCATTAATGATTTGGTCATGCTACATCCTGGCTTTTTATATGATTAAATTTTCAATTTTTGAACTTAGTTATATAGATTCTAATTTAATTTTTCCTGCATTTGTTGTTGGAGTTTATAGTATATCTCTTTCTAATCATGGGTTGGGTGTTTATCCGTTAGCAATATCCTTATTTCTTGCAAATTTTGGAATTAACACTGAAATAGGATTAACATATGGATGGTTGGCTTGGTCTTGTCAAGCAATTATAACTTTGATTTTTGGAGCTCTATCCTTTTTTGTGCTACCTTTGCTTTATACAAGTGATTGAAATGAAAAGAATAATAAAAGAGTTTTTATCACAAGTAAGTCACAAAAACCAAAATGAGCCTGAATTTATGCAGGCTGTTACTGAGGTTGCAGAGACTGTTATTCCATATATAGTAAGTCAAGACATATACTATGGTCAAAATATTCTATTAAGAATGGTTGAACCTGAAAGAGTAGTCTCTTTTCGAGTAGCTTGGATTGATGATAATGAAGAAATTCAGGTAAACAGAGGCTACAGGATTGAGATGAACTCTGCAATTGGTCCTTACAAGGGTGGGCTTAGATTTCATCCATCTGTTAACCTAAGCATTTTAAAATTTTTGGCATTTGAACAAGTTTTTAAAAATGCTTTAACAACACTTCCAATGGGAGGGGGAAAAGGAGGCTCTGATTTTGATCCAAAAGGTAAATCCGATACAGAAGTAATGAGATTTTGTCAGAGCTTTATGACGGAACTTTTTAGACATATAGGTCCCAATAAAGATATTCCAGCTGGTGATATTGGGGTTGGTGGTAGAGAAATTGGTTATCTTTTTGGCCAGTACAAAAGACTCAAAAATGAATTTTCGGGTGTTTTAACAGGTAAAGGAATGTCATGGGGAGGATCATTAATTAGGCCTGAAGCAACAGGATATGGGGTTGTATATTTTATAGATGAAATGTTGAAGCATCAGGGAGATACTTTAAAAGATAAGAAAGTTACTATATCTGGATCTGGAAATGTTGCTCAATATGCTACTGAAAAGTGCATCGACTTGGGGGCTAAGGTTTTAACTCTTTCTGATTCCTCTGGATTCATCTATGACAAAGATGGTATAGACTCCGAAAAACTCCAATATATTATGGAGCTTAAAAATGTTAAAAGAGCCAGAATTTCAGAGTATCTGATGAAATATTCTAAAGCAGAATACTACCCAAAAAAATCACCTTGGAATATTAAATGTGATATTGCCATTCCATGTGCTACTCAAAATGAGCTAGATTTAAAAGATGCAGATTCTTTGATAAAGAATGGGTGTTCTACTGTTGGTGAAGGGGCTAATATGCCATGTACACCTGATGCGGTCGAATTATTTATAAACAACAAAATTTTGTATGCACCTGGTAAAGCTTCAAATGCTGGTGGGGTAGCTGTTTCTGGATTAGAAATGGCACAAAATTCCCTAAGGTATACTTGGACCCGAGATGCTGTAGATGCTAAATTAAAGGAGATAATATCTGACATTCATTCGTCATGTGTCAATTATGGTTCATCAAAAAGCGAAATAAATTACCTAAAGGGAGCAAATATTGCTGGTTTTGTTAAAGTGGCTGATGCAATGCTTGCACAAGGAGTAGTTTAGAATGTCCAATTCAAAAGGTTTTGTTGTAAAATCAATTAAAAATGGTGAGACAAGCATGATTGTATCGTGCTATCTTGATGATGTTGGCTTACAAAGCTTCATAGTAAAGGGAATCTATGGAACTAAAAACAATAAGTTTAGAAAGGCACATTTTTTTCCACTTAATTTCATCAGTATAGATTATAGTGTAAGTAAGACCGGTAGACTAGGTTATATCAATGAAGTAAAACCCTTAAAGCTTTATAAGAGTTTACATTCTAATGTAGAGAAAAGCGCTGTTATAATTTTTTTATCAGAAATTTTAAACAGTATATTTAAAGAAGAAGGTGAAGAAAATAAAAATTTGTTTAATTTTTTAGACAGATCTTTAAATTGGTATGACAACCAAGAAAGTTGTAATAATTTTCATATTAAATTCTTAATTGAATTAACCAGATATATAGGATTCTATCCAAACATTAGCAGTGAAAAAGACAAGTTCTTTAATCTTGAATCTGGATCCAGCTCAAGCATAAAACCCATATCTAAATCTATTGACTTTGATGATTATTGTTTATTTACTCAATTGTTAGGCATGAAATTTGAGGATTTAAACTATATGGAGATAAATAAAAATTCTAGACTAACATTACTTAATCATATAATTGACTATTATTCTTTACATTTACAAATGTTCAAATCCCCTAAATCAATTGATATTTTAAGTGAAGTTTTCAAATAAGTCAATACAAATTTGTAAGAAGACACTTCTCCTTCTTTTATTTACTAGTGTTTCGTTTGCACAGCAGATCAGTGTAAAGGATAGTGAGACTGACGAAGTCTTACCCGATGTTGCAGTATTTAATGAAAGTAAAGACAAATCAATAATAAGTGACGAAAATGGAAATGTTGATCTTGACTTATTTTCTAATGAAAAGAAAATATTTTTCCAATTACTTGGGTATTCCTTATTAGAACTATATATAGATGATATTCAAGATGGAAGTACAGTTTTTTTATATCCAGAAAGCCAAAATCTTGATGAAGTAATTTTATCAGTTGCAAGATCTGCATCTAGTGTAAACCAAATTGCAGAAAAAGTTTCAGTTATTAAGTCCGAGGATTTATTTATTTCATCGCCAAGCTCAGGTGCAGAAATGCTAGAACTAAGCCCTGGAGTTAGAATTCAAAAAAGTCAAGGAGGAGGTGGGAGCCCAATTATAAGAGGATTTGAAGCAAATAGAGTACTAATAGTTGTTGATGGTGTAAGAATGAATAATGCTATTTATAGATCTGGTCATTTACAGAATTCCATAACAATAGATCCTAGCAATATTGAAAGAGCAGAAGTAATATTTGGATCTTCATCTGTAGGTTATGGATCAGATGCAATGGGTGGTGTCATTCATTACTATACAAAGAATCCAATACTAAAAAATTCTAAAAAAATATCATCAAGTTTTACTTCAAACTTTAATTCAGCCAACAACAGTGTGACTAATAATTTTAACACTAATTACAGTTCTGGTAATTGGGGTAGCATCACTTCAATTTCTATTTCAAAATACGGTGATATTAAAATGGGAGAAAAAAGAAATCATGGTTATTCAGATTGGGGCCTTTCTTCAATATTTTCTCAAAATTCAAGATATAAGTTTTATGCTGAGCCATCTGTTAACTTAGATAAAAATATTCAAAAAAATACTGGTTATAGTCAGGTTGATTTATTTCAAAAGTTTCTATTTAGAATTGGTGATAATAATCTTCTTAATTTAAATATTCAATTCTCTGAATCAAGTGATATTGATAGATTTGATCAACTCAATATTCCAAAGGATGATTCATTAAAATTTAGCGAATGGTATTATGGACCTCAAAAAAGATTATTGATTTCTCCTAGTCTAAGAATTTTTCCAAAAGAGAAATTCATGGATAAAGGTGTTATAACTTTTGGATTCCAGAAAATTAATGAGAGTAGAATTAAAAGAAAGTTTTACTCATTAAATAGATCTCATCAGATAGAGGATTTAATAGTGTTTAGCTTAAATGGTGACTTTGATACATCTTTTAATAATGGACATACTCTTTCATATGGAGTAGAGACAACATATAACCATAATTATTCTAAAGCGTATGACAGGACTTTAAGTGTCGATGGTAATAATGTTGTAGGGTTAGGTGAAAAAACTGCAATACCCACCAGATATCCTAGTGATGGAAGTTCATACGCAAGCTTTGCATCTTATGTAAACTGGTCATGGAACATGAGTGAGTTTTTTACCTTCAATGTCGGAACAAGACTAACATTTACAAAATTAAATGCTAGTTGGAATGATGTTATATCAGTAAATCCTCAATTATCAAAAGTTAATTTAAATTCTGAGGCATTAACGACTACTGTGTCAATGAAATTAAGGCCAACTAATAAAATTCAAATAAATACAGTTTTATCAAGTGGTTTTAGAAATCCAAATATTGATGATATTGGGAAGATTAGAGAAAATAATGGATTGTTAGTTGTTCCTAATACATTTTTAAAACCTGAATATGCATATAATTTAGATTTAGGGGTTGATTATAAATCTCTTGATAGCAAAAGTTATTTCTCAATTAGAGGTTTTAGTACAATAATTTCTAGACATATTGGGAGAGCAGAATATATAGTTTACTCTGATATTACTACTCCTGATACATCTACAATTATCTATAATAATGAGGAAGTAACTACAATTGCTAATAAGAATCTGGGCAACAGGTTCATTCATGGATTTTCAATTGATGGTTTTAATAATCTAAGTAGAGGTTTAAAAATTGATTACAGCCTAACATATACGAAAGGGGATAATAATGAATCGTATGGTCCACTTCCTTCAATATCACCTCTATTTGGATCACTTTCCTTGAACTATATTAATAATGATTTAACAATTAGGGGTGTATATAAATTTAGTGATTCAAAAGATCCTTCAGAATATAGTATAGGAGGAGAAGATGGTCTTGATGAAACCCCATATATTATCGGTCAAGATGGATTAAAAAATTTCTTAGGAACCCCAAGTTGGTCAGATTTTTCAATTTTTGCAAGCAAAAAAATATCATCAAATTCCACATTAAGACTTGGGATTACGAATATTTTTGATATTCATTACAGAACATTTGCTTCCGGAATTTCTGCACCTGGAAGATCTTTCCAAGCAGGTTTAAATCTTAAATTATAAAGTACCTAATTAACTTTATTTTGATCTAAAATCATTAATTTCGCCTTTAATTCTAGGTCTAATGGAATTCAAAGAATCAAAAATTTTTTCACTTAATTCAATTGCAAAAGAGATTGAAGATTTCTGGGCTAAAAATGATGTCTTTATCAAATCATCCAACAGAGATAATAGAGAAAGCTTTGTTTTTTTTGAAGGTCCTCCTTCTGCAAACGGCAAGCCTGGAATTCACCACGTAATGGCAAGAACGATAAAAGATGCTTTTTGTAGATATAAGACTATCAAAGGATTTAACGTTAAAAGAAAGGCTGGATGGGACACCCATGGACTTCCTGTTGAATTAGGTGTAGAAAAAGAACTGGGGATTTCAAAAGATGATATTGGAAATAAGATTAGTGTATCGGAATATAATAGAGCATGTAAAGAAGCGGTTATGAAATATACTTCTGACTGGGAATCTTTAACAAAAGAGATGGGTTATTGGATTGATATGTCTGATCCTTATGTAACATTTGAATCTAAATATATGGAATCCGTATGGTGGATTATAAAAGAAATTTACAGTAAGAATTTGATATACAAAGGCTATACTGTTCAGCCTTATTCACCTGCTGCCGGATCTGGTTTAAGCTCACATGAACTTAATCAGCCTGACGCATATAGAGATATTAGTGATACATCTATTGTGGCTCAGTTTAAATCTATAAAAGAAGGACTCCCCATTGAATTGATTAATCTATATCCATTTTATTTTCTTGCATGGACAACTACACCATGGACACTACCTTCAAACACAGCATTAACTATTGGCAAGAAGATTAAATATTCTTTTATTAAAACATATAATCAATACACAAAAGAGTTAGTAACTGTTGTAATTGCCTCTAAACTAATTGATAAGATTTTTTCTAAGATTTTTTATGAGGTAAGAACTGAGAAAGAATTAGACTCATATAACAATGAAAAGCGCGATATACCTTATTTAATATGCCATGAAGTATCTGGTGAAAGTTTAGAAAATATCAGATATGAAAGAATTTGGGAAGAATCTCCTTTGCCATTGGATAATCCAGAAAATGCATTTAGAATAATAAGTGGAGATTTTGTTACTACTGATGACGGAACGGGAATTGTTCATACAGCTCCAACATTTGGAGCAGATGACTATAAGGCTGCAAAATCAGCAAAACCTGAAGTTCCACCATTACAAGTTTTAGATAAAAATGGCATTAAAGTTCCACTTGTTGATCTTAAAGGAAAATTTATTGACGGAATTGGTCTAATAAGTGGCAAATATGTAAAAAATGAATATTATGAATCAGATTCTGTTCCAGAAAAGTCTGTTGATGTTGAAATATCCATTAGACTTAAAGAATTAAATCGCGCATTTAAAGTAGAGAAATATTCACATTCTTACCCTCATTGTTGGAGAACTGATAAGCCAGTTCTATACTATCCAATGGAATCTTGGTTTATAAAAATGGATAGCTTATCAAACAGAATGTTTGAATTAAATCAGGAAATTAATTGGAAACCCAGGTCAACTGGTGATGGTAGATTTGGAAATTGGTTAAAGACTGCTAATGATTGGAATCTTTCAAGATCAAGATTCTGGGGAATTCCTATACCAATTTGGACCGATGAAGAAAATGAAGAAATCAAAGTAATTGGTTCGGCAGAAGAGCTTATTAATGAAATTGAAGTTTCAGTTCAAAATGGCCATATGTCATCTAATCCATACCCTGATTTTGATATTGGCAATATGTCAGATGAGAATTATTTGAGTATAGATCTTCATAAGGATATTGTTGATGAAATAACTCTTACATCAAGTAAAGGTAAGCCAATGAAAAGGGAAAAAGATATTATCGATGTTTGGTTTGATTCAGGATCAATGCCTTATGCCCAATTTCATTATCCTTTTGAGAACAAAGATTTAATTGATAATAAAATTAATTTTCCAGCTGATTTCATTGCAGAGGGTGTTGATCAAACAAGAGGATGGTTTTATACTCTTCATGCTATTTCAACTTTAGTGTTTGACTCAATTTCATATAAAAACGTAGTGTCAAATGGTTTAGTTCTTGATAAAAATGGACAGAAAATGTCTAAGAGACTTGGTAATGCAGTAGATCCATTTAAAATGATTGATGAATATGGTGCAGATGCAGTTAGATGGTATATGATTTCAAACTCAAATCCATGGGATAATTTAAAATTTGATCAGGAGGGTGTGGCTGAAGTTAAGAGAAAGTTTTTTGGCACATTTCATAATGTATACAGTTTTTTTAGTCTTTATGCCAATATCGATAATTTTTCATATAAAGAAAATACAATAGCTTTTGAAAAAAGATCAGAATTAGATCAATGGATACTATCAGAATTGAACTCTTTAATAAAAAGAGTAGATAATTATTACAATGAGTATGATTTGACACCTGCCTCCAGAGAAATTAGTGATTTTGTTCAAGAGAAATTAAGTAATTGGTATGTTAGATTATCAAGAAGAAGGTTTTGGAAGGGTGAATATAATAATGATAAAATTTCAGCTTATCAGACTCTTTATGAGTGCTTATCATCTACAAGTAAACTTATTTCACCAATTGCACCTTTTTACTCAGAATATATTTATCAATGTATTAACTCCGTAACTAAAAAAGAGGACTATGAATCAGTTCATTTATCTGAATTTCCTACTTCAGATAAGGATTTAATTAAATTAGAATTAGAAAAGAAAATAAATCAAGTAAGAAATATTTGTTCACTTGCTCTATCAATTAGAAAAAAAGAAAAGCTAAAGGTAAGACAGCCACTTAATAAGATCATTATCCCTGTTAAGGATAAAAATGAAAGAAATGACATTGAAAATGCTAAGGCTCAAATATTATCTGAAATTAATGTAAAATCTATAGAATTTTTAGACAGTAAAGATTCGTTGCTTGTTAAGGAACTGAAGCCTAATTTTAAACTTTTAGGACCAAGATATGGCTCAATAATTAATGATGTTTCTAATATCATCAAAGGCTTCACTCAAAAGCAAATTGAAGATTTAGAAAGAGATGGAAAAGCAAATTTTATGATTAAAGATACTAATGTTACAATTGATCTGGGCGATGTTGAAATAAACTATAAAGACATAGAGGGATTATCAGTTGCAAGTGGTGATGGGACAACTATTGCATTAGATCTTAAACTAAATGAAAATCTTATCAATGAGGGTATTGCTAGAGAGCTTGTTAATAGGATTCAAAATATAAGAAAGAGTAAAGACTTGGAAGTAACCGACAAAATTGAGATTAATATCAAAAAGTCGGAAAAATTGGAAAATGCGATTAAGTCAAAATTAGACTATATCAAGGGTGAAACATTAGCAAATAAATTATATTTTAGCGAGAATTTGGATAATGAAGGTGAGACTTTAGAGTTTGATGATATTAAAACTGTAATAACTATAAACAAAATTTAAAATGAGTAAAAGTTCAAAAAATAGATATTCAGATAAAGAATTAGAAAGCTTTAGAAAAATAATTAACAAAAAAATTGAAAAGGCGCAGGTTGATTTAGATTTATTAAAGAGTGCATACATGAATGATAGCAATAATGGAACTGACGATACATCTCCTACCTTTAAGTCATTTGAGGAAGGATCTGAAACAATGTCAAAGGAAGCTAACACTCAACTAGCCTTGAGACAAGAAAAATTTATTAGGGATTTAAAGAATGCCCTTGTGAGAATTGAAAATAAGACATATGGTATATGTAGAGTTACTGGTAAGCTAATCAATAAGAAAAGACTTAAAATAGTTCCCCACGCAACACTTAGTATAGAAGCGAAAAATATCCAAAACTAAAAATTGAAAACTTGATTCCTTTCATTAAAAATATTGATGCTAGAAAATCATTAGCTCTGATTATAGCTTTAGTATTTTTAGATCAAGTAGTTAAATTTTACATTAAATTAAATTATCCTCTCACCATTGGTGAACCTCCTATAATTGATATTGGATTTTTTAAGCTATTATTTATTGAGAATAAGGGTATGGCCATGGGTGCTAGCGTAAATACATTATTACCTTTTCTTGACGATAATACTGCAAAATTGATCTTAACTTTATTTAGAATTGTTGCTTGTATTGGTCTAGGTTTTTGGTTAAGAAATATGATTAAGAAGAAAGCTTCTCAATTATTAATTTTTTGTCTGTGTTTAATATTAGCTGGTGCAATTGGTAACCTTATTGACTCAGTATTTTATGGTATTATCTTTTCTTCGAGCTACGGTCAAGTAGCATCTTTATTTCCTGAAGTTGGATATGCGCCTCTCTTTTATGGAAGTGTAGTTGATATGATTCAGTTTCCTCTAGCAACTTGGATTTGGCCAGAGTGGCTTCCTGTAATTGGCGGTCAAGAATACACATTTTTCGAGTATGTCTTCAATTTTGCAGACTCATATATAAGTACAGGAGTACTTCTATTATTAATATTTAATAGTAAGGTCTAAATGTGATCAAATTTATGCACTTGTGTTGGTGTGATACAATAATCTAGTTTAACATCATTGTCATCAATATCTTGGATTTTATTAATAGGATCAAAAAATGAAAGTCCTATTTTTAATGAACTTTTATTGGTAAGCTTTAGGAATTTATCATAATAGCCCATACCATATCCTACTCTATGCCCTTCTAAATCATAAGCTAGAAGTGGAATAAATATTAGATCTAAATTCTCAATTATAAAACTATTGCCATTATTAGGTTCTTCTATGTCGTACTCATTTATACTAAACTCAGTTTTATCATTTATTGCAATATGAACAAGTTCATTATTTGAGATTTTTGGAACTATTATATTTTTTTTTTCTGACTTTAATTTATTAATTATAAAAGATGTGTCTAGTTCATTATATTTTGAAATTGATATAAAAATATGATAGTGCTTTAATTTCCAAATGTTAAGTTTATCTAATTGTTTACAAACTCTCTGACTTAAATGATCAACCTCTTGTTTTGTTAAGGAAAGTCTTTTCTTCTTATAATGAGATCTTAGAAAAGTTTTGTCTGCAGTTATCACTTAATATTATTTAAACTAAAAATAGGTTTAATTTTGTTACAGTGAAAGAAAGTAAGGTATATATAAAAGCTAAGTCTCTACCCGAAGAACCAGGAGTTTATCAATTCTTTGATAAGGAGAATGAGATAATATATATAGGTAAAGCCAAAAATCTCAAAAAAAGAGTTTCATCCTATTTCACCAAATCACATGACACCAATAAGTTAAAGCTTCTTGTTAAAAGTATAGATAAAATTGAGAGAATAATTGTTGATACTGAAATGGATGCACTTCTTCTTGAAAATAACTTAATCAAAAAATATAAGCCAAAGTATAATGTTCTTCTTAAAGATGATAAATCATATCCTTGGTTATGCATAAAAAAAGAGCCTTTCCCCAGGGTTTTTTATACTAGAAAAGCTATTCGCGACGGATCCGAATACTATGGTCCGTATAGAAATGTTAAAACTGTGATTACTCTACTTGAGATAATTAAGGAAATTTATCCGCTTAGAACATGTAACTATAAATTAACTAAAGAAAACATATATAATAAAAAGTTTAAGCTTTGTCTAGAGTACCACCTAGAAAACTGTGAGGGTCCATGCGTTGGTAAAGTTAAGGTTAATGATTATGAAAAAAACTTGAAGGGAATAAGGGATATTATTAAAGGTGATTTTAAGGCATCTTTGAAAAGACTAGAAGATAAAATGATTGATTTCTCGAATAGTCTTGAGTTTGAAAAAGCTCAAAAAATTAAAGAAAAACTTGAATCACTTAAAAATTATCAATCTAGGTCAACTATAGTTAGCCCAAAAATTAGTGATGTAGATGTCTTTACTATAATATCTGATGAGTCTTATGCTTATGTGAACTTCATACAGGTATCATATGGCTCAATTGTAAGGTCACATACTCTGGAAATTAGAAAAAAACTTAATGAATCAGATAAACAGATACTGCAGCTAAGTATTATTGAATTAAGAGAAAGGTTCTTATCAAGCTCAAAGGAAGTTTATCTACCATTTAGAATAAATCTTGGTGAGAAAATTAAAGTTCAAGTTCCTAAAAAGGGAGAGAAAAAAAGTCTTATAGATCTATCATTGCGTAATGCAAAGTTTTACAGAATTGACAAATTAAAACAAATTAAAATTGTAGATCCAGAGGCACATGTTAATAGAATTATGGAACAGGCTAAAATGGATTTAAAACTATCAAAAAAACCTATTCATATTGAGTGTTTTGATAATTCAAATTTGATGGGAACAAACCCAGTCGCATCATGTGTGGTTTTTAAGAATGCAAAACCTTCCAAAAAGGATTATCGTCATTATAAAATAAAAAGTGTAAAAGGTCCAGATGATTTTGCATCAATGGAAGAAGTCGTTTATAGAAGATTGAAAAGACTAATGAATGAAAGACAATCTTTGCCAAACTTGATAATAGTTGACGGTGGGAAGGGGCAATTATCATCAGGTTTAAACATTTTAAAAAAATTAAATTTAGACAATAAAGTATCTATAATAGGGATTGCAAAAAAGCTTGAGGAAATTTTTAAACCAGGTGACAAGCTTCCATTATATATTGATAAGAAATCTGAAACTTTGAAGTTAATTCAACAATTAAGAAATGAGGCTCATAGATTTGCTATAAACTTTCATAGGGACAGGAGAAGTAAAAAAGCACTAAAATCTGGAATTGATGATATTCAAGGAGTTGGTCCAATTTTAAAAGAAAAACTATTAAAGAAATATAAATCATTTAAAAGATTGAAAAGTGCAAGTGAAAAAGATTTAATTGAATTTCTAGGAAACTCTAGAGGTAGGTCAATTTTTAAACAATTAAAAAATTAATTTTAGTTAATTTTGAGAAAGAAATGACAAAAATTATTGCCCTATATCTTCAAGTTCTCCTGTTAAGCATAAATATAACTTTCGGACAGAATATCCTTTCTGATTCAAAGCCTTTTAAAGCAGGGGAAAATCTAGAGTATATTGTACACTATGGAATTTTCAATGCTAGCTATGCATCACTTAAATTAACTAATGAAAAATTAGATGGTAAAGACTTTTTACTAGCATCTGGGTATGGTAAAACTATTGGTTTAGCAAGACTCTTTTTTAAGGTTGAAGACTATTACAGCAGCTACTTTGATGATACAGTTGTTACACCATATTTTTTTAAAAGAAATATTTATGAAGGTGGATACACAAAAAATTTGGAAGTAAAGTTCAATTCAGAGCTTCAAAATGCTACAGTAAACAATATAAAAAATCAAACCATCGAGACAATTAATACAAAAGATAATGTTCAAGACTTAATTTCTTCATTATATTACCTAAGGAAAAATTTTTCTGAAGAAAAGGTAAGTGTTGGAGAGTCATTTACAATTAACATGTTCTATGATTCAAAAAATAGAGAATTACCTTTAAAATATTTAGGCAAAGATATAATCAATACAAAATTTGGTAAGATTGAATGTTTAAAGTTTATGCCAACAACAAATAGAAGTAGAATTTTTAAAGGTGAGGGGAGCATTACTATTTGGCTTACAAATGACAAAAACAGAATTCCTGTAAGAGTTCAAGCAGACCTTTTAGTAGGTTCAATAAAAGCAGATTTAGAAAAATTTACAGGGATTGCTAACCCCTTTGAAATTGTAATTAAAAATTAATGAAGAAATTATTTACATTACTAACTATTGCCGTTTTATTTTCTTGCAGCTCAGAGGATAATAAACAAGTTAAGGAGGACCCCATAATATACAAATATGGCTATGATCAAAGCAAATATGTTTTTGAGGAAAGAAAAGTAAAAAGAGGTGATACGTTTGGAGACATACTTGAAGATGAGGGTATTGACTATCCAGAAATATATCAAGCAATTGAAAAAACAAAAGATGATGTTAGCTTTAGAAAACTTCAATTAGGTAAACCTTATACCTTAATTTTTACAAATGATTCAATAAGAAAACTTAAAGCATTCGTTTATCACCCAACCATTGAAGGGTATTCATTTATTCAACTTAGGGATAGTGTATATGGTAAGACTTTTTCAAAACCTAGAAGCTATAAAGATTTATCAGCATCTGGAACTATTGATAATTCATTGTATTTGACTCTTGAAGAGCAAGGTAAAGATCCTTTATTAACATACTATTTGTCTGATATTTATGCTTGGACAATTGATTTTTTTAGACTTGATAAAGGGGATAAATTCAAAGTAATATATACTCAAGCATTTGTTGATGATACAATTCCAGTAGCGATTACTAAGGTTAAAGCTGCCTATTTCCTTCACAAAGGGAAAGAACAGTATGCCTTTGAATATGAGACAGACTCTATTAAAGGAATCGTAGAGTATTTAGATCAAGATGCTAAAAATTTAAGAAGAGCTTTTCTTCAGTCACCAATAAAATTTGGTAGAATTTCATCAAGGTATAATCTTAGAAGAAGAATTGCGTATTATGGTAATAGAGTAAGACCTCATAAGGGAACTGACTTTGCGGCTCCTGTTGGAACCCCTATATTATCAACTGCTAATGGAACTATAACTGAAGTAAGCTACACAAGGGCTAATGGAAGGTATGTGAAAGTTAAACATAATAACACATATACTACTCAGTATCTACATATGCAAAAAACAAATGTCAAAGTTGGACAATTTGTTGAACAAGGAGATGTTATAGGTTTTGTCGGGATGACAGGAAATACCTCTGGTCCTCATGTTTGTTATAGGTTTAGAAAAAATGGAGTTGAAGTTGACCCATTTAAACAAAAACTACCAGAAGCTAAACCAATCAATGAATCACTAAAAAAGAAGTACTTTAGTGATGTAGTTTTAATTAAGTCTCAGCTTGATTCAATTGTGATAAGAAATAAAACTTCTATATAATGGCTTTATCAAAAAAGAATCCCACAAGTCAGAAATCATGGTCTAGCCTAGAGAAACTCTATAATCAAGAAAATAATATACATATCAACGATTATTTTAAAAGTGAAAATGATAGACTTGAAAAGTTTACAATTAGTTTTAATGATTTATATGTTGATTTTTCTAAAAATAGAATCAGTAAAAAAGCTTTTGATCTATTAATTGAACTTTGTAAGGAAACAGACCTTAAAGAAAATATAAATAAGTATTTTAATGGTTCTTCCATTAATGAAACTGAAAACAGGTCAGTTCTGCATACAGCATTGAGATCTAAAAATAATGACTCAACCGAAATATCTGAAGAGGTAAAAAATACTTTATCTAAAATGAAAACTATTTCAGATGAGATAAATAATGGAGCTAGGCTTGGACATTCTGGAAAAAAGATTGAGAATGTTGTGAATATAGGTATAGGTGGCTCACACCTTGGGCCAGAAATGGTCACTGAAGCTTTAAGTTTTTACGCACAAAGTATTAAACCTTATTTCATTTCAAATATAGACCCAGACTACACAGAAAATTTATTGAAATCTCTCGATCCTGATACAACAATTTTTATTATTGTTTCCAAAACATTTACAACCATTGAAACACTTGAAAATGCCAAAAAAGTCAAAAAATGGTTTGTTAAGAATGTAAATGAAGAATCAATGAAAAATCATTTCATTGCAGTTTCAAATAACACTGAAGATCCAAAAGAATTCGGTATTGAATCTAATAATATTCTTCCCATACCTGAATGGGTAGGTGGAAGATTCTCACTTTGGGGTTCTGTAGGTTTAATTATTTCAATTTGTGTTGGATCTAAAAATTTTGATAATTTTTTAAATGGTGCAAGAGAAATGGATCTACATTTTAAAGAAACGCCTTTTGAAAAAAACATACCCGTTGTGCTTGCTTTACTAAGTATATGGTACAATAACTTTTTTAAGTGTGAAACTGAAGCCATTCTTCCTTATAATCAATTTCTTGGTAAGCTTCCAGATTATCTTCAACAAGCAAGTATGGAGAGCAATGGTAAGAGTATAGATAGGGAGGGCAATAAGGTTGATTATCAGACAGGAACAATAATATGGGGGTCAACAGGAACAAATGCACAGCATGCATTTTTTCAACTAATGCATCAAGGAACAAAACTTATTCCAGCAGATTTTATAGCGTTTAAAGAACCTTTATACAATGATAAAGAGCAACATAAAATTTTAACCTCAAATTTCTTAGCTCAGACAAATGCTTTAATGGTAGGTAATAAAAAATCTGGAAATGAAATTCAAAAGAATATTGACGGGAATAAGCCCTCCAACACAATACTTATTAACAAGTTAACTCCTCACAGACTTGGCTCTTTAATAGCTATGTATGAAAGTAAGATTTTTGTTATAGGTTCCATTTTGAATATTTATAGTTTTGATCAATGGGGGGTTGAGTTAGGAAAATCAATAGCTAAACAAATTTTGAAAGATGGCAAATCTAACCTAGACAAATCATCTTCAAAGGTTTATGACAATCTCCAATAAATTTTATTATTATTAACATCATAATTGTTTAAGGTTCTGTTAATATTTAGTTTATCTAACCAATAATTAATAGTTATATTTTTGAAAAAATAAACAACAAAAAAATTCTATTAAAATGAAAAAATTAATCTTATCATTTATAATTATTTTCTCAGCTAACCTACATTCTCAAGAGCCTGCCCTAGATTCTATTGCTCTTGCAGAGGTTACAGTTTCATCGAAAGTAATTGATGTTGCAAAGGAGCGTGAAACTCCAATTGCATTTAGTACTGTTACAGGTGCAGAGATAGAAATAAAGGGTGGGAATCTTGAAATACCTGAATTTCTTAAAAGAACTCCTGGTGTTTATACTTCTCCTACAAGTGGAGGTGGATATGGAGACGGTGCTCTTCGACTTAGAGGCTTTGGAATGACTAATGTTGCAGTTGTAATTAATGGTCAACCTGTTAACGATATGGAAAATGGTTGGGTATACTGGTCTAACTGGGCTGGTTTATCTGATCTTACCTCAAGTATTCAAATTCAAAGAGGTCTTGGGTCAACTTCATTAGCTACTCCATCTGCAGGTGGTACTATCTCAGTTAATACTAGAGCAGCTGAATTAGAGCCAGGTTCTTCTGTTAAACTATTACAAGGTAATGATGGTTATCAAAAAATTAGCGTTTCACATAATACTGGAGTGAATGATCTTGGTTGGTCATCGAGTTATTTACTTAGCCTTTGGGAAGGTGATGGATGGAGAAATGGAACAGCAGGAGCAGGTTTAACCTATGCTTTCTCCGTTGGATATACTCCAAGAGGAGGAGATCATGAGTTTAACCTTTCAGTTATTGGGGCTGGACAATGGCATCATCAGGCTTATTATACTCCATGGCTAGAAGACTATCTCGATCACGGTCCTACTCAAGGAGATGATTTTAGAAAATACAACCAAGTTTACGGTGAATATAAAGGTGAAGAGTTTTCTTTTTTGAGAAACTACTATAATAAGCCTTTAGCAACATTAAACTGGGACTGGGAAATTTCAAGTAATGTAACTCTTGCTACATCGCTTTATGCATCTGCAGGTAGAGGTGGAGGAACGGGTGATAGAGGAAGAAATTATGATGTTACTTCATATAGAAGATCAATGACAGACCACCTTGCTGATGGAGGAGACGCCTTTAGAAGATCAGATATGACAGTTAACTGGGATGCTGTAGTATCGCAAAACGTTAATAACGCTTATATACCATCTGAAGGTCCTTTTGCAGGAATGAAACTAGGTTATCACAATGATACAGATGGCGAAACTCCTAGTAGATGGGCTGTTGCTAGTAAAGTTAGAAGATTTGGTACAAACTCCCATAATTGGGTTGGTGGAATTTCCAAGCTAAAATTAGATAGTGAAAACTTTCGATATGAATTAGGGATTGATCTTAGATCTTATAAAGCTTATCATAGAAGAGGAATAAGTGACTTTCTAGGTCTTGATGGTTACATTTCGACAATAAACGATTATGTCTTCTCAGGAAACTTTGATAGAGTCGGGCACGTTGTAACAACTGCATATGAATCTACTCCATTTAACAATCTTGGAATGGATGATCCAAATGGAACCCAAAGATATTATATTGGATACAACAACTGGACTGGAGTAAACGGTCTTGTTGAATACGTTGGTAGTGAAAACTTTTCAGCTGTTCTTCAAGCTGGAACAACTACATCTAGAATGTGGCTTGAGCATTTTTATACAGCTCCACCTGAAACAAAAAGTGAAGTTGTTAGAAAGAATGGAAACTATTTGAAAGCTGGTGCTAACTATAATATTAGTGAAAAATCTAATGTGTATGCAAACGTAGGTAAGATTAAAAAATCTCCGCTTGTTGATGACATTTTTATTAATGGTGATTATGACTACCAACAAGCAGAAAATCAAGATGGACAAGAGATAACCTCTTTTGAATTAGGTTATGGTTTTCTATCCTCTAATGTAAAACTAAACCTAAATGCTTATTCAACAGTTTGGGGTAATAGAGTTCTTAGCAGATTTTCTGGTTCTGGTGAAGACGCTGTTAGGTTTGTCTATGAAGGTGTTGAACAAACTCATCAGGGTATTGAAGCAGAATTAACATGGTATCCAACGAGTCAACTAAAAATTAGAGGTATGGCTTCTTTAGGTGATCATAAGTATACAAAAAACTTTATTGGTCAAGGATTTGATGCTGATAATAATCAGCCAAATGGTCAAACAGCTACTCTTTACATGGACGGTGTGAAAATTGGAAATCATGCACAAACAATTCTATATTTAGGAGCAGATTATAGATTTAGCTATAACTTTTCAGTTGATCTAGATTTTCAGTCGTTTGATAACCTATATGGTAATTTTGGACCATTAGATAGTGAGTTCTCTTCTGCTAATAACAGAGGATCTCTTCAATTACCAAGTTTTTCAATTGTTGATATTGGTGCAACATATAGAACGAGGTTTTTAGGAATGAATACTCGAGTAAGAGCTAATGTAAATAACTTATTCGATGAAGAATACATCGCGGATTCTAGTACTAATTTCTTTGCAGATGGAGGAAGGACTTGGAATGGAGTTAATACAACAAACATTGTGAATTTTGGTAGAGGTACATCCTGGAATTTAGGTGTTACTTTTGATTTTTAGTCAAAAGTAAATTTAACAAAAAAACCTGCTTCGGCAGGTTTTTTTATTTTACACAAATTTGTTTTAGAATTATATCAATTTCTTCTCTACCAGAATATTTATTTATCCCCACTGTATAAAGAATATCAAATTTTGATTTTAAATTAACAAGCTCATCTTTCTTGTCAAAACATATAAATGGAAGTTTATTTAATAATGAATCCTGAATCTTTGACTTTACAATTTGTGATTCTTTACCTATAAATTTTAAATCCTCGGTGATAGTACAATTGTTGGTTCTAAACACTGGTCTTCTATTTTCTAGGCCAAATGGAGACATTCTGGAAATTATCTTTACATTTTCAATCGAAAGATCTGAGAAAGAAACTTCAAGATCATACTTATGCTTTCTTTCAAACATATTTCCATCAACGGTTTCTTTAACAGTTTTTTCAAAATGTTCACAAAATAGATTTAGTTTAGATTTTTCAATTTTTACACCCGCTGCAAATTTATGCCCCCCAAATTGATGTAAATAATTTTCACATTTAACCAATGCATCATAAACATTAAATCCAGATACAGATCTTACAGATCCAGTAAGTAACTCTTGGTCAAAATCAGTAATTATTATAGTTGGTTTATAAGATTTTTCAATTATTCTTGATGCAACAATTCCTAATACGCCTGTACTCCAGTTTTGTCCATATATAATATTAGAGTACTTACTATGGTCAATTTTTTCAACCACATTTTCAAATACATCTTTTTCTGTAGCCCTTCGTTTTGAATTTAGGAATTCTACTTCGTTTGATAAAGACATAGCCTTGTTAGGGTCTTCCTCAACTAGAAGGTCCACAATAATTTTTCCATTTTTCATTCTTCCTGCAGCATTTATTCTTGGCCCAATGTTAAACGATATCTTTGATTCATCTACTTTATTATTATTTGATTTCAAAAAGTTTCTAATTCCTAGTCTAGGGTTATTATTAATTTCTTTTAATCCGTGGAATACCATAACTCTGTTTTCATCAATTAAAGGCATCATATCAGAAACAGTTGCTAATGCAACAAAGTCTAGAAGACTGCGAATATTTAATTTATTTTCTGATTTTAGATTGTGTGCTGTTATTAATTTATAAGCTATTCCACAACCACAAAGATCTTTAAAAGGATAGGTACAGTCTGATTGTTTAGGGTTTAAAACCGCGTAAGCTTCAGGAACTTTAGTATCAGGTAAATGATGATCACAAATAATAATATCAATTCCATTTGAATTGGCATATTCAACTTGATTTACTGCTTTTATTCCACAATCTACAGTGATTATTAATGTGATATTATTGTCTTTAGCGTAATCAATTGATTCTAACGATACCCCATATCCTTCTTTATATCTGTCTGGTATGTAATATAATAGGTCATAATTCCTGTGACTAAAATAGGTAAACAGCAAAGATGTTGAAGTAGTTCCATCAACATCATAATCTCCTAAAATCATAATTTTTTCACTTGAAGCATTATTAATCCTAACTATAGCTTTTTCCATATCCTTCATTAGATATGGGTCATGAAGAGAATCTAATTCGGGTCTAAAAAAAAATTTTGCTTTATCTAAAGAATTAACACCACGTTGAAGTAAAAGTGAACAAATAAAGTGAGGAATTTTTAAGTCCATTTGAAGAGAATTTACCTCATCAATATTGGGTTGATCAATTTTAATCCAATTCTTCATTAAGCTTTATCAATACAGATTACAAACTCACCTTTTATTGTTCTTTCATTATATTCTAGAATTGCTTCATCAATTGTGCCTCTAAATACCTCTTCATAGATTTTAGATATTTCCCTAACTACAGCAATTTTTCTGTCTGAACCAATAGTGTATTTCATGTCAGAGAGGGTTTTAATTATTCTGAAAGGGGATTCATATAGGATTGTAGTTTTAGTATTTTTAGAGATTTCATTTAGTTTAGACTTTCTCCCCTTTTTTTTTGGTAAAAACCCTTCAAAAATAAAACTATCACTGGGTAGTCCACTCATAACAAGTGCGGGTATAAAAGCTGTAGGACCAGGCAAGCAAGTAATTAATATATTATGTTTAATTGCTTCACGAATTAGTAAAAATCCTGGATCAGATATACAAGGAGTTCCAGCGTCTGTTATTAAGGAGACTTTACTTCCATTGATTATCATTTGAATGTATTCATCAACTCTTTTATGCTCATTATTCAGATGGTAACTATTAACCTTGGTTAAAACGTTATAGTTCTTTAGTAATTTTTTTGCATGCCTTGTATCCTCGGCCAAAATAATATCTGAATTTTTAAGTGTTTCTATAGCCCTTAAGGTAATATCTTCCATATTGCCAATAGGGGTTGGCACGATATATAATTGAGGATCATTTGTCATCGTCAGTTTCTGGTATCTCAGTAACTAAGTCTTTGATAGAATCAATTAGTGGAATTATTTCACTTTCATTATAGGGTAATTCTTGATTTTTTTCTGAAGATAAATCAAGCTGTCTTAATGTCTCCTTCAATTTCTCAGAGTACAATACCCAGTCAGTATTTTGTTTATTTTTTGATAAGAATTTATATATGACAGCAAGCTCATATATTTTTTTTGCATTATTATAAATCTCATCTTGATTTGATGTATTGGATTTGTTAATTTTTCCTGCAATCTCTTTTATTTTATTTTCTATCTTTTTAAACACTTCTATAAATTATAATAATGAATTACTTTTTGATAAATTTGCCTTATTTTTTAATTTAAATTACAAAATGTTTTTAGAAAACCCTGCATACAATAATGAACAATTTGGATGGATTGAGGTAATATGTGGATCAATGTTTTCTGGTAAAACTGAAGAATTAATAAGGAGAGTAAAAAGAGCTAAAATAGCTAATCAAAAAGTTAAGATTTTTAAACCTATTGTTGATTCAAGAAGTAAAAACTATATTGAATCACATGACGACAACAAACTTGAGTCAATTGAGGTAAAATCGTCATCAGAGATTCTAAATAATATAGAAAATTGTGATGTAGTAGCTATTGATGAAGCTCAGTTTTTTAATAATGAAATAGTTGATGTTTGTAACCAAATTGCAAATAATGGAATAAGGGTAATTATTGCGGGATTAGATATGGATTATTTAGGAAATCCATTTGGGCCAGTGCCAAATCTGATGGCCATTTCAGAGTATGTTACTAAAGTTCATGCGGTATGTAAAAAATCTGGGAATGTTGCTAACTATAGCTATAGAAAAAATAAAAAAAAAGATATTGTTGTAATAGGTGAGAAAGATAAATATGAACCTCTAAGTAGGGCGGTTTTTTTTAAAAAAATGAAAAAAAATAAATCAAAATGAAAGTAGCTATAATAGGATCAACTGGGGTTGTTGGAAATGTTATGCTTAGTCTTCTTGAAAGCAGAAATTTCCCAGTAAGTAATTTAATCCCTGTCGCCTCTGAAAAGTCAATAGGCAATAAAATTCTCTTTAACAATGAACACTATGATATAGTTTCCATTGAAGATGCTGTAAAAATGAAACCAGATATTGCATTATTTTCTGCGGGGGGATCAACATCTTTAGAATGGGCTCCAAAATTTGCTGAGGTTGGAACAAGAGTTATTGATAATTCTTCTGCCTGGAGGATGGATTCATCTAAAAAATTAGTTGTAAGTGAAGTAAATTCTGAAGTTTTAACAAAGGATGATTACATTATTGCTAATCCAAATTGTTCAACAATGCAGTTAATGGTAGTTTTAGCTCCTTTACATAAAGTATATAAAATCAGAAGGTTAGTTATATCCACATATCAATCAGTATCTGGAACAGGAAAAAATGCTATTGATCAGCTAAATGGAGAAAGAAGAGATTCAGACCCTGAAATGATATATCCTTATAAAATTGATCAAAATCTTCTTCCTCATTGTGATGTTTTTGAGGAAGGTGGTTATACAAAAGAAGAAAACAAATTGATAAATGAGACTAGAAAAATTTTAAATGATCATTCAATTCAAATTACTTCAACTGCTGTTAGAGTTCCTATTGAAATTTGTCATGGTGAATCTGTAAATATTGAATTCGAAAATCAATTTGAATTGGATCAAATATTTGAAATTTTAAAAAAGTCTCCTGGTCTTGTCGTAGAGGATGATCCTGCAAACAATAAATATCCCATGCCAATAAACTCTGCAAATAAAGACGAGGTTTTTGTTGGTAGAATTAGAAGAGACTTTAGTATTGAAAGCGGCTTAAATATCTGGGTCGTTGCAGATAACCTTAGAAAAGGGGCTGCTACAAATACAATTCAAATAGCTGAGAAATTAATTGAAATGAAGCTTATATAGCTTACATTTCAAAAGACTCCATAAATTTAGTAGTATAATTTCCTGAGATGAAGTCTGGATGTTCCATCATCTTTTGATGGAAGGGTATTGTTGTTTCTACACCCTCAATTACAAATTCATCTAACGCTCTTTTCATTTTATTTATTGCCTCTTCTCTAGTTTGGGCTGTAGTTATAAGTTTTGCTATCATTGAATCATAAAAAGGTGGAATTAAGTAGCCACTATATACATGTGTGTCAATTCTTACGCCATGACCTCCAGGGAAATGTAGAGTTAAGATTTTTCCTGGGTTTGGCATAAAATCTTTATTAGGGTCTTCTGCATTTATCCTACACTCAATTGAACAAAGCTTTGGAAAATAATTTTTACCGGATATAGGTTCACCTGCAGCAACTAAGATCTGTTCTCTTATTAAATCATAATCAATTACTTGTTCAGTTATCGGGTGTTCAACTTGTATCCTAGTGTTCATTTCCATAAAATAAAAATTTTTATGCTTATCAACTAAAAATTCAATAGTACCTGCACCCTCATACTTTATTGATTCAGCAGCTTTTACTGCGGCCTCACCCATTGCTTTTCTTAATGGCTTTGTCATAAAAGGCGAGGGTGTTTCTTCAATTAATTTTTGATGTCTTCTTTGGATTGAACAATCTCTTTCTGATAAATGACATGCTTTACCATAAGAGTCTCCAATGATTTGAAATTCAATATGCCTAGGATTTTCTATGAATTTTTCTAAATACATGTCATCATTATCAAAAGCCAATTTTGATTCCTGGCGTGCAAGCTCCCATGCCGAAGAAAGTTCTTTGGCATCATTTGCTATTCTCATACCCTTACCTCCTCCTCCAGCAGTAGCTTTTAACATCACGGGGTAACCTATTTCAAGAGCAATATTTTGAGCATCTTCAAGAGTAGGAACCAGACCCTCAGATCCAGGAATTGTAGGTACTCCTGCAACTTTCATAGTTTCTTTTGCTGAAGATTTATCCCCCATTTTATTGATCATTTCTGGAGAAGCACCAATAAATTTAATTTTATGCTCTTCACAAATTTTTGAAAACTTACTGTTTTCTGATAAAAATCCATATCCAGGGTGAATAGCATCAGCATTTGTAATTTCTGCAGCAGCAATAATATTTGCTGTTTTTAAATAGGAGTCTGAGCTTGCACTTGGCCCGATACAGACTGCTTCATCTGCAAATCTAACGTGAAGACTTTCTTCATCTGCTTTTGAGTAAACTGCAACGGTTTTAATACCCATCTCTTTACACGTCCTAATAACACGCATAGCAATCTCTCCTCTATTGGCAATTAAAATTTTATCAAACATCTCTAGGAAGGATCAATAATGAATAAAGGTTGATCAAATTCAACAGGGCTTTGATCATCAACTAAAATTTTAACAATTTTACCGGAGAAGTCTGATTCAATTTCGTTGAATAATTTCATTGCTTCTATTACACATAAAACGTCTCCTTTTACAATACTTTGACCAACTTCAACAAATGATGGCTTATCAGGAGATGGTTTCCTATAAAAAGTTCCTATAATCGGTGATTTAACTATAATTTGATTGTCATTTTCCAGATTTGCTGCTTCAGATGTTTCTTGTGTATTAACTTCTTGAACAGCTTGAGTAACTGGTTGACTAGAAGGAATTGAAATTGGCGTAGGAACATCCTCAACAATTAAATGTTGTGGTGAAACAGACTTAGTTTTTATAGTAATCTTAAAGTCATCCCTTTCAATCTTCACTTCTTCTACTCCAGACTTTTGAACGAACTTGATTAAATTTTGTATTTCTTTTATATCCATTTAATTAAATTTAGTTATATGCCCATGTTAAATAAGCTGCACCCCATGTTAAACCAGCACCATAGGCAGCCAGAATTAGTTTGTCACCTTTACTGAAGTTTTTTTCATAATCATACATTAATAAGGGTATTGTAGCAGCAGTAGTATTTCCATAATTCTCAATGTTCATAAGAACCTTATTTTTATCTAAATTAATCTTTTCTGCGGTAGCATCAATAATTCTTTTATTTGCTTGATGTGGGATTAAGTATTTTATTTCCTCAGATTTAAGTTTATTTCTCAGAATAATTTGCTCTGTAGCGTGTGCCATCTCTGATACAGCTGATTTAAAAACTGTTTTTCCATCCTGAGCTATATAATGCCATTTATTTTCAATTGTCTCACTTGATATAGGATGAAGAGACCCTCCAGATTTAATATTTAGCCACTCTGCACCAATACCATCTGATCTTAGATACTCATCTTCCCAACCATATCCATTAATACTGGGCTCAACTAATACAGCCCCTGCTCCATCTCCAAAAAGAATACTCGTTGACCTATCTGTATAATCCACAATTGAAGACATCATATCTGCACCGATTATAAGAACCTTTTTATATCTTCCTGATTCAATGAAACTAGTAGCTGTAGACATACCGTATAGAAATCCTGAACATGCAGCACTTAAGTCATAGGCATAGGCGTTCTTTGCATTAATTGCTGAAGCAACAGTAGGAGCAGTTGATGCAACATGAAAATCAGGTGTTATAGTGGAAACAATTACTAAGTCTATAGTTTCAGGGTCTATTTTTTTCTTTGCTAAAAGATCCTTTGCAGCATTAATAGCCAAAAATGAGGTTCCTTTACCTTTCTCTTTAAGAATTCTTCTTTTTTTTATGCCTGTTCTTGCTGTAATCCAATCATCGTTGGTATCAACAAGCTTTTCTAAATCATTATTTGAAATAAAGTCTTTGGGAACATACCCTCCGACTGCAGTAATTGCAGCTTTAATATTTGATTTGTTAGTTTTCATCTAACATCAATTTTGTCAATTGACAATTAAATTGATAAATAAAGATCAGTATTATTCTGATTCTAGAGAATCAACTAAAACTTTTCCTCTATAATAAAGCTTCCCCTCATGCCAGTGTGCTCTGTGGTATAAGTGTGACTCACCTGTAGCTTTACATATTGATATTTGCTGTTTCTCAGCTTTGATATGTGTTCTACGTTTATCTCTTCTTGTCTTAGATATTTTACGTTTTGGATGTGCCATTTAAAATAAATCTTTTAGTTTGTCCCATCTGGGGTCAGTCTTTTCTTTAAAATTTTTTTTAGGTTTTAATTCTTCAAGCTTTTCAATTATTTCGGATTTTAACGATCCATTCTCTATTCCTGGGTGAACTTTTTTCTGTGGAACAGCAAGAATAATACTCTCATATATAATATGTGATACATCAATGCTATTTGATCCAGTTGGTAAAAAGACTACTTTGTCATCAGATGATATTGTATCGTCTTTAAACTTAACAACTACAGTATAGTCAGTTTCAAGTTCTAATGAAAACATTTCCATTGAAAGATCACATTGAACTTCAACCTCTCCACTAAACCTAAATTTTAAGTTTAGTAAGGTTGGCTTTTTCTCTAGCTCAAGAATAGTTTTAATGTTTGCATCAGCAAAATCATAATAATCAAAATTTTTAAAGAACTTATTTCCTATTTCAAAGTCAAAAAGATGAACACCTTCTTTCAGTCCTGAAAATTTAACCAAATATGGTGAAAGCGATTTCATCACTTAACTATTGAGCGGCAAATTTATAAAAATTTATCTATTTAATGTCAAACTAAGTTGTTTCTTAATTTAAACACTTGAAGACCTAATTCTATTGCATTTGTAAATGAGGTGTGATCTGCTATTCCTTTTCCAGCTATATCAAAGCCAGTACCATGATCTGGTGAGGTTCTTACAACTGGTAAACCTGCTGTAAAATTTACTCCTTTTCCAAACGAGATAGTTTTAAATGGTATAAGCCCTTGATCATGGTATGAAGCAATAACACCATCATATTTTTTATAATTTTCATTAACGAAAAAAGTATCTGCTGAAAATGGACCATTAATAGAACTCGTAGTTCCCTTAAAACTATTAATTATTGGTGTAATTATTGATTTATCTTCATTACCTATTAAACCATTATCTCCTGCATGTGGATTAACTGCCAACACTGCAATTTTAGGTTTTTTTATTTGAAAGTCCTTTATTAAACTTATTTCTAGTGCTTTGATTTTTTGCTCAACAATGTCTTTATTAATAGCATTTGGTACGTCTTTTATAGGAATATGTTCTGTTAATAAGGCTATTTTAAGTTCTTCTGATATCATTAACATTAATGGATTTGTACTAAAATAATGCTTAAAGAAATCGGTATGACCTGTATATTTAAATGAATTAGAATAGGATAAATCCTTATTTATGGGAGCAGTAACCAATACATCTATCTTGTTGTCTTTTATATCTTTTGTAGCCTCTTTCAAGGAAACAACTCCAAGTGCAGATAATTCTTTATTAGATTCTCCAAAATTAAATTGAGAATTAGAGAATACCTCTTTTATGTTTATCTGAGTATCCAGTAAGTCTTCTTCACTATCTATCTTTATTATTGAAGGAGTGTCAATTTGAAAATGTTTTTTTTGTTTTTCAATTAAGTCAGTTGAAGCATATATTATAAAATTACATTCATTAAATAGACTATAATTAGATAGTGATTTTAAGATTATTTCAATCCCAATACCATTTGGATCACCAATAGTTATCCCAACATTTATTTTCCTTGATTTTACCACTCTTTAATTAATTGCTAATTTTACCGATGCAAAACAAAGATAATAATGTTCACTGGGATAATTGAATGTATGGCTACTGTAGTTAAGGTAGAAAAAAATAAAGGAAATATAGATATTTCCCTTAAGTCAAGTATTACAAATGAACTTAAGATTGATCAAAGCTTATGTCACAACGGGGTTTGTTTAACAGTTGTTGATATAGATAATGATGTATACACAGTAAATGTAATCTCTGAGAGTATTAAAAGATCAAATTTTGGTGAGATTGTTCCAGGTGATACTGTTAACATAGAGAGATCAATGTCAGTTAACTCAAGATTCGATGGGCATATAGTTCAGGGACATGTTGATGAAGTTGCAGTTTGTACTGAGGTTAGCGAAACTGATGGAAGTTGGAAATATGTATTCAAACACTCAAAAAATAATATAACTGTTGAAAAGGGTTCTATAACTATAAATGGGGTTAGTCTAACAGTTGTTGATTCTACCGAAAATTCTTTTTCTGTTGCTATAATACCCTATACTTATAAGAATACTAACTTTAATCAAATTAATGTTGGAAGTAAGGTGAATCTTGAATTTGATATAATCGGTAAGTATATATCAAAAATGATAAAAAAGATAGACTAATGAAAAATATTCCGCATTTAAACTTAAATGATTTTTTAACTGGTGATTCAAAGACTAAGAATGAGTTTATTGAACAGCTTGGAAGGGGATTTAGTGAAATAGGCTTTATTGCAATTAAAGGCCATCTTTTAGATGATAGAACAAAAGATGAACTATATACAGAAGTTAGAAGCTTCTTTAAGCTATCTGATGAAGTCAAGTCTAAGTATATTATAAAGGGTTTAGCCAGTCAAAGAGGGTTTACTCCATTTGGAAAAGAAAGTGCTAAAGGAAAAAACATTGGAGATCTAAAAGAGTTTTGGCACTTTGGTCAATATGTCAAAGACGAGCCAAAGTTGAAAGAGGAATATCCTGACAACGTAATAGTTAATGAGCTACAAAACTTTAATACTGTTGGACAAAAAACTTATGAGCTTTTAGAGGAGACTGGAAAACATATTCTTAGAGCTATTGCGTGTTATCTAAACCTAGAAGAGACATACTTTGACACACATATTTTCAATGGGAACTCAATCCTTAGAGCAATTCATTACCCTCCTATTACTGAAGAACCTAAAAATGCAGAGAGAGCAGCAGCCCACGGAGATATAAACCTAATAACACTTCTAATGGGTGCCCAAGGAAAGGGTCTGCAAGTGTTAAATAATTCTGGAGAATGGATTGACGCTATAGCAGAAGAGGATGAGATTATAGTTAATATTGGTGACATGCTTTCAAGACATACTAACAATAAATTAAAGTCTACAATTCACAGAGTGGTTAATCCCCCAAAAGATCTTTGGAACAGCTCTAGATATTCAATACCCTTCTTCTTGCATCCAAGACAAGAGATGTCGCTAAATTGTCTGGATTCTTGTATAGACTCTGATAATCCAAAAGGATATGAAGATATTACAGCTGGAGAGTTCTTACATGAAAGGCTTATTGACTTAGGATTAATCAAGGGCTAGTCCACAAGCTCATTATATATACCTCTAGATAATTTTGCAAGAAAAGGTTCAGCTATCTCTTCATACTCGTATAGATTATCATTTATAACCTTGTTTTTATTTGTATAAATAGTAGCTGTAAGAATAAATTCAACATTATCCTGATAATTTTTTATTAAGCCATTGTCAATTGAAGTTCCATAGGCTTGGCCAATTTTATTATAGACCCTGATTTGTTTATTTGATAAACTTTGCTCATCTCCATAAATAAAAAACTTATTATAAGTTTCAAAAAAATTTTCATCTCCGATAAACTTTTCGCCTATATCCTCATAAGTAAATCTGCTCATCCAATATCTCAAAAAGTCATAATCCTCTACATTTAAATTAAAGTTGTTGGTGCTATCAAAAATCTCAGGATAAAAAATATATTTAATTAGATTATGCATGTCAGTAACTGAAGATCTGTTTTTTTCAGAAAAATTCAGTGATTCGTCTAATATTTCTCCTTTGAAGTATCTTCTATCACCTTTTTCAAGGCCATTTGTATTATCATCAGCTTTAATTATTTTTTGATTATCGTTTAAAGAAGAAATTATATTATTATCAAGATCTGATATTTCCCATGTCGAATTAACATATGGGTCAGGATTAAACTTGTGATTTAGATAAGTTTTATCAAAGCCTGCATTTTTCATTTCATCATTGAAATAATTATATCCGATGAAATCAATTAATATATTAGATGCAGAATTATCACTTACAAGAAAGACATCTGCAATAAGATTTTGAAAAGAAGTAATGCTGTCTCGAATTACTAATTCAGAGTAGTCATCTTTATAGTTTAGAATTATTTTAGACTTTAATGTAATCTCAGATCCTGTAGATCTTAACTCATTAATTTTTTTTAAAGTCAAAATTACAATTGGTAGTTTATTTGTGCTTGCAGGATAGAAATATTGATTGTCATCAAGCTGATATTCATATTCATTAAAATCAAACTGAGTATTGTTTTGATTTATTATAGTTAGAAGAATTTGTATTTGATATTCCTCTTTATCCTTAATTATTTCTTTTAAAAAATCATCTTTTCTTAACGAGGATTTTATTGGATTTGTTTCAAGAGAACAACCAAATAAAATTATAGCAAAAAGCAGACAAAAAAATTGTTTCACAAATCAAAAATAAAAAAACCCCTCTTAAGAGAGGGGTTTATAAACATTCAAAATAATTTATTCAGGACGAACAGAGATTGCAAGCCACATTGGCATTGCTCTTCTATGTTCTCTTAAATTATATATGTCTCGAAGTTGTCGCGAAATTGGACCTCCATTTCCAGAAGATTCAGAGTCAATTAACCATGAATCCCAATCTTCATAAAAGTCTACAGTCATATAATTATAATATACATCAGTCCCTGCTTGGTCTAATCTTTTAAGCAGTCCCCAACCTGCTCTATTTCCTAAGCTAGCTTCACTGGTCAAGTTATTTTCACCTTTTTCATAATTGAACCCATCTGTATACCCAACTTTCATTAGATTTAAAACTGCAACTCTTGGAACAACAGGAGTGCCTCCGTCATTACCTGGAAAAACAAGTCCTTTATTTACAAAAAGATGATCATGTACAATTGTTCTGGCCTTGATATTTTTTTGACTAAATATCTCAACGTCCATGTCGCTATAATCTGGTCTCATTTTAGGAACCCCTGCATTTGCATTTAAGCTATCAGGGTGTTTAGCTACAGTTGCTATCATTATGTTCCAATCTGACTCAGAAGTTGCCCATGGGTTAACCCATACATCCCAGCCAGTGATTGTACCATCGTTAGCTCGCATTTGAGCTAAATCTTTCCATTTTTCATTTAATATAGTGAAGTAATCTTCACCCGGAGTTGTCTTAATAAAGGACATATTCACGTAATCTCCATTACCTTGAGCAGATAGAGATCCTACTGCAAAAAGTGTAAGTAATAAATATATTTTTCTCATGTTTGTTTTTAGTTTAAGTTAATTTAAATTTAGTTAATTACTCTCTGTTTGGACCAGCAAGGTTAAACTTGCCTGTTTCGCGATTCACATTACCAACATGTCTATACATATTATCTATGTGAGTCCCGCCTACATTTGTCCAAAAAGTTGTTCTAGCTTCAGTATCCCCTGTAACTGAAAAAGATTTTGCATACGACATCATATCTGCATATAAACTCCAAACCTGAAGGTCAGATCCTGATCCAGATAAATGCGTAGAGAAACCTCCTGAACCAAGAAATCCAGCATCCATTTGTGGCTTTGTAACCCATGAATTAAATGCCGCCCCTGCTTCATTTGTATTTCCAGTTGTCGGGTAGTCTCCCATCAAAATTAGAAATCTTGTATCCCAATCCCAATCATCAGAAAACATAACATTGTTTTGATAGTCAACATTTCTAATCTCATCTGTGTGACCATTCCAGTATGGTAGATATTCACCTACCATTTTCTCAAAATTTTCTTTTTCTTCACCCTCTAAAGATTCCCAAGTTTTTCTAACTGACTGTAATCTTACATCTTTATAAACATCTTCAACTGAAGCATAATTGGACCAGATTACTACACCTTTGCCCGCTCCTTGAAAATGTGTGAAGACAAATTCATTCATAACACCATCTCTGTTTTCAAAAGACATATCAGTTATTTTATCGTGAAGATTAATGAAAGTTGCTATTTCCTGTGTTGGAATGTCTAAATAAGTAAGATTATAAACACCTTGACTAGATAAGGTTATAGAGAAAATTAAAGCTATTGTTAATTTAAAATTTTTCATAGTCCAAATTATTATCTGTTAGGTCCTGCTAGATCAAACTTTCCATTTACTAAGTGTCCTATGTGAACATAAATTTGGTCTTCATGATCACCATCCACCTCACTCCAAAAATCAGGAGCAAATGTAGAGTCTGCTACACTATCTGTTGTTACAGATTTCGCAAAGTCAACAAAATTTGCAAATCCTTGAAATACTTGTACATCGTATGAGCTACCTGAAAAGTGAACAGAATAACCACCACCCAATTGTAATCCTTTTTCAACTCCTGGTTTTGTTTGCCAGTTCATAAAAGCTTGTCCTAATTTATTCCAGTCTCCGCTTTTTGTGTTATAATTACCTACAACGAAAACAAAATTAGTATCCCAATCAACATCTGGTTTGCCAACAAAGTTTTCAGGATTAAAAGATCTAATTTCATCTGAGTGTTTAGATAAATATCCAGCATATTTCTGGCCTATCTGTTCTAATTCTTTTTTACGCTCATCACTTGCAGCTTGCCAAGCTTGACCAAGAGCATTCCACGGATCGTCATTTACAGCGTCTTCTGCTGATGCATATTCTGTATATACAACTATAGATGGACCTGATCCATACCAGTGTCTGTATACCCATTGATCTTGGACTTTTCTGCCTTGTTCCATAGTAACATCCATGAAGTCTTTATGAACCTCAGCAAATTCTCCAATTTCATCAACCGGAAGGTCAAAATAAGTGACATCCCAAGTTACTTGCCCTGATAAAGAAAATGTAAATGCCAAAGCAAGCATAAGTTTAATTGTTTTCATAGTTATTTCATTTTGTATTTGAATTAGCTAAATTTAAACAAAAAACTAATAGACCCGTCATTAAATAGTAAAATCATGAAAAGAAGATCTTTAATTAAGTCAGTTCTTACAGCAGGTTTGGCAGCACCCCTGGGAGGTTGTGTAAACTATAGTAATTCCTCTAATGAAAAGCTTAAAAACATAAAACATAATCCAATTGGTGTATCAACGTATTCATTTTGGCAGTTCAATGGAAGAGAAACACCTATAGAGTATTGTGTAGAAAAAGCTTCAGAGTTTGGGTTCGATGGAGTAGAGCTCCTATTGATTCAAATGGAGTCAGAAGAAAATAGTTACTTACAGAAAATAAAAAAAAGAGCATTTGATTCAGGGCTTGATTTGATGGGTCTTTCAACTCATCAAAGTTTTGTTAGTCCAGATCCAAATAAAAGACAAGAAAACATTGAACTAACTAAACACCAAATTGAAATAGCGAATTCACTAGGTATTCCTACCATTAGAATAAATACAGGTAGATGGGGTACAACCAAGCCAACTGGAGATAAATCTGAATTTGATGTTTTGATGGACAACAAAGGTGTTGAATCTGTAATAGAAGGTTATACCGAAGAAGAAGGATTTAAATGGGTAATTGACTCGATTGCTCAGTGTATTCCAACAGCAGAGAAAAATGGAGTTGTTTTAGGTCTTGAAAATCATTGGGGGCTTGGGCTTACATCAAAAGGTGTTATGAAAATTGTAGATGCAATAAACTCACCTTGGCTTAGCGTAACTCTAGATACTGGTAATTTTTTTGAAAATAGAGAAAAACAGTTGAAAGACCTTGCTCCTCATACTTGTTTAATTCAAGCAAAAACGTATTTTGGAGGTGCTAAATGGCCAGCATTTAATGAGATAAACATTGATTATCCTGCAATAGGTAAATTAATGAGAGAAAATGATTATAGAGGATATATTTCGCTTGAGTTTGAAGGAAATGAAGATGCTAACACTGCAGTGCCTAAAAGTTTAGAATTATTGAGAAACTCATTTTATTTCAACCTTACTTGATTTTTTTTAAATTTGAATAAAACCATTGAAGTGCAAGAAAGTCCAATCCCTATTTATGTTGTTGAGTTTATGAGTCAAGAATGGATTACTTGGTCTTTATTTTCAATAGTTTTTATATCTATACCCTTAATTCTAGCCAGATTTTTAAATAAAAGTCAAAAGAGGATGATTTCTTATATCATGGGGGGTCTTTTAATCATTGATTTTTTTGCTGAAAATATCGGATATATTGCTTCAGGTACGTGGGATATACAATATAACCTACCTATTCAATTATGTGGAATTTCATCTTTGATCTGCTGTGTTTTACCTTTTATCAAAAACAAGAAAAAACTTTTTGAGTTTGTATATTATACAGGAATTATCGGTGGTGTTATGGCCATTCTTACACCTCAGATGAATTACTTTGATGGAACTATTAGGTATTATCTTAACTTTTATGTTTCTCACGGTCTAATTATAGCATTACCAATTTTTATGTTTCTTCATCTAGACATGAAACTGCCAAGGCTATCATGGTTTAAATTGTGGATTAATCTAAATATTTTAATGGCCATAATTATGCCTATAAACTTCTTGCTTGACTCTAACTACATGTATGTTAATGCACCTCCAGAGGTAAATAATCCTTTGGTAATTGGTGATTGGCCATATTACATTCTTCTATGGGAAATTTTTATTCTTATAATAGCTTACATGGTATACTCAATAAGCAGAAGGAAACTTGTGCTGTGAAACTACTTTTAACAATCTTTTTTTTCTTTTCAATTCCAGTAGATGATTGCTCAACTTTCTACTTAATTAGACATGCAGAAAAAGTAAGAACAAATAAATCTGATAGAGATCCTAAATTAAATGAAAAGGGAATTTTAAGGGCCTTAAATTGGAAAAACTATTTTATAGATAAAGACATTTCAAAAATATATTCAACAAATTATAATAGAACTCTTGAGACTGTAAAACCAATTCAGAAAGCAATAGGTTTAAATACAATTTTATATTCTCCTTCCAGTATTGATTATAAGGATTTTATTTCATCAAATAAAGGTGAGATAGTTCTTGTTGTTGGGCATAGCAATACCATTCCAAACTTTGTTAACGAATTAATTAATGATCAGGTCTACACTCAGATAGACGATTTGAATAACTCTAATTTGTATATTGTAAACATGTGTGACTCTAACATATCTCACAACTTAATCGAAGTAAATTAATGAATACGCCAATAAATGTTTTTAGTGAGTGGGCTCAAAATGGAAAAGATGAGGGTATGGAAAGAAATCATTATAACTCAGTAATGAAAATGGTTGATTTTGCATGTAAGGGTTTGTCAGAGTATTCTTTTATTGATGCTGGATGTGGAAATGGTTGGGTAATAAGACATCTTTCAGATGATGCTAAATGTTCTCTTGCAATAGGTGTCGATGGTTCTTCAAATATGATAAACAAGGCAAAGAGACTTGATAATAAGAATCAATATTATTGTGAAGATTTACTTAATTGGATTCCTTTAGAAAAAGTTGATATTGTTCATTCCATGGAGGTATTCTATTATTTTGAAGATCCTGCGCTTCTTATAGATCATATAACAAAAAAACTGGATAAAAAAAGAGGGTAGACTTATTATGGGTATAGATTTTTATCTTGAAAATAAAGCTTCTCATTCATGGCCTCAAGAGTGTTGCATTACTATTATGAAGCTTCATTCTGAAAAAGAATGGAAAGGTTTTTTTGAAAAGGCAGGTTTAAAAGATGTTAAGTCTTGGCGAAATGGACAAGATAAAGAATGGGGAGGAACCTTGGTTGTTACCGGTATTAATTAATTTGTTGCAAGAAGATTTTAATTTGCTCTTCTAATAAGCCCATTAGTTTTTTATTTGTTATACCTTCTTTGTCAGAAAAATTTTCTTCAAATTTTGGCAAGCTAAAGTTTGGTATCTCAAATTTACTCTGTATAGAAAATCTTAATAAGGCAGCACTCATAACTGATTTACCTCCTCTTGATCCATTTGATGCTGAAAGAAGTAGAATGGGTTTGTAATTCCACACAATTTCTTCAATTACAGATACCCAATCATAAATATTTTTAAATGCAGCAGTATATGATCCGTTATGTTCTGCAAGTGATATAACTATTCCGTCTGAAGCTTTAATAAGGTTTTTAAATTCATATGCTTTTTCAGGGATACCATCAGCTTTTTTTCTGTCATCACTATAAATTGGCATTTCATAGTCATTTAAATCAATAAGAACTGCCTCTTGAGGAGCAATTTTTTTCGCTACAAAAGAGGCAAGTTTTTTATTCATTGAGTTATTTGATGACGATGCACCAAAAGCTAGAATTTTGCTCATTATTTTGTGTTGTGTGAACCATCACAATAACCATTTGGGTCATTTGTGTTACCACAACCACATTGAGGTCTGTAATTCATATTATAAGGTTGTTAAGTTAATAGATAATTCGATATCATCATATATAAGTTTATCGCCAAGATTTTCAAAAAACGATCCTGATCTAAATCTTACATCGTATTTTGACCTATCAAATACAAGATTTGCAGACCAACCATCCTCTGAGCTTATCATCTCAAAATTTACTGGGTGAGTAAAACCTTTGATAGATAAATCTGCTGAGACATTCCATTTACCATCTGATATTAATTCAGAACTGTTAATTGATATAGACGCTGTAGGATATGATTCTACAGAAAAAAAGTCATCTGATTTTAAATGACCTTCTAATCTTGCTTTACTATCTCCTTCCATATCCTGATTATTTATTGAAGTCATATCAACTATAAACTCGCCATTCACAATTGCACCGTTAGAAATCTCAAAATTACCAGAAACAAAGTCTAGTGTTCCATAGTGATAGCTTGTAGATACTTCTCTACCTGTCCAAGTAATTTGGCTCTGTGCAGTCTCTACATTATAAATATTGTCAACCGTTGCAACACCCTGTGCTTGCTGTGTACTAGCTTGGTTGGGATTAGTATTACATGAAGCTAGTATGATTAACATTAAAAAAGTGAATAATTTTTTCATTTGATTAAAATTTATGTAAAATTAGAAAAATGAAAATTCGATAAAAATAAACAGCTTGGTTTTAATTATTATTTAACACTGTTAAAGAGTCGATAAATGTAAAGCAAACTTAACAATATAAAAGTAAAGTTTATTTTACAAATTGTTTATTTTATATAATATGTAAAGTTTATTTTACAAAAAATATATTATATTTGTAAAGTTTATTTTACAAATGCTAGTTAATAGGGTAAAAGATTATAGAAAAGGTAGAAACTTAACACAAGAAGATTTAGCTTCAAAGACAGGTGTAAGCAGGCAGACTATTATTTCAATTGAAAAAAATAAATTCATTCCAGGACTTGATGTTGCATTGAAAATTTCTTCTTCACTTGAAGTTAGCATTGACAAACTCTTTTATTTTGTTTAAATGAGAAGCTTAGACACAGTTATTGCTTGGGTTGACGGATCTGATGATGAATATAAAAGGACTAAAGGCTATAATTTTGAAATAACCGAGACCGCTCTTTCAATCTCTTCCTTAGTATTATATAAAGAAACCCCAAGTCTTGTTACACCACCTTTCTGCTCTAGCCCAAGTATTTGAATTGCTTTCAAAGCATAGAAGTGCCCGTCCCAAGCACATATATTGTCTGAGGCAAGAGCCTTACATATTTCTTGAGGCGTATAATCAGAGTGAACAAATGATACAGTTGGTGTTCTTTTGGTATCTGAAAAATCTTTACCAACGACATTAACCTTATTTAAACTATTTATAGATTCATAAAGCTGTTTGGCAAGTGCGAATTCATGGCTGCTTATTTTAGAAAATGCATCTATTAATTTATCTCTAGATGAATTACCCCCTCCTATGTTAGTGATAAAGTCAATTGCAGCCGACACTCCTGCACAAGCAGCATGATTTAGAGTACCTGTCTCGATTATAAATGGTGCTCTTTGATCTTGAACTACTAAACGATCAGTTTTTAATTTTTCTAATAATCCTGGTCTGGAATAGAGAAAGCCAACATGTGGCCCATAGAACTTATAGGCAGAGCACAATAGGAAATCACATCCAAGCTCATTTACATTGATTGAGAAATGAGGAGCAAAGTGTACAGCATCTAGCAAGAACAAGCAGTTTTCTGGAAGAAAAGATTTGACTAACTTAAAGTCATTCAGAGTTCCTAGGGCGTTTGACGACATACCCATACAAACCATTACTGTTTTATCGTTAATCTTATTTCTAAAATCTTCATAATCAAGCTCTCCATTTTTAAGCAGGCTTACCTCAATTAATTTAACACCCGCCTCCTCAAGAACTTTCCACGGACCCCTATTAGCCTCATGATCTAATTCAGTTATAATAACCTCATCTCCTGAATTAAATTTTTTAGATAAAGCTCTAGCAAGACTATAATTCAAAGATGTCATGTTTTGTCCAATCGATATTGTCTCAGGACTATTTGAGCCAAGAAATTCTGACATTTTTAGCCTTAAATCATCCATTACTTTATCAGTCTCTTGACTAGTTATAAACTCACCATGAGTATTAGCATTTGATCTTATGTAATATTGTGAAATGGCTTCAATTACTTGAATTGGAACTTGTGTTCCACCCGGACCATCTAAGTAAATTATTTGATTATTATTATGATCAACTCTTCCAATAGAAGGGAAAAAGTCTCTTATTTCGGAAGAATTGATCATTTAGTAAAGTTACTATTGTTCTATTTTCCAGAAAGCTATTCCTCCTGCCTGTTTTCCGACATTAATCGATCCTTGAAGAGATAAAGTTTCAAGGTTTATTACGTCTACTTTTCCAGGGTCTCCACCAACTCCCTCGACAGATACAAAGGCGTATTTATTATCAGGTGAAATAACAACACCATGAGGAATACTGGTTGTATTTTTAATTTTTTTCAGAAGTTTATTGTTTTTTAAAGACCATATTGAAACAGCTCCTTCTGATTTAAGAGTAGCCAATAAAATCTTTCCATCTGGTGAAATAGCCAGGTTGTATGGACCCTTTCCCGAACTTAATTTATCTTCAACTGAAAATGACTCTAAATCAACAACAAATATTTCATCCGAACCATTTCCAGCTATATATAATTTCTTTCCGTTTGGATGTGGCGTGACCCATGTTGGTTTTACCTTAGAGTGGTGCATAGCATTTCTATAATTGCTATTATTATCTAGGCTTAATATTCTTTTAACAGATAAGTCTAAAGCGTCGATTTCAAATAGTTCACCAGACATCATAGCTACAGAATAATGAGTTGTTCCGTCAATAGAGATTCTAGATCCGTGAGGCATTATCCCTGTTTTTATTTTTGTTATTTCTACCATGTTTTCAGGATCTACTACAGACACAGTACTGGTTCGCATCAAGCCATGAAGATTGAAATTAGCAGCATATAAAAGGCCTGTTTTTGGCGATATCTGCATTGTTGCTGGAAAAAGTCCCAGCTCTACTTTTGATAAAGGTTCATTATTTTCGGTTGAATATTTAACTAATGAGCCGTTTGGACTTCCATGAGCTAGAGTTAGGTACCAATATTTACCTAATGGGTCTATAGTAATTCCATGAGGTCCTTCATTTTCAGTTGGCATAATACCCACAGTAACCTTATCTGTTTCTTCAAAATTATCACCATCAAATTTTAATACTGAAACAGTGTCATCAGACTCTGCTGCAACATAAACGTAGTAGCTCTGAGAGTAGCAAAAATTAATAAAAAGAAGTGCAATAAAAATTCTATACATAGCTAATCTATTAATCTAGGGGTATCTAAATATTCATTTATTCTAGAATTATCAGGCTTAATTGGTAAAACTTTTGAGGAGCCTATTCCTCCATTATGATCTGAGTAAAAAACGTGTCCTTTGTATAGCTGAGCTCCCCATGTCATTGTTGCATTTGGTATAAAGCCATTTGCATTACCTGTGTTTATATGGCCAATTTCTCTGCCTTGTCTAAACAGATCTCCCATAAGTTCTCCGCTAATATCAACAATTCTAACACCACCTGTATACATTGCAACATATAAGATATCATCTTCTATCCAATAGTTATGAGAACCATGACCTGGGAGCTCATATCTTGCAACTTCAACAGGATTATCAATATCTGTAAAATCTACAAAATGAAGGAATCCTGCAGTTTCATTTGTACTATATAAATCAATTCCTTGAGGGAAAATTTCATCACCTAATATTGTATAGAATTTACCTGTAGATTTACTCTTAAATGGAAATGTTGCATGATGTGCTCCTGACTCATAACTGTAATTTGACATAACAACAGGATTACTTGGTGATCCTCCTGCAACACCATTTCCAACATCGATAATGTATACGCCATGCTTCCAATTTGAGGTATATGCAATTCCTTCTTCAACCCAAACATCATGAATAGCCTGGCCTTTTTCTCCTATTTCAAACATCCCTACTTCATAAGGATTGCTTGGATCCTCAATATTAATTACATAAAACCTCTCACCGTTACTAAGCGCATATACATGATTTTCGTAGATAAATACATTGTGTACTCCACCTGTTAGGTTTGTTGTATACTCAGAAATTATATTGACCTCATAAGGGTTTGTTGTGTCAATAATAACAATACCATTCTTTCTATTGGATGCCCCTTCTCTACTAATAACTGAAATTTTTCCATCCTCAGAAACCTTAACATCATTTACTGTTCTGGCATCAACCTTAATACTGTCAATTTTACGAATTTGTGCAGGATCAGTTACGTCCCAAAAATAAGTTGTCCCATCTGCACCCCATGTTCCAGAAACAGCATAGTCTCTATTGTCAACACCCTCAAACACCCAAAAATCAGATGTATGTCTCTCTTGAACAATTCCTGTTCCTACATTAATAACCTCTCTTTGAATTCCCCTATCATATACCAAAAGAGGAATTGACGTAGACCTTTGTCCAGCAGTTGCCGTTATTAGATATTTTCCTGCAGTTTCAGCAACAAACTTTCCGTCATCTCTAATCATAGCTGCAGCAGTATTACTCTTATCAAATGACTCTCCTGAATATGAATAAACTATAGGTAAATCCGCAATAATTCTATTTTTATCATCATAAGCTATAGTACTAAATGTAACAACGTCTCCTGTTCTTGCTGTGTTCAAGTCTGAAGAAAGTACAAGGTTGTTGATGGGGTTTTTGACTACATTTAAGTTGATGGTTGCCTGAACATTGTCAAGACTAAACGTCAGTGTAACTTTTCCTGGCTTAATAGCTTTAATATTATTAAGAGCATCAATCTGAATATTGTCATTACTTGGTTCAACCTTTATGTTTGCATCATATCTTGTAAATCCATAGTTATCCGTAATCACATAGGAAGGCTGAACATAGCTTCCAACAAAAACTTGGTCTGAATTTAATTTTACAATTAGGTCTTTGGCTTGTGCATAACTTACTTTAACATCAAAGTCTCTACCTAACCAGCCATCGGTTAGACCCAAACATAGAGCAACAACTTTATGATTGCCAGGCTCTTCACCTCTAATTGTACCGCTTCTTCTACTAACGCTTATTCCATCATCTCTGTTTAAAGCACCGTTTTTATTATAATATACAAGATTTGGACATGCGGTAATTTTCCCATTTTCGTCAACTGCATATGTAGATGGCTCAAAAACCTCTCCTACTTCAATTTCAAGGTTTTCAAGATTTGACTTTACATAATACTCTTGTGATTTAACAGTATCGAGTGAAATTAAAAAAAGAGAAACCAACAAAAAGTATGATAATTTGTTTTTCATAATAATATTTTTTTAAGAACGATAAATATAAAGAATTATTAAATTTAAAAAAGGTCTAGAGCTTAAAAGCCTAGCTTGTGCACAAAACAATCAATTAACTTATGAAAATTGTTTCATAGTACCGTTTGGACCTGTTTTTTATCTAAAAGTTTAAAAAATATCTGCGTTCATGACTTTTGCCCATACTTTTGAAAAGTCATTTACAAATTTTTCTTTATTATCATCCTGAGCATAAAGTTCAGCGTAAGACCTTAATATTGAGTTTGATCCAAAAATTAAATCAACAGATGAAGCTGTCCATTTAAGATCTCCAGACTGTCTGTCCTTCAACTCATACTTGTCCTCATCAACAATATTCCATGTGTTATTCATGTCGGTAAGGTTTACAAAAAAATCATTAGTCAAAGCGCCATCTTTGTCTGTGAAAACCCCTGCATTATTATTAATATGATTGGCACCAAGAACTCTCATGCCTCCAAGCAAAACAGTCATCTCAGGAGCTGTTAGGCCTAAAAGCTGTGCTTGATCCACCATAAGCTCCTCCGGGCTTGATTTAGATTTTCCACTCGACCAGTTTCTAAATGCATCAGCTGCTGGCTCAAGATTTGAAAATGAATTAACATCTGTCATTTCTTGTGATGCATCTCCTCTTCCTTTTACTAACGGTATTGTTATACTATATCCTGCTGCCTTTGCTGCTTCTTCAACTGCTAGATTACCAGCTATAACAATAGTATCAGCTAAACTTGCACCTGTATCCAATGCAATTGTTTTTAAAATTGATAGAGTTTTAGAAAGTCTTTCAGGCTCGTTTGCATCCCAATCTTTTTGTGGAGAAAGAGAAATTCTTGCACCATTCGCTCCCCCTCTTAAATCAGAATTTCTAAAAGTTTTAGCACTATCCCAGGCAACTGCTACTCTATCAGAAATTGATAATCCAGAGCTAGAAATTTTGGCCTTGACATCATTCTCATCATAGTTTTTGTTACCAGATGGAACTGGATCTTGCCAAATTAAATCTTCCCCTGGAAAATTTGGTCCAATATATCTTGTTTTTGGCCCCATATCTCTGTGAGTAAGTTTAAACCATGCTCTTGCAAATGTGTCTGAAAAATATTCTTGATCATCTTTAAACTTTAGACAAATCTCCTTGTAAATAGGGTCCATTTTCATTGCCATATCCGCATCAGTCATTATTGGGTTTTTTCTGAGAGATGGATTAGCAGCATCGATTGGTTTATTCTCTTCCAAAATGTCAACTGGCTCCCATTGCCATGCTCCAGCTGGACTTTTTTGTAATTCCCATTCATGATTAAAGAGCATTTCAAAGTAACCATTGTCCCATTTTGTAGGGTTTGTAGTCCAAGCTCCTTCAAGACCACTTGTTACTGGGCCTTTTTCATCAAGAGTTGGATTAATCCATCCAAACCCTTGATCCTCAATATTTGCTCCTTCTGGCTCTCTTCCTAACTTGGAATCATCTCCATTACCGTGAGCTTTTCCTACAGTGTGTCCTCCTGCTGTTAATGCAGCGGTCTCTTCATCATTCATAGCCATTCTTGCAAAGGTTTCTCTTACATGGAGCGCTGTCTTCATTGGGTCAGGTTTTCCATTTACTCCTTCTGGATTTACATAAATTAGACCCATGTGAGTAGCCCCAAGCGGAGTTTCCAAAGTAGATGTGTCTTCAAGGTCTGCATATCTATTTTCGCTCGGTGCCATAATTTCATCTTCAGGCCCCCAATAAATATCAATTTCAGGCTGCCAGATGTCGGGTCTTCCATAAGAAAACCCAAATGTTTTTAGCCCCATGCTTTCATAGGCAATATTTCCAGCTAGAATAAATAAATCTGCCCAGCTAATTTTATTACCGTATTTCTTTTTTATAGGCCACATTAACCTTCTTGCTTTATCTAGGTTTCCATTATCAGGCCATGAATTTAAAGGAGCAAATCTTAGGTTTCCTGTTCCTGCCCCACCTCGACCATCAGCAACTCTATATGTCCCAGCAGCATGCCATGCCATTCTAATCATTAATCCTCCATAATGTCCCCAGTCTGCTGGCCACCAAGACTGTGGTGTGGTCATAAGATCGTGCATATCTTTTTCAAGAGCTTTAAAGTCTAATGATTTTACTTCTTCTCTGTAATTAAAATCACTGTGATAAGGGTTTGACTTTTCATCATGTTGATGAAGAATATCTAGATTTAATCTTTTTGGCCACCATTTTAATGGTGATGTGTCTGGTGTGGTTGATGCTCCATGCATGAACGGACATTTGCCGTTTGATTGTCCATTATTACCTAAATTTTCCATAGTCATAAAATTTTTGTTTTCTAATTTATAAATTTTTATTACTTGTTCTGCTTCATTTTGTTTTATAATAACAAATTCTTAATCTACATAGTAAAATTTTATAGTTAAAAGTTTTAATTTTGGTTACAATTAAAACTGACAAAAAACTATAAGCTAAACTTTTTAAAGATTTATTATAAAATCATCTTTATCATCTAAAAAGTTTAATTTTGTCCTGCAATCATTTACATTGTCTTTTTTCAATTCACAATATATAATTTTCTCTTTGTCTGTTTTTGTAGTGCACAACTCTCCATTAGGATTAATTACACAAGAGTCTCCGGAGTATTCATTCTCAATATCTTTACCAACAATATTTACTCCGATACAATAAGACATGTTCTCTATCGCTCGTGCTACAAGAAGTTTGTTCCAGTGAGAAATTCTTGGCTTTGGCCAATTAGCTATGTATAACAGAACATCGTAATTCAATGTGTTTCTAGACCAAACAGGAAATCTTAAGTCATAGCATATTTGTGGTAAAAATTTCCACCCCATGAAATTTATTACTTTATTGGTTTTACCTTTTGAATAAAATTTGCTTTCACCCGCAAGTGTAAATGTGTGTCTTTTGTCATAATAATCAAGTTTTCCATTTGGGTGTGCCCATATGAGTCTATTAAAAACTTTTTTTCCTTCTTTAATAGCTAAACTTGCGACAATTGCTGCGTTCTTTTTTACAGCATTTGTTTTTAACCATGAAACAGTTTTTCCTTGCATGGTTTCAGAGATTTTACTAATCCGCATACTAAAACCAGTGTTAAACATTTCAGGAAAAAGAATAATCCTAGTTTTTTCTTCGACTTGTTCAATCAATAAATCATACTTGTTTAAATTTTTTTCAGTATGTTCCCAGTATATACTAGTTTGAATAATGGCGATCTTTATTTTATTACTCATAAACTAAATCTAATTAAAATCTTAATGAAAAACTATATGTAATAAGACTAGTGTGATTGCTAATGCCCATCCCCAGTTTCTGCTATATTTATCTGCAGGTTGAAATAATGCTAGTAATGAGTTTAGTTTACCCATGCTACCAATTATTGTGATAAATAACCCTATTATAATTACCCAAAAGGCCCTTACAAAATAATTCATTTCTGGCATAAAAAGTTGCAGAGCGATATTTAGTGGAAGTGTAGCGATGAATGCAAAAAGAACTATGTTTCGGTTTGGTTTTAATAAAACTACAGCACTACATATCAAAACTACTATTCCACAATTTATATAATAGCGTAAATTATTTAAGGTGTGGGTAAAGGCCGAATTAGGGTCATCAAACTTTAGATATAATAAAACAAACCCCATTACAAGAGCAGTGCCTAGGCTAAATAGTATGGCTTTTTGACCTGCCTTTATTTTTTCTTTATCCTTAGCTTGTTTGTTAATATATTTTGAATAGATATCAGTTGACCACAAAGTAGCCAGTGAGTTAAAAGTAGAGTCTACTGTACTCATAAGCGACGCAAATAATCCACATAATATTATACCTTTTATACCAACCGGTAAATAGGTGTTGACAATATATGGAAATGCCATGTCTGGCTCGCCTAGGGTGTCACCAAGAATTCCATAAAGAGCTATACCTGGAATAATAATTATCACCGCCATTATATATTTGATTACACCTCCTGCTATTAAGCCAGTTTGAGCATGTCTAACATTCTTTGCAGCTAAGGCTCTTTGCATTACAGTTTGATTTGCACACCAATAATTTATGTTAAGCAAAAACAGTCCAAAAAGATGTGTCCATGGGAGGGTTGGATGATCTGCTGGTAAGTGCAAGTGCATTTTATCAGGGGTTTGGATATACAGTTGATCCAAGCCGCCTAGCTGATTTACAGCAGTAAAACAAACAACAGCTCCTCCAATAATTAATACGGAAAATTGAATTATATCTGTTTTAACAACAGCACTTAAGCCACCCAGATAAGTATAAATAGCAGAGAACACTCCAAGTATTATAATGAGTAATGCTATTCTAATAATTCTGTTCGAATGAAGAAATGATAGTTGCTCCCCAAAAACTAAGTCTGCAGCATAAGCTCCCCAAAAAAGCGCAGCTCCAATTGTAACAGTTGCAAAAAGGGCAATGTTTGCTAGTGAATAAAAAAGGGCAACTCGTTCACCAACTCTCTTGGATATAAACTGTGTAATTGTTGTAATCTTTTCTCTTAGAAAAAGCGGTACAAAAACAAAGGCACCGATTAAAATACCTTGAACTGCATTAATTTCAAGATTTGCTTGGGCGAGGCCAAATAAATATGCTGAACCCATCATTCCAAGAAACTGATATCCCTGAATGTTTGTTGCAATGGTTGATAAAGCAATTGAATACCAAGGGAGGTTTCTTGAGCTCAAAAAATACTCGTCTGCTGAGCTATCTGCTTTAACTTTACCTGTGAGGGCTATGATCATAATTAAAAAAAAATAAAACAAGACAATTATAAAATCGACCATAATCTACTTTCTTTCTCCCTTTCCCAGTGGAGTGTTTGGAGTTTCATTAATTCGTCTGTTAAAAACTTCAGGTAGTGAAATTGTTTTTAACTGAGGCAAAACATGTTGAGCAAAAAGCTCACATTCTTGCTGATGAGGGTAACCTGATAATATGAAGGACCTTATGCCCATTTCCATATAGCGTTTCAATTTATTTAAAATTTGATCTGGGGTTCCAACAATAGCTGCCCCACAACCAGACCTAGCCAGCCCTATTCCAGTCCATAGGTGTGGCTCAACATAATATTCGTTATCTGATTCATTTCGCATCTGTGATTGACGAGCTACTCCTAATGAATTCTGATCTTGTGCTCGATTTTTAATATTTAGCCCATGATCTAAGTCTAGTTTTGATAAAAGGTTATTGGCGTAATCTCTTGCTTCTTTCTCCGTCTCTCTAACAATTACATGAACTCTTAATCCAAACTGAACGGTGCGTCCATAATCTGAAGCTTTAAGTGTCATTGTATTCATAAGCCCTTGTAATTTATCTTCTGTTTCTGGCCACATCAAATAAACATCGCAATGTTCTGCGCATAAGTCAACACCTGCAGGTGAATACCCTCCAAAATAGAGAAGAGGGCCTCCATTTTGTTGATAGGGCTTGACAGGGTCTGTAGGCAGACTTAGTTTATAATATTTTCCATTAAACTCTATTCTGTCTTTATTCCATGCTTGTTTTAAAATTTCAATGACCTCTCGAGAGCGAGCATATCTTTCAGAAGAGTCCAGCTCGTTCCCTGGAAGGTCCGATGATATTATATTAATAGTTAATCTACCCTTAAGCATGTGGTCTAGTGTTGCTATACTTCTTGCAAGCATTGGTGGATGAACCTCTCCACAGCGAATAGCTGCTAAAAAATTAATCTGTTTTGTAATTGGAGCCATTCCTGCAACAAAAGACAATGTATCTTGACCAACTTGGTATGAAGATGGACATAAAACGTTTCTAAACCCAAGTTCATCAGCAGTTTTTACAATTTCAGACGTGTTTTCCCAAGTACTTTTATAGTCAGGGTTTCTGTTTCCTAAAAAGTCATCATCACCATCACAAAGAGGAGCAAACCAAGAAATCTCTGCCCCGTCAGTATCTTTTGGGTTTTTAGAGTTCATTGATAAAGGTTTTTTAACAAAGCCATAAAGTTTATATAATAACTACATACAAACATATAATTAATTTTGAATGCTTTTCATATTAATTAAGAATATGACACTTGCCCTTTCTTAGGGCATTTTACTTTTTTTAGAATAATCTGACTTATTAAATCTAGCTCCAACTTACCAGGTTTGGAGCTTTTTAATTCCGGTTAAGTTCAAGCTTAAAAAGACCACGAAATTATTTTGAGTTTTGAATTATTATATCTAGAAAATAAAAAAATATTCCCCCAATAAAAACAGTCTAAACAAAACACCCCCAATATCTGTTTAAGTATCTTATTATAAAAATGTAATGAGATTATAAATCAAAATTTAAGATATAAATAATATTGAATTAAAGTTTAATAAGAGTTCATGTAATAATTTAAATATAAAAATGAACTATTCAGATTTAGATGCAAACGCTAACATTTATGTAAATGTTGAATGTTCTTGCGGACAAACATCCAACCCCTATGGAATATGTGATGGCACTCACTGGAGTTGCAGGTAATTAATTATATTTACTTATCGTTGTGTTTGTGCACAAATTTAAATTATGTTAGGACTAAAAAAACATATATACAATCCAATCAGGGACGTAATTAAAAAGTTAAAGGAGCATCTTTTTGGAATAGAAACTTTTATCAAATTAAAAGAATACAAAAAGTCAAGAAATGAAATTTATACTGGAGGAAAGAACATTTTATTGGTTGGAAGCGGTAAGTCAGCTTTAGAGTACAAAGAACACAACCTTAAAAATATTGACGTTATGGCTGTAAACAACTCTATCAAAGCATTTGATGATTTAGTTGTAGAATATTATTTATGTGCAACAGATTTTCCAAAACATGAAATGCCTAGGAAAAATTCTTATAAAGAAAAAATTTCTAAATATAACTACAGGTATCATACTCTCGCTTTTGCAAAATATAATAATTTGCCATTTAGACCTTTAGTTGGAAAAACTATTTTTCTTGACAGTCTTAATTGGGCATTTACTAAAGGGTACAAAAAGATATACCTCCTTGGTTTTGACCATGATTACAATCCTAACAGGGTAAAAAAATGGAACGGCAAATATGAAACTAATAAAAAAAAATTAGAAAAAATTTTTAAAGGAAAAGGTTTTGAGCCTGATACATTTTATGGACAAGGTACGCCTGATCCTTTAAGATTGGGCAAAGAAAATTTAAGCAATTTATTTAGTTTAATTGAGGCACATGGCAAGTTTTATGGATGTGAAATTTATAACCTCTCAGCTAGCAATAAAGGGATAGCTAACTTTCAAAAGGCAAAAAAGATTGATTAGTTATTTATTAATATTTTTTTAAAATATAAGTAACATCTATCTACTCTAAAATTTTCAAGTTTGTTGTGCTTAAGTTAATTTTAAATAAATTCATAAGTAAGTTTTTTTTGAACTGACCCCCTTTTATTAAGGGGGTTTTTAATTAATTGTGTAAATTAAATCTTTTAATAAGCAATAATTTAGTTTTTTGTATCTAAACTATTTAAAATAGATGTAAGATCTACAAATTTAAAATTTTGATTTTGATTCTCATTGCATCCATCCTGAGCAACAAATAAGCCTTTGGGAAATTTATTTGAAGATAATTTAGCTAAATCAATACCATCAGTATCTGAAACTTCATCAATATTTTTATTTGATATTATTCTAAATACTGAAAGAATTTTTTTTGTTTTTCTATCAATAATTCCAAAGCTATTACTGCCCTGAATTGAAACTATTATATACCCATCTCCATTATCTTTTTCATATAACGTAACACCCTCAAAATCTGATTTGAAATATTTTTTATCAACACTTAAAATTAATTTTTTATTTAAATCAATATTTGGATTTATATTTATTTCCCATAACCCTACTGTTTCTTCTGCAACATAAAGCTTTTTATAATAAGCATCAGACACCAGACCTTCAACAATTGAATTAAATTTAATTGTCCTAATAAGACTCATGTTTATACTGCCTTTATCGTCTTCTATAAGCCACTGCTCAAGTGTTCCATCTTTACCGCTAATGAAAACATAATCATTATTATTACTATTATAGGAAGTGATTCCATATACTTCTTCAATAAATGACTTTGGATCATTTTTAAAGATTTTTTTAATCGATCCGTCTGAATATAACCTGCCTAAAAATATTGTGTTATCAGTTCTATTCGAACCAATTACAAGAGGAAATTTTTCTCCTCCAACATTAAATTCTTGAAAAACATCTACATTATTTATTCTTCCAAATTTATAAGACTTAATCATATTTCCAGATAAATTATATGTATCTAATCCAGCCTGCTTATTAGTTCCTATAATAATTGTGTTTTCTACGTTTAAATCATTAACCCAAATCGCTATGTCATCTGCAGCATCATCTTTAGATGAGACAGGTTGTGTTTCGCTAGAAGGATATACTTCAAAGTACTTAATTTCAGATGGGTAGTCTACATCTTTATAGATTGAGCATCCGAATAAAAGCAAGAAAAGAAAAAAATAATTTTTCATAAAAAAGGCGGAATAAATCCGCCTTAAAACTAATTAAATTTTAATAGCTAAAAATTATAGATCAATTTTTAGACCAATATTCCAGTTATAACTGTAATACTCAAGTTGCATTGTTCTACTTTGTATTCCTTGATAATACCTTAACGGCTGATTAGTTAAATTTTTAAACTCAGTAAATAATTTAACCGTTGGAGATAATGAATATGAAGCATTTAAATCAACAAATACCTGATCATCATAATATCTGTCTTCCCATGACTCACTACCTAGCTCATCAGCAGATGCATCAGCATAGTTTAATGATGCTCTTATAAAGAGTTTATCACTTTCATAAGCTAATGAACCATTAAACATATTCTTTACAGCACCAACTAGTGGAGCATCACTTCTACCTTCTATGCCGTCAGTCTTTGAATCTGTATATGTATAATTTGAATATAGAGTTACATTATCCGTTAGAGATGTTTGAAGACCGAATTCAAAACCTGTAACTTCAGCATTACTACCATTTCTAACTTGTGAATAATCATAACCTGTCTCTCCATTATATGTATAATTGTTATCAGTAAATTCATAAAGCCAGTTATCTATATTTTTATAGAAAAATCCAGCTGAGAATAAGCCTAAAGGACCGAAGTAATATTCAGCCATAAAATCTAAATTATTTGATACAGTTGCCTCTAAATCTGGATTTCCTACTGAAATTTCCATATCGTCTGAATTAATTTCTTCATATGGTGTTAGTGCATAATAACCTGGTCTGGCAAGAGACTGAGTATATGCTCCATTTAATATGAAATTGTCTGAAAGCTTTGTCTGAATCGTTAGATTAGGAAGTATATTTACATAATCGTTAGAACCTTCTCTAAGCTCAATATCATCATAAGACTCACCTGTTTCTACGTCAAAAGATGCTCCAATATAGTTAATATCCGTTGCCTCAAGTCTGGCACCTAATATTATTGTTGTATTATCTGAAAGTTTATCCACTGCCATAATGTAAGCTGATGTAACCGTTTCTTCAGCCATATAATTTGCAGCTGCAAATTCTTCAAAAACTGGCTCAGAATTATTTTCATTCATTGTTAAGCTCCCTAAATATTCAACAGTTGGAAATAAGCCTGAATTATACTGTGGTCCTGGAATAAAGTTTCTTGGAGTTGGGTTGTTCAATGGAACCTGATCCATAGTCTCTATACCCAAATCACTCTCAATGTCATATTCATAAAAGTCATTGAAACGTTCTTTTTCTTTTTCCTGATACTTAAATCCAAATTTAAGTTTATCATTTACATTATAAGGTAATGTAAAGTCAATTTTATAAGATGTATTTAATTCTTCAGTATATTTATTTTCAAAAGTAGCCTCTTTTATTTTTGCTAGTGCAGGCGTATCCCAATCACCATCTGCAAATACTGGTCTTGGAAATCTCGGATTTGTTATATCAAAGTCAACATTAACACCTTTTTGATCAAATCTAATATATCTCTCGTCAGGTCTTTCCTCTGATGCCTCGGATTGTGAAATTTTCCAATTTACAGCTAACTTACCAAATGTATGATCACCCCCTACAGCAATATTCCACATTTTTTGTAGTTCAAGCCTAGTATTATCATTAGTGTCGTTTCCAATACCTCCCTTTGATAATTTTCTTACCCTATATGTTCCAGCACCCTCATCACCTGGATCATCCATTCTCAGTCTCCACCTATTTTCCCAATCATGTCTTTCGTTATATATTGACTGAACATAAATACTGTTATTACTGTTAATTTGATAATCTAAATTAAGGGATATACTTTCTCTTTGTCTTTTTACATCGTATATTCTCATATCCATTTCATTAATTTGATAATCATCTCCAGATTCATTCCACTCAAACTCAATATTATCAGAACCGTAATCATTAATGTTTCTAGAACCACTAAGTGAATAAGATAATCTATCACTAAATTTATCAGCAAGTACAAACGAAAATTGAGTATTGTAAGAATCATCTCTAATTGGGCTTGAACCACCTGAGATTGTAGTTGATAACCTAAACTCTTCTGGCTTAGACCTAGTTACAAGATTAACTGAACCACCTATAGCATCTGCCTCCATATCAGGGGTAAGAGTCTTGCTAACTTCAATAGCTTGAATCATGTCTGATGGAATTAAGTCCAATTGAACATTTCTGTTATCTCCCTCAGCAGATGGAATTCTTTCACCATTTATAGTTACTGAGTTTAATGCAGCACCAAAACCACGAATGTTAATCGCTCTTGCCTCTCCTTGATCTGATTGCACACTTATACCTGGTATTCTCTTTAAAGCATCTCCAATATTTGCATCAGGAAACTTACCAACTTGATCAGCAGAAACAATATTTGTAACATTTATATCATTTCTTTGCTTGTTTAAAGACTTAATAGTTCCTCCTTGAAAACCGGAAACAATAACTTCTAATAGTTCGTTGACATTAGGTGCTAAGATAAATGTAACATTTACATCAGACTCATTGATAACTTTTGATGAAGTTTCAAAACCAACATACGATACTGTCACATTATCACTACCTGAAATAAAAAGACTGTAATATCCATCGAAATCAGTTACTGCAATTTCGTTTGAATTTTCAGCAATAACAGTAGCGCCTGGTAAAGGAAAATTGTTTGAATCTAATACCCTACCCTTAACAGTTGTTTGAGAATAAGAAAGTAAAGGAACTATAAATAATAAATTTAATATAAATTGTTTCATGTCATTTTTTAAATCCAAATATATATGTCATTTATAGATATTATATTACCTAACCCTTATTCTATTGTGATTAAAAATTAAAAAAAACATTAAGTTGATGTTAACAAAATAACAATTAGTTTGCTTTTCATTACTGAGAAATTTGATTTTTTGAATGAGAGTTAGTTTTATCATCCTCTCTATATTCAAATAACTGAAGGTTTTCCGATAGCCTTTTGTAAACTAAATTCATCATTCTTTTATTTAAACTAGATGAATTTAGTTTATACAAATTATACTCTTCAACTGTAAACATGCCAATGATAATTCCTTTTAAAAAATTTCTAAACTTTTGATCTTTTTTTATTGAGTTTTCAATATAAATACTCTTTTTTTCGGGTCTTAATTTATAAAAAACACCTTTATGAGCAAGAGCATATTTTTTAAAAGCTTCAACTAAAAGTTGTGTCTGAACTTTTATAATTGGTCTTAAAACTATATTTTGAAATGACTCCTCAGAAGATGAATTTTTAATTTTTAAAAAACGTGTCTCAATTTTAGGTCGCATTTTGTTTAATAGAGAATCTCTTAGAATCATAATTAAATTTAATGACTTAGTTTACAATTAATCTTAACAAAGCTTTATTTAATTGTTACTTAACAAAATTTTAAATAGCTTGAATTATTTTATGTAGTCTAATGAGTTGAAACAAAAAACCCTCAAAATCAATGAAGTTGAGGGTTTAAGGGTGGTCCCACCTGGACTCGAACCAGGGACCAAATGATTATGAGTCATCTACTCTAACCAACTGAGCTATAGGACCAGTATTGGCGCAAATATACAATTTCACAATCTTTTTATAAAACATAAATTAAATTTTTGTTTTTTATTTAAACTACTTTTGACAAATGGAAAGTCAGAGACAGAAAAAGATTTCTTCTTTAATACAAAAAGAGCTTGCTGGGTTAATTAGCGCAGACCTTAGAAGGGGTGGTGTCAAAAACCTTATCATCTCCGTAACCAAAACTCGCGTTTCTCCCGATCTTTCTTTGTGTAAGGTTTATTTGAGTATTTTTCCAGGTGTTAATTCTGTTGCTCAAATTGCTTTGTTGCAAAAAAATTCTGCCAAAATAAAATATGATCTTTCTGTTTTATTAAAAAAGCACTTACGAAAAGTTCCTGAGCTTGCTTTTTTCCTTGACGACTCTCTTGATTATATTGATTCAGTTGAAGACTCTATTAACAACCCGGACAATCCTATAAAATAAAATGTTTAAGTCTTACATATATAAAATTGCTTTTCGTTATTTTTTTTCAAGGGACTCTAAAACAATTGTAAATAGAATTAATGGTTTTGCTTTTTTAATGATCGTTGCTGCTGCATGTGTTTTGTTGGTTGTCCTGAGCGCTTTTGAAGGTCTTAAAGATTTTGGTCTTTTTTATACCAGTTCTTTTGATCCGGATTATAAAGTGGTGCCTAAAAAAGGCAAATATCTTGTTGTAAGCCAAGAGACTCTTAACAAAATTAGAGGACTTGATGGTGTTCTAGGTGCTTCTGAAGTAATTGAAGAAAAGGTTGTTTTTTCAAATGAGCTAAATTCTGGTGCTACTATACTAAAAGGTGTTTTTTCTGACTATCATCTTACGCCTGCGCTTGATTCTCTCTCTCTTGTTGGTGTTTTTTCTCCAGAAAAGAAAAACACAATTTATATTGGTGCAGATTTGGCCTCTTCTCTAGAGGTTGTTCTTAGCAAAGAGTTTTCTCTTCTTGCTACCGCTCCTAAAAGAAACACCAATAGCCTTTTTGGTTTCTCTCCTTTTTCATCTAAGCAATTTGATATTGAAGGTATATATCAAATAAGCAGCGATATAGAAAAAAAATATGCGTTTACCTCAGTGGCGTCCATGGCTAGTTTAACTGGAGCTCAAGAAAATACTTTTACGTCTGTTGAGATTTTTTCCAACAAGTCGCTTACTGATAAAGATGTTAAAACTTTTATCACGGATGAGCTTGGTGAAAACGCGGAAGTATTGACAAAACAAGATTTGAACCCTGCTTTGTATAAGATGCTGAATACTGAAAATTTTGCCGTATATCTTATTTTTTCTCTAGTCGCATTGGTCGCTATGTTTAACCTTGTTGGCTCTCTAACCATTATGATTGTTGAAAAAAGGCATGATTTAAGAATTCTTAAATCTCTTGGGGGAGAAAAAAATGATATTAATCAAGTGTTCTTTTTATTGGGCATAGTAACATCTTTTTTTGGAGGGGTTGTCGGTGTTCTTTTAGCGTGGTTAATTATAGTTTTTCAAAACTCTTATTCTTTAATTTTAGTTCCTGGAACATCCATACCGTATCCTATTTCTTTTACTATTTCTAACGTTTTAATTGTTTTAACCACAATTATTGCTTTAGGTGTGATTACTTCTTTGTGGTCTACAATTGGTTTAAAAGAAGATTAAACCAATTCTTTTTGGGAAAAGGTGTGTATTATTTCATCAAGCTCATGAAAGATTTTGATTGGATCTTTTTCATTAAGTATCCTGCTTTTTGTTTCTTTAAAGTTCGCAACCCCTTTAAAGTAATTACCATAGTGTCTTCTTGTTTCTAGAACCCCCAATACCTCACCCTTCCACTTCACCGCCATCTCTAAATGTCTTTTTGCCATTCTTGCTTTGTCTGATATTCCTGGTTCTTCTTTTTTATTGCCCGTGTTTAGATAGTGTTTTACTTGGTCAAAAAACCATGGGTTTCCTATGGACGCTCTTCCTATCATAGCTCCATCTAGCCCAAAGTCGTCTCTCATTTCTTTAGCCTTCTCTGGAGAGTTTACATCACCATTTCCAAAAACAGGTATATGCATTCTTGGATTATTTTTTATTGCAGCTATTTGGGTCCAGTCAGCGTCACCTTTATACATTTGAGCTCTAGTTCTTCCATGAATAGAAATTGCTTTTATACCTACATCCTGAAGTCTTTCTGCTACCTCTACTATTTTAATGGATTTTTCATCCCATCCAAGTCTGGTTTTTACAGTAACAGGCAGGCTTGTTCTTTTTACTATTTCTTTTGTAAGACTAACCATTAAGGGAATATCTTTCAAAATTCCTGCACCCGCACCTTTACATACTACTTTTTTAACAGGACACCCATAATTAATGTCAATAATATCTGGGTTTGTTTTTTCAACTATGTCTACCGCCCCAAGCATTGAATCAAGGTTTGATCCAAATATTTGAATTCCCACAGGTCTTTCTTTTGTATATATGTCTAGTTTTTGTGTACTCTTGGCTG